>JANPGB010000598.1:0-13670 GCA_031423695.1 Verrucomicrobiota bacterium
GTCCGCGTGGTCATCGTCACCGGCGGATTGAAGATGATGACGCGGACGCTTTCCTTGATGGCCGTCTCCTGGATGTCCTGCCGGTCGCCGACGATGACGCACAGTTTTTCCCGCAGAAATGTCTCCACCCGCGCGGCGAAGGATTCGGGACTCATCGCGCCGATGACCATGATCAAATCCTCCTCGCGCTTCGTTTCGAAGGAGACCAGCAGTTCGCCGTGCAAAGTCTGCGCCAGGTTCGCGAGCGAGGACAGCACGCGGCGCGAATCCACCAACCGGTTGGAGGAGGGAAACAGAAATTTGCTCAGTTTGAAGAGCGAGAGCAGGCCGTGGCAGCGCCGTTCCTTGTCGAGCACGGGCAGGATGCGGATATTGCGCTCGTCCATGAGATGCAAGGCCTGCGCGGCGGTCGCGTCCGGCGTCACACTCAGGATTTTGCGCTGCATCACGTCGGCGACTTTCAGCGACACATCGGCGACGAATCTCGGAGCAGGCACGCCAAAAGTGTTCAGGACGAAATCAATCCGGTCGTTGGTGTCGCCGCAGCGGGCCGCCACGGCCTCGGCCATGCCGGTGCGGCGTTTGAACTCCGCGTAGCCGATGGCCGAGCAGATCGCGTCCGTGTCGGGATTGCGGTGACCGATGACAAAGATTTCACTCATAGAAAACGTCGCGAAGGCTAATCTGGTGCGGGGTTCTCAGCAAGGCAGACATCCAAAAGATTTCCTCCCTACCGCTTGCGTCGGTATTTTACAGTCATGCTTACGGCAAGTTTGGGTGAGTAATTTTTTGAAAATGTTCTTGGCAAACCGCTGACCCTGGCGTAGAACCGTTCTTGTCAGTGAAGGTGAATCAATCGTCCCAAACGAATGTAAAACAAATCACAAAACAATCTGCGTAGCTCGGCTACGGTCTCGTTAGAAAACCGCGAAGCGCCCTTTTATTTCAGTAACGAGTTGCTGCAAACAAATGGGGGAACTCAGCATGAAAACCATCAAGGAGTTGATCGCGGTTCTGTTCATCAGTTCAAATTTCGTCGTTCACGCTCAAACGGAGGCGGCTGCTCAGGCCGAGGCACCCGATTCGATGGTTCGGATTGCGGCGGAAGCCAGAGGATTGTCTCAAGTGTCACCCGCCGAACTGCCGTGCAGCGGAACCTTTTGGGTGCAAAATGTTGGCGCACTGCTCCCCTATCCCTCGCCATTCTATCTCGATTCAACGAACCTGCCGGTTTTCTCGCTGGGCGGCTCTGGACAATTTCTGGTGGACGCCACCGGCGGCGTTCTGCCCCAGCCCACTTCGTGGCAGGCTCAACACGGCATCACCACCGCGACTCTGCTGGACCGGCAAGGCAATGCCGTGCTGGATTTGATTGGTCAGGTGCAGGCGGCGCGGCAGGCTGGAGAACTAGCGATGGCGGCAAGTCCGGTGAGGGTTGCGCACGAGCAAACGGTCGCGGTGGAACAAGCGTGGTTGGCTGACGAAGGGGCGTTGACTGGACTCATGGCGGCGCGCGGTTTATCAGGCCTGCTGAGTCTTGGCTGCACCTGTAGTTGCACCTGTGCGACGGGCGGACAGGTTTATTTCACAAACGCCTCGGCGACGATTACAACGAATGAAGGCATGGTGGTCAGCTTTGGGGTCGCGGGCGGAACGAACGGCGTGGTGTATGGAATTTTCACGACCACGAACCTTGCGAATCCGCAATGGAAATGGGTTGAGAATGTTTACACTTGCTCGTCAGTCTATTTGACCAACCAGCCGGCTGGCACCGCGTTCTATGCGCTGGGTGCGGTATCGCCTACGATGATTGTGCCGTGGGGGGATAATGCTTCGGGTCAGTCAGTGATCCCATTGGAACTGACAAATGCCGTTGCTGTGGCGGGTGGAGATGATTATTCAGGCACTCTCGGATTCAGCATTGCACTACGAAGCGACGGAAGAGTTGTCGCTTGGGGTGATGGCAGCCACGGCCAAACCAATGTTCCAGCGACCCTGAGCAACGCAGTTGCCATCGCTGCCAACGTGTACCACGGTTTGGCGCTTCGCTTCGACGGTACGGTGACTAACTGGGGTTCCTGGCAGACTGTTGACACAAATAACAACAACATATATCCGGCAGTGTCGGTGCCGTCAGGACTGACCAATGTCATTGGAATCGCAGCGGGTGTTGAGCATGATCTGGCCCTGCATTGTGATGGTTCAGTTACGGCATGGGGTTATTACACCGACGACTCGTGGGTTCTTGTGCCGACGAACCTGCCGCCGGCAAAAGCGGTCGCGGCGGGATGGTATCACTCGGTTGCACTGTTGACGAACGGCACCGTGACAGTATGGGGCTATAACTGGAATGACATTATTTTTGGTGGCTTGGGTATAACGAACGTGCCTGCGGGCTTAAGCAATGTGACGGCTATTGTGTCCGGCGCATTTCACACACTTGCACTCAAAGCCGATGGCACCGTGACGGCTTGGGGTGCCACCAGCTTTTTTAACGAAGGCCAATCCACTGTTCCGGCTGGACTCTCCAACGTGGTTGAGATAGCCGCCGGCCTTTACTACAGCATGGCGTTGAAAAGCGATGGAACGGTGGTGATGTGGGGCAATGGTTTAAGCCTGCCAGGTTATCAGTTGAATCAACTAACAGGAATTGGGGCAGGCTGGCGGCACGCTTTGGCAATTCGGAGCAGGCCGTTGACTCCAATCATCGTAACACAGCCAGTCAGTCAAATCGTCCTGCCTGGAACCAATGTGACGTTCAGTGTACAAGCCCTCGTCCTTGCGGGAACAACCTACCAATGGCAGATTGGCGGCGTGAACATCCCGGGCGCGACCAATGCGAATTTGACCCTGACCAATGTGACCATTGCCGCACAAGGAATCTATTCAGCAATACTCAGCAACAACGACGGCTCCACCACCAGTTCAAATGCCACGCTCACCATTGTCACGCCGCCGGTCATCACAGCGTTCACACTGCTCACAAATTATGTCGTGATTTATCCGAATCTTTTGACGTTCAGTGTGACCGTAACCGCGCCGGGTCAATCTGCCGGGTTCCCGGTTCACTACCAATGGCAACTGAATGGAACGGACCTCCCCTCGGCCTCAGCAACTTTTTCAAATTACAATTCCGTGGGTTTTGCCTCTGGAATCTACACGGTGATCATCACCAATGCCGCCGGCAGCACGAACATTAGCTGGCAGGTGCTGTTACTGGTGCCGAGCGCTCTTGTGGCCTGGGGCGCGGACACCTTCGGCCAGACAAACGTGTCCTACCAGCCTTCGGTGGCATCCAATTTCACAGCGATTGCAGCGGGCGAGTATCACTCCATCGGGGTGAGGGACGATGGCAGAGTCAGTGCCTGGGGCAGCAATGCCGGCGGCCAGACCAATGTGCCCGCGAGTCTCAGTAACGTAGCAGCCGTGGCAGCGGGTGCCGCGCACAACCTCGCGTTGAAAGCGGATGGAACGGTCATCGCATGGGGGCGGAATGATTTTAATCAAACCAATGTGCCGTCCGCTGCTACCAACATCCTCGCCATCTCCGCCGGAGGCCAACAAAGTCTCGCGCTGAAAAAGGACGGCACGGTAATCCAATGGGGCCAGACAAACGCGCCCGTCCCCGCAGGCTTGACCAATATCATTGCCATTGCCTCGGGGACGAATTTCCATCTGGCGCTATTGAGCAACACGACTGTTGTGGTGTGGGGCGCGAACGATTACGGCCAGACCAACTTGCCCGCCAACTTGTCGAATGTTGTCGCGATTGCCGCCGGCGGTTCTCATGCGCTGGCATTGGCAGACAGTGGAACCGTGGTTGCATGGGGGTCGCTTACAAATGTTCCGGCGGGCTTGAGCAACGTGCTGACACTGGCGGCGGGTTACGCGCATAGTGTGGCGTTAAAAAACGACGGGGCGGTGGTGGCGTGGGGCGACAACAGCGCGGGGCAAACCAATGTTCCTTCCAACTTGCCGCCGGTGAAGCTCATCGCGGCGGGTGGCGCTCACACCTTGGCGCAGCCATTCTCTACACGCGCGCAATACCCCGTGGACGTGACGAAGGATTTGCTGCTCATCTACAACACAAACTCCACCGATAGTATTTGGGTGAAGGACTACTATCTCGCTCATCGCCCGATGATCAGCAGCGCGAACGTGCTTCCAATAGGCTGTGCGCCGCTGGAAAGCGTCAAGAGAGCGGATTTCACCAACACCATCCGTCAACCGATTCTGAATTGGCTGAACGCGAATCCAACAAAACGGCCTCAATTCTGGGTTATTTTTCTCGATATTCCGTCCCGAATCAACGAATGGACCAATGCGAACGATTATCATTGCATCGTCGGTGCGCCGGTTGATAAAAGCGTCAGCTACGAGCTTTACTCAACGATGCCCAATAATCCGTTTGTAACGCATTTAAACATTCACGACACAAACGGATGCCGTGCCTACATAGACAAGCTGGAATACTTCGGTACCAACTACTCTCTTGGTAAAGTCGTTATCAGTGCCAGTGCAGGAGGATATGGAAATACCAATTACTATTTTGACGAATGTCCGCAAATCAACGGTGCTGCTGGTCTCGCACGGTCTGGCGTACTAGGCGTCACCCCATCCGCTTCGATAGTATATTCAAACGGTAATGATTTTCAAACAAATTTGGCGGTTCATATCACGAAGGGGGCGAATGTTTCAGGGTATTTTTCTTATGGCGCGCACAGTGCACTTGGAAGCATTTATCCCATCAACACAAATTGGCTCAGTTGGTACGGTAACAGTGGCTGGTGGATCATAGAAACCATTGAGTCGTTCAACGGGCAGTGGACAAACAACTGCTCGGATCAAGGGAACGTCGCTCGCTGGTTCTCGGCCACTGCTTTCGGTGGAACAAATTATTCCTTTGCTCCAATTGGTGCCGTATCACATACGGATGAGCCATTCTCGCAGAATATTAACGACCCGTTTATCTATTTTGGCCTTTGGGAAGCGCGAAAAAACTTTGCAATCTGCGCTTGGAATTCTAGGAGAACACCATTTTTTCAAGCAGTCGGCGACCCATTTGTCTGCAAATAGGATTTAACTTTATGAAAAAAACTCTTTCTCTCATTTCATGCATCAGCGCCATTTTGCTTTTTACGAGTCAGCCCGGTATATCTCAAGTGTCATTTACGAACTTGAACTTCGAAAGGGCGACGATTGTGCCTGTCACAGGGAGTCCCTACTACCCTGATGAGGTAATCGCATCGAATGCTATACCGGGATGGATGGCCTATTTAGATGGAAATCCAAGAACTACCATCATTTACAATGAATTCAGCCTTGGCTCTGCATTGGTGTCCATCCACGACACAAACGATACTAGCGGTCCATTTGTAGGACTGCCAACCACCGTTTTGCAAGGCCGTTATAGCGTCGCGCTGCAACCGAGTAATCCTGGAGGAGTTTTAACCGCCGCCATCGGACAAACCGCCACGCTGCCCAGCACCGCCCAGTCCGTCAGATTCTATGCGACGGAGCCGATGGCTGTCACATTCGCCGGCCAATACGTTCCCATTTCACTATTGAGCAGCACACCCAATTACAACATCTATGGCGGAGATATTACGGCATTTATGGGCGGTCAGACGGGTGAGCTTCGGTTCCAAGCCATTGTGTCTTCTGGTTTCGGGATCACATTGTTGGACAACATCTCCTTCTCGAGTCAGCCAATTCCAGAACCAAGCGGTTTGGCATTATTCGGCGTCGGCACCTTGCTCCTCGGCTTTTTCCGCCGGCGAAATTCTCGACTATCGCGTTGTATTATCGCCCGCCTTTGATCTTCATTGACCAAAAACCAACCGCCAGATGCCCGGCCCGAAGAAAATCCAGAGCGCCGCCGCCGCCGCGAGATAGGGGCCGTAGGGCAGGTACTTGGAACGCTCCCGTTTGCCGACCGCGATCAGGGTCAACCCCACCACGGCCCCGATGCCCGAGCTGACCGCCACGGTGAAGATCACCGCCTGCCAGCCGAGAAACGCGCCGATGGCCCCCATGAATTTCACGTCGCCCAGGCCCATCGCTTCGCGCGGCAACACGATTTCAGTCGCGGCCACCTCCATGTAGAGGACCTCTTCAGGGTTAAATTCCTCCTCGCCAATCCGCAGCACCTTGGAAATCAGCCCCAGTCGCACCGGCACATTTTGGTAGCTGCGGTCGCACAATTCCACCGTGCGCGCCTGGAGTTTGATGGTGTCTGAATGCCGGTAGAAGATCTCTTCGTAGGGAATTTCCTGGTCCGGCAGATGCACGGCGCTCTCGCTAAAAATAATTTTCGCCTCGGTCGGCAGGGAAATTTTCTGGCGGCCGAACAGCAGCTTGCCCAGGCGGAGGATGAAATAGATCAGCCCCGCCCCGACCGCCAAGCCCAGTGCGCTCTTGAACATGCCGCCGATCACCGTGTTTTCGCCGTGGAGTTCCGGCAAAAAGAAGGAGGTGAAAAATCCAATGACCATGCCGCCGAGGGTGATTTCGTCCGGGATGATGTAATGCTCGAAGTCAATGAACGTCGCCACGACCAGCCCGGCCAGGAACACGCAATAAACCAGCGCCAGCACCGGCGACGATTCGCCAAAGCGAAGCCAGCAGCTCAAAAACATCAGCCCGGTCAGCAGCTCGACCAGAAAATAGCGGATCGAAATGGGTGCGCCGCAGTTCTTGCATTTGCCGCCGAGGTACAGCCAGGTGAACAGCGGCAGGTTCAGCCACCACGGGATGGAATACTTGCAGTGCGGACAGTGGGACGGAGGCGAAACGATGCTCTGCCCCAGCGGCATCCGATGGATGCAGACGTTGAGAAAACTCCCCACGATGCTGCCCAGCGCGAAAAAGGCCAGCGACCAGAAATGAAACGGCACCCGCCCCCAGACGTTCGCATCGAAGATTGGCTCAATTCCCATACACGTTGGTTTTCAGCGCGGCGCGCATGACTTCCACCGGCGCGGGCTGCCCGCTCCAGATTTCCTGCGCCTTCGCGCCCTGATACAGCAGCATACCCAGGCCATTGGCAATCTTGCATCCCGCCAGCCGGGCGGCCCGCAGCAACGGGGTTTCGGACGGGCGGTAGATCATGTCATAGACGGCGTGCGTCTGGCGGAGGGAAAACTGTCGGGCATCCAGCGGCAGCGAATCGTCCGCCACCAGGCCCAGCGAGGTCGCATTGATCGTCAGATCCACTTCGCCCCGGGGATAATCGAGATGCACTTTCACATTCAGATGCCGGCGTCGGATTTCCGCCGCCACCGAGCCGGCCTTGGACGGCGTGCGGTTCACCAGAAAAAGTTCACCCACATTCTCCGCCGCGAGTTTCAACGCCGCCACCCGCCCCGCCCCGCCCGCGCCCAGCACGAGCACCCGCGCCCCGCGCAGTTCGACGCCGAGATCCTCGCGCAAAGCCCGCGTGATCGCATCCGCGTCGGTGTTGAAACCCTGGGAGCGAACCTTGTCCGGAGGCGTGTCTTCAAATTGATGCAACGGCAACCACGTCCCGCTTTTGTCGCGTCCTTCAAAACGAATGGTGTTGACCGCGCCCCAGTTCTTGGCGGATTCGTCCAGCACGTCCACCATCTCCATCGCGAGAAGTTTGTGCGGAACCGTCAGGTTCACGCCCACGAACTGCATCGTCTTGGCCCCCTGCAACGCGGTGCGCAATTCTTCCGGGCGGACATCGAACGCGAGGTAGCGCCAGTTCAGGCCGAGCGAAGCCAGTCCGGCGTTCTGCATCGAGGGCGACGCGGAGTGTTTGATGGGATGCCCGTACACCGCGCAAAAGCGCGTGCTGGCATTGATGGGCAAGGCGAACGGTTCAGACACCCGCTGTTTATAGTCAGCCGCCCGCCAAGTTCAAAGTCCAAAGTCACGCCCGTAGTGTCGGGCATCCTGCCCGACGTAGAGGCCGGCATCCTGCCGACCGGAAAAACGCTGGGTTGGCCGAGGATTGCAAAAATATTCAGCGGCGTGCGTTGGCATGAGTTTGTCCGCAGGGCTGGAAGCCCGGCTCCACGGCAGGCAGGATGCCTGCCGCTACAATGCTGGCACAAAAAAAGCGAGCCGTCGCCGGCTCGCTTGAAATGGAGAACAGAAAAACTCAGCCGCCCACTTCGGCGCGGGCATCCGCCGCCAGCGCAGTGCTGAGGTAACGCTCACCCGTTGAGCAGGCGATCGTCACGATGACCTTGCCTTTGTTTTCGGGGCGCTTGGCGACTTCAATCGCGGCGATGACATTCGCGCCGGTGGAAATGCCCACCAACAGCCCCTCTTCCTTCGCAAGCCGGCGGGCCATGGCAAAAGCGTCGTCGTTGCTAACCTGCACGCACTCGACGATCTGCGGGTTGCCCGACGAATCTTTCAAATGCAGATTTTTCGGCACAAAGCCCGCGCCAGTGCCTTGAATTTTGTGCGGACCGGGTTTGACCGGCTGGCCGGCCAGGGTCTGTGAAATCACGGGTGAATCTTTCGGCTCCACCGCGATGGCTTGGAACGACGCCTTCTTCGGCTTGATGGCTTCCACGCAACCGATGATAGTGCCGCCGGTGCCAACCGCCGCGACGAGAATGTCAATCTTGCCGTCCATGTCTTCCCAAAGCTCCACCGCCGTGGTCTTCGAGTGGATGGCCGGGTTGGCCGCGTTTTCAAACTGCTGCGGAATCCAGGAGTTCGGCGTTTCCTTGGCCAGCGCTTCCGCGCGGGCGATGGCGCCCTTCATGCCTTCGGTGCCGGGCGTGAGGACGAGTTTCGCGCCGAGCATCGCCAGCAAGGTGCGGCGTTCGAGCGACATCGTTTCCGGCATGGTGAGTATGATCTTGTAACCCTTGGCCGCCGCGACGAAGGCGAGGGCGATGCCCGTGTTGCCGCTGGTCGGCTCGATGATGGTGGTGTCCTTCTTGAGGATGCCGCGCTGCTCGGCGTCCTCAATCATGGCCATGCCGATGCGGTCCTTGACGCTGCCAAGCGGATTGAAAAACTCGCACTTCAACAGGACAGTGGCGGGCAGACCGGCGGTGACCTTGTTCAGTTTGACGAGCGGCGTGCGCCCGACGGTTTCGACGATGTTGTTGTAAATGCGTCCCATAATTTTTAATTGGTTGAATTAACTGGCGTGAATTGTGGCCGAACAGAAATCGTCGGCAAGTATTTTTCTCGATCTGAAAATAATTGGAAGCTGCCTGACTACACCGGACTGACAAGTTTCGGCAGCCCCAAGGGAGTTGCGTCCTCCAGCAAAGCGGTTGCGAAGTTGCCCGTCCGGCGCGGACCGAGCTACGCTGGGTCAACCGCCAGAAGGAACCAAACCCCAACCGGGTTTCATCAATGGCAAGCAGGGTCGGAGAGCCAAGTGGCGCAGCGGCATTCGGAACAAAGCGGGAGGATGCAGTTTCCCAAAGCGTGCGGCGTTCTGCCGGGACGCCGCCACGGTTTGCTCAAAGACTTGCGGAGTTACCGAGTTCCGGCAGTTCCGCCCGGAGCGAGTAGCGTTCCTGGATCAGCTTGGCCAGCGGCTCGCGCCCGCGCGCTTCACCGTGGGTCAGGAACACGCGTGGACGCACCGGCGCGAGATGGCCAAACCACTGGAGCAGTTCGCTCTGCCCGGCGTGCGCACTGAAGCCATTCAACGTGTGGACCCCGGCCTTCACCGCAATTTTTTCGCCGAAGATTGAAACCACCTTCTCGCCGTCCACGAGCCGGCGCCCCAGCGAGCCTTCGCCCTGGTAGCCGACGATCAGCACGCAGGCTTCCGGGCGCCAGAGGTTTTCCTTGAGGTGATGCAGGATCCGGCCGCCGTTGCACATGCCCGAGCCGGCCATGATCAGGCACGGGCCGGGCAGCGAGTTCAACGCCATGGAATCCTGCGCAGTGGGCGTGGGCTTGACGGTGTTCAAATCCTCCATCAACGGACGCTCGCGGTTGAGCGCCTTGAATTCCGCGTCGAAGAGATCGAGGTGCTCCCAATAAATCTTGGTGGCTTCAATGGCCATCGGGCTGTCGAGGAAGATGGGGAACTTCGGCACAACTCGGTGGCGGAACATCTGCGCCAGCAGGTAGAGCAACAGTTGCGTCCGGCCCACGGCGAACACCGGCACGAGGATTTTGCTTTTGCGCTCCACCGCTTTTTTCACGATGGCCTCAAATTCGTTCACGGTTTCCTGCAGCGGCTTGTGGTCGCGGTCGCCGTAGGTGGATTCCATGACCACCACGTCCGCCTTCTCGAAGCCGACAGCGTCTTTGAGGATCGGCGCCCCTTTCGGGCCGACATCCCCGGAGAAAACAATCGTCTTCGTGCGGCTGTCCTCCTGCACGCACACTTGGAGACTGGCGGAGCCGAGCATGTGCCCGGCTTCGACCCATCGCGCGCGAATGCCGGGCGCGACTTCCTGCGGTGCGTCGTACGGCACCGGCTTGAACAGTTGCAGCACTTGTTCGACTTGCTCGGCGGTATAGAGCGGCTCGGCGGGGAGTTCCCCAGCGCGCTGGTGTTTGCGATTGGCGCGTTCCAGGTCCATCGCCTGCAAATGCGCCGAGTCGCGCAGGATGAGTGCGGTGAGGGGGATGGTCGGCTCCGTGCAATAGATCGGTCCGCGATAACCATGCTTGGCGAGCAACGGCAGCCGGCCCGTGTGATCCAAGTGCGCGTGCGTGAGGATTACGGCATTGAGTTTTCCCAGATCAAGTCCGGACGGCATGCGGTTGAGATCCTCCGGGAGGTTGAATCCCTGGAACATGCCGAAGTCCACCAGCACGGTGGCGCGGCTGGTTTGCAGAAGGTAAGCGGAGCCGGTGACCGTGCCGGCGGCACCGTGAAAAGTCAGTTTGATGGGCATGGTACGATTGGGTTGTCACGGCCAGCTTGAACGCCGCGAGGCGCGAAGTCGAAATCAAAATGCAGCGTGGAAACACGGCGGCGGTATTGAAATTAAAGCCCGCGGCCTGACGCCGTGGGCTCACAAATCAACCGGGGACGCCGGTCTTATTTCAACAGCGCCTTCTTGCACAAAAATTTTCCCAGCTCCTTGCCCGTCTTGGCAAAACCCTCCTGCAACCGATAGCCGGTGTCAAAATCGTAACCCATCGCGTCCTGGCCGGGTGCGTCGAGAATCGTGATCTGTGCCAGGGGCTTGCTGCGATTCTTGGTTTCAAAAATCGTCACCTCGGTGCTGACGCCCGCGGGCCGGCGCATGATGGCCACATTGAAACCGGGTTCGAGCATGGTTGTCTTCAGAAGCAGGGTGTACTTCGCGTCGGGATTCTTGCCCGCCTGCAGCACCACCTTTCTTTCCGTGAACTGTTTGTTCAACAATTCTTCAAACTTGGGCTGAAAACGCCGCTCGCGGTCGCCTTTCCACTGGACGAGCCACTGGTCGCCCTTGCCTGCTTCTTTCTTGTTCATTTCCGCGACCTTCGTGTCGATGTACGCCTGTTCGGGCAACTTGCCCACCGTCAACCCGTCATAGACATATTCGAGGTTGAGGCATTTTTCGCCCTTGAGAAATTCCAGCGAGCCGGATTCTAACTTGAGATTCTGCGCCCGCACCGGCAGGACGCACAGCAAGATTGCACCGGCCACCCCCAGACGTGTGATTGATTTCTTCATAATTGATTTTCGTTCCGGTGGCGAAAAAGCCAGCGGCCCGGTCAATAGTCAAACAAAAATATCCGCTGGCAGCAGTCGGACGATGTCTCCGCCCACCGAAAAAACTTCAAGTCGCGCCCGCCTTTCGTTTATGCTCCACAAACATGAAATGGACCAAGACTCTGATTCCGACCTTGAAGGAAATTCCCGCCGACGCGGAAATCGCGTCGCACAAGCTGCTGCTGCGCGCCGGCCTGATCCGCAAACTCGCGGGCGGCGTTTACACTTTTCTCCCGCTGGGCCTCCGCGCGCTGCGCAAGGTTGAGCAGATCATCCGCGAAGAAATGAACCGCGCGGAAGCGGTCGAGGTGCTCATGCCCGCGTTGCAGCCGACGGAAATCTGGGAGCAGAGCGGCCGCGCCGAAACCGCCAAGGACGTGCTGTTCAAGGTCCGGGACAGCTCCGGCCGCCAATGGTTTCTCAGCCCGACCGCCGAGGAGGTCATCACCACGCTGGCAGCGGGCGAGATCAATTCCTACCGCCAGCTGCCGAAAAATTTCTACCAGATCAGCGTCAAGTTCCGCGATGAAATCCGCCCGCGCTTCGGCCTGATGCGCGCCAAGGAGTTCATCATGAAGGACGCCTATTCGTTCGACACCACGGACGAAGGCGCGATGGCCAGCTACCAGAAGATGTTCGATGCCTACCGGCGCATCTTCAACCGTTGCGGCGTCCAGAATTTCCCCGTCGAAGCCGACACCGGCGTCATCGGAGGCAAACACTCCCATGAGTACATGGTCCCCGCCGAGACCGGCGAGAACGATGTGGTCTTCTGCGAAGCCTGCGGTTATGCGGCGAACATCGAGAAAGCCACGAGCGGCATTCCCAAGACCGCTGCGCGTGAAGTCGGAGCGGCGATTGAGAAGTTCGCCACGCCTGGCGTCGTCACCATCGAAGCGCTGAGCAAGGAACCCTACAAAGTTCCGGCCAACCGCCAGATCAAGACGCTAGTCTATACGGCGGACAGCAAGACGATCCTGGTCTTGATTCGCGGCGATGATCAGTTGAACGAAGCCAAGCTGGCGGGCGTGATTGGCACCACAATTTTCCGGGCAGCGACCGCCGAGGAAATCTTCACCGCCCTCGGCGCGCATCCGGGCAGCCTGGGCGCGATCGGCGTCACGAAATTCCCCGTCTATGCCGACGAGCGTTTGCGCGGAGCAAACGACATGACCACGGGTGCGAATGAGGATGGCTTTCATTTCAAGAGCGTCTCCATCGAAAGCGACATCAAGGTGACTCAATGGACCGACCTGCGCACCGTCAGCGCCGGCGAACCGTGCGGCAAGTGCGCCAAGCCCTTGAAAATCCGCCGCGCCATCGAGGTCGGCCACGTCTTCAAGCTCGGCACGAAGTACAGCGAGGCCCTCAATGCCACCTTCCTCGCCGAGGACGGCTCGCGCAAACCGTGCGTCATGGGCTGCTATGGCATCGGCGTCACGCGCACGCTCCAGGCCATCATCGAACAGAGCAACGACAAGGACGGCATTGTCTGGCCAATGAGCGTCGCGCCGTACACTGTTTGCATCACGCCACTGGCCATCGCGCCGGAAAGTCCGGTGATACAGCTCGCGGAGAAACTTTACGCCGAACTCACCGCGCAAGGCGTGGACGTGATCCTTGACGACCGCGATGAACGTCCCGGTTTCAAGTTCAAGGATTCCGAACTGGTCGGCTTCCCCATCCGCATCGGCATCGGCGAAAAATCCCTGGCCAAAGGCGAGGTGGAAATCAAGCCGCGCGCCGGGGCGATGCTGGCGACGAAGCCGGAGGACGCGGTTGCCAAAGTTTTGCAACTCATCAAAGAATTGACGCCGGCCGGTTGATCAAGCTGCGCGCGGCCTTGTTGCGGCTTGTAGAATAGAGTGTCGTACGCGGCGCGCGGCGTTCACGCCGCTTCAACGCATCAACGGTCAGGGGCCGGGCATTTCATGCGCGGTCCGGCGACGGACGTTTACGCGGGCTGAAACCCGCGCGCCTCCGCCGATCGAACGCGGCCTCAGTA
>JANPGB010000599.1:0-8376 GCA_031423695.1 Verrucomicrobiota bacterium
GCGGCGCTCTGCCGAGCCGCCGCCACGACCACGCTGATTATGATCATCTACAATTTGTTTCCGCTCCTCACCGGACGGTTTGCCGACTGGGAAACGCATTTGACCCGTGCGGCAGACCTGGGCTTCGACTGGGTGTTCATCAATCCAATTCAGTATCCCGGTTACTCCGGCAGTCTGTATTCCATCAAAGATTATTTTCGTTTGAACCCGCTGTTCGTGGAGGAAGCCAATCCCCAGAAGGGGCCGGCCCAGTTCAAGCGGATGGCTGCGCAGGCCGAGGCGCTGGGGCTGAAGCTGATGGTGGACCTGGTCGTGAGCCATTGCGCGTTTGATTCGGAGCTGCTCACCGAGCATCCAAACTGGTTCCGGCGCGAAAACGGCAAGGTGGTGCATCCGTCGTGTCAGGAGGGCAAGAAGATCGTCGTGTGGAAAGACCTCGCACAGTTTGACCACAAGAAGAGCAGGGACGAGGAAGGCTTGTTCAAATACCTGTCGCAGGTCGTGGAATTCCTGGTGGACCTCGGCATCCAGGGATTTCGCTGCGACGCGGCGTATCAGGTGCCGGAAAAATTCTGGCGCCGGCTCATCCGTGAAACCAAAAGCAAACATCCCGAGGTGGTGTTCCTCGCGGAGACGCTTGGCTGTTCGCCGCTGGAAACCGCGCAGACGGCGAAGGCGGGGTTTGAATATATTTTCAACAGCTCCAAGTGGTGGGATTTTTCCAGCCCGTGGCTGATCGAGCAATACGACCTCACGCGCGAGACGGCCAACTCGGTCAGCTTTCCCGAAAGCCACGACACGCCGCGGCTGGCCGAGGAGCTGCACGGCAACGTGGACGCGCTGAAACGGAATTATCTGTTCAGCGCGCTGTATTCGGCGGGCGTGATGATTCCCATCGGCTTCGAGTTTGGGTTTTGCCGGCGCCTGCATGTCGCGGACACCCGACCGACCGACTGGGAAACGACGAATGTTGACCTGACTGCCTTCATCAAGAATGTCAACCGGGCGAAGGCGGAGAACCCGGTATTCCTCGAGGATGCGCCCACGGAAATCCTGCCGACCGACAATCCAAACATTCTGCTGCTGTGGAAGGGTTCATTGAACGCCAAGCAGGAGGCGCTCATTATTCTCAACAAGGATCCGCATAACAAACAGCATTTTTACACGAGTAATCTCTACCAATACGTGCAGGCACCCGGCCCGCTGACGGACGTCTCGCCGGAGTTTTCACTCGACTACCTGCCCACGCCGTTTGAGTACGGTCTGCGTCCGGGTCAGGGCATCGTTTTGGTGACGGGGAAGGGGAAATAAGCATGATAGAACGTGACTGGAATCGCAGGTCTTTGCGTGTTTGATTCTTTTCGCGGGGCGTTCTAGTCTCTCCAGAATTTATGACCGACCCGCGTTATCCCAAACTGGCCAGCCTGCTCGTCAACTATTCCACCGCGCTCAAGAAGGGCGACCGTGTCCTGCTGGACATGGTGGATGCGCCGGACGAGTTCGTCATCGAACTGATCCGCGCCGTCCGCGCGGCAGGCGGAATCCCGTTCGTTGAAACCCGCCACACGCGCATCGGCCGCGAGTTGCTGCGCGACATCAGCGAGGCGCAGGCGGCGCAAACCCGGGACATCGAGCTGTTCCGCATGAAACGGATGCAGGCCTACATCGTCGTGCGCGGCAGCGAGAACGCCAGCGAAAATGCCGACGTGCCCAACGACCGCATGGCGATGTATTCGCGCGTGATCCGGCCGGTGCTGAATTACCGCGTGAACAAGACCAACTGGTGCCTGCTGCGCTGGCCGACGCCGAGCATGGCCCAGGCGGCGGGCATGAGCACCGAGGCGTTCGAGAATTTCTTTTTCGAGGTCTGCACGATGAACTATCCGAAGATGGCCTGGGCGATGATCCCGCTGGAGCGCCGGATGAAGAAGGCCGACCACGTTCACCTGAAGGCGCCCGGCACCGATCTGAAGTTCAGCATCAAGGGCATTGGCGCGAAGAAGTGCGAGGGCACCCGGAACATCCCGGATGGCGAGGTGTTTTCCTGCCCGGTGAAAAATTCCGTCAACGGCGTGATCCAATACAACACGCCGACGCTTTATTCCGGCACGAAGTTTGAAAACGTCCGGCTCGAATTCAAGGACGGCAAAATCATCGGCGCGACCGCGGACAACACCAAGCGGCTGAACGAAATTCTGGACACGGACGCCGGCGCCCGCTACGTCGGTGAGTTTGCCATCGGCTTCAATCCCTACATCGTGAATCCGATGTGCGACATTTTGTTCGACGAGAAGATCGCCGGATCCCTGCACTTCACGCCGGGCCAGGCGTATGAGGACTGCGGCAACGGGAACAAGAGCGCGATCCACTGAGACATGGTGCTGATCCAGCGTCCGGAATGGGGCGGGGGCGAAATCTGGTTTGACGGCGAGCTGATCCGCAAGGACGGGCTGTTCGTGCCGAAGGATTTGAAGCCGCTCAACCCGAAAAACCTGAAGTAAATCCTGGATGACGAATAGGGCCGGGCGAATCCCGGCCTCGCCCGCTCATTCGTCCTTCGTCATTTCATTGTGCTTCCTTCAGCACGGCGATGAATTGTTTCATGGCGGGCGAGAGCACCTTGTTCTTCTTGTAAATCACCGCGAGCGGGCGGAAGAAATCCCCGTCCTCCAGTTTCATGGCGGCCAGGGTCTGCTTGGAAACCTCCTGCGCGATGGTGCTTTCCGGGACGATGGAGACACCCGCATCTATTTCCACGGCCCGTTTCACGGTTTCGATGTTGTCAAACTCCATGACCGTGTTCACCGCGACGTCGTGCTCCTTCAAAATCTTGTCCAGCGCCTTGCGCGTGGGGATGTCCGGCTCGAAGCCGACAAATTTCTGGCCGGCGATGGTTTTGAGTTTCGTGCTTTTCAATTTTGCGAACGGATGCTGCGGATGGCAGATCAGCACGAGGGGATCCCGGCGCAGGGCGACGGTTTCGAGTTTGGCATCCTTGGTGGGATACGCCACCAGCCCCAGGTCCACCACGTTGCCCAGCACGTATTCATACACCTGGTTTGAACGCCGGTATTCGACGTGGATGTTGACGGTGGGATAATGTTTCAAAAACTTCTTCATGTAGGGCGGCAGATCGTGCAACCCGATGCTGTAGATGGTCGCCACGCGGATCGTGCCGGAGATGATGTCTTTGATCTCCTGCAGCTTGTTGTTCAGGGTGTCGTAGGTCTGGATGATCTGCTTGCTGAAGTCGTACAGCACCTGCCCCTCACGGGTGAGCCGGAACTTTTTTTTGCTGCGCTCGATGAGCAGGGATTTGAAGGTGCGCTCCAGCGAGCTGATCTGTTGGCTGACCGCGGACTGGGTCACGCCGTTGACCTGAGCCGCCTTGGTGAAACTCTCGGTTTCCGCGAGGTCGCAGAAAACTTTCAGGCTTTCGATTTGCATAAGGCAATGGCATAGGGATTCCAGCCCACTAAGTCAACTAATGTTTATCGCGGGCAATTAGCACCCACCCGGCCCGTGGCAAGTTTCAGGGGGAAGGGCATCGACGCGCGCCGCCGGGTTTGGTAAATCGCGGCATGGAAAGAACAAATCCACCCGCCCGCCCGCCAGGTTCAACATCGGAATCGAAATTTGGGATGCCTGGCGGCTGGCGTTTCCGTCGCGGTGAACGCATCGGCCTGACCGTGGCGCTTTGCGCGGTCCTGGGGTTTGGCATCAACCTGGAGGTGCGCACCGCGCTGCGTCGCACCCCGATGACCGATCTGGGCGTGTTCGCCTGCGCCGCCGGTGCGGTGCGCGGCACGAACAACCTCTACACGGTCACCGACTGGCACGGCTGGCACTACCAATATCCGCCGGCGCTGGCCATTCTGTTCGCGCCCTTCGCCCATCCCACGCCGGCGCGACTGACCCTCCTGGCCCCGGGCGAGCCGCGCACCGCGGCCAACACCCCGTGGGGGTATCCGATTGACCCGCCGGGAAAGCGGTTTTACGGACTGCATGAGGAGAACCTGCGTTTCTTCTGGATCGTGGCGGCGTGGTATGGGATCAGCGTGGGCTTGATTGCTTTTTCCGCGCACGCGCTGGCCTGCGTCCTGGAAGGCACGTCCCTGCGGGTGCCGCCGCCTGTGTCGCCAGGCGAACGGCGTCGCTGGTGGGTGCGTCGCACCTGGCCGCTGCTGGTGTGCGCGGTGTCGCTCGGCACTGAGCTGTCGCGCGGCCAGGTGGACGTGCTCATGCTGGCGGCCATTGCGCTGGGACTTTATCTGACCGCCACCGCCCGCGAATTCTCCGCAGGCATCTGCCTCTCCTTCCCCGCCACGGTGAAACTGTTTCCGCCTTTCCTGCTGCTGTATCCGCTATGGCGACGCCGCTGGGGAATGGCCGCCGGCGTGGTCGCCGGGCTGGCGCTGGCATTGTTGATTCTCCCGGTGGCGACGCTGGGCCCGAAGCGCACGGTTGAACTCTATCAGCTTTGGGGCGAAGTCCTCGCCAAGCCGGCGCTGGGGCATGGCAGCGACACCTCGCGGGCGCGCGAACTGACCGGCATGAGCGCGACCGACAATCAGTCGCTGCTGGTCTTCGTTCACAACTGGCGGTTTCACGACGTGCCCCGAACGGCGCGGCCACCGGAAGCCGCGGCGTGGGAGCGTTACGCGGTCTATGCCATCGGGACGCTGATGCTGGCGGGCCTCGGCGTGGCGTGCGGCTGGCGCCGGCGCGACACCCCGCGGGAATTGCTGCTCATCGGCGGTCTGCTGATCGGCCTCGCGTTCGTGGTGTCGCCGATCGTTCACAACTTTTATTATCTGGGGCTGTTGCCGCTCATTGCCGCGCTGATTGATCACGGGCTGGACGAGGGAGCGCGGCGCGGGACCGTCTCCACGGTGCGGGCGACGCTGATTGTTTTCATGACCATCGACATTCTGGCGCGGATGCCGAGCCTCGGACCCTGGTTGCGCGATCTCGGCCTGCCGGTGTTGAGCCTGATCGCCATGATGCTCGTCGGGGTGAGGGTGCTGACGGAAAAGCAAGGGGCGTCCATCATGAGCGCGGGCGCGTCCATTCCATCAGCTACAAACCGGCCGGCAGCACGCGCCTAAGTCACGGCCACGCTGGCATCCCGGGGTTGGAAACGATTGGGTGTGCCGGGCGCAAACGGAAACTCCCGCAGCGTGGTGAACTCCTGTCGCCGCCAGTCTTCGCGGCCGCCGGGATGCACGACCAGCATGCCGTTGGGATCGGGCAGCGCGGCGGCGAAGCGCGGGAAATATTCCGGATAGCGCCGCCAGTCGCGGAAGTCATAAATCCCCGTGAAGCCGGCATTGGTCCGCAGCTGCGCCGCCTTCAGCCGCGCCCGCATCCGCCTGCCGAACGCGCCGATGAATGCGGCCTTGATCCACGGCACCCGCGCGCGCCAGACCTTTCGCAGCGGGCCGTGCGTGTTGCGGAGGTACGGCTGGTGGCTGGCGGGCAGGCTCAGCACAAAGTCAATCAGCCCTTCCCGCACGCGAGGCAGTTGGTGCGTGTGCAGATGGCCGTCAATGAAATCAGGCCGCCGGCCGCATTTTTGGAGAAACAGTTCGTACTGAGCCGAGACTTGTTGGAAGATTTCGCGGGCCAAAACGCGGCCCGACAAGGCGCGGCGGAGGTAAGGTCCGTGGGCCGCGAAGTACGGCGGCGAACTTCCCGCGGCCGCGCCGGCCGGCCGCGGCAGGGTTTCATCCGCGAAGGCAAGATGCAGCCCCACATCCACGGCGTCCTGATGCCGCAGCAATTTCGCGAGCAGTGCCGCATCGCAGCGCTCCAGCGCCACCAGGCAGGAGACGGCACTCAGCCGCCGCAAACCGCAGAGTTCCAGAATCGCCTGGTCAATGTCGTCACTGAGGCCGTAATCGTCCGCGCAAATGATCATAAGCAACCGAGGGAAACCGCCGCGACCTTGTCCACTTAACTGTTGCGTCTGTCAAGACTTCCCTGTTCCCTGCCTGTATGAGTCGCAGTTGTCTCTTCGTCATCAATGGTCTGGGCATGGGCAACAGCACGCGCTGCTATGCCGTGATGGAATATCTGATCGAGGCCGGGTTTCAGATTCATGTGCTCACCTCCGGCAACGGCCTGGCCTTCTTCAAGGACAAGCCCGGCATCGCGTCGCTCACGCCCACGGACTGCTTCTACTACTCCGGCAGCAACGGCGGCATCAGCGGCTGGTCCACGCTCAAGTCCATCGGGAAGCTGGCGGCCATCGCCCGGAGAAAAAAGGGGCAGCTCGAGGCCCTGCTCGAAAAAATCCGGCCCGACATCGCGGTCATTGATTCCGAATACAGCATCGCGCCGTTCCGCCGGCGCGGCATCCCCGTCATCGGCCTGAACACCTCCGAGATCGTGGTCAGCGAATACTTGAAACAGCGGAGCGTGCCCGGCGTGCGCAGCCATTTCTGGTTTGTGGAATTCTCCGACTACCTGTTCCACCGGCATTATTGCGACCTGGTGCTGAGTCCTTTTCCGCTGCGCACCCCCACGCGCCATCCCAAGTTCAAGCGCATCGGGCTGATCGCGCGCCGCGCCGTGATCGCCAATGCGCGGGCGAGCGCCAAAAGTTTTCCCGCGCCGCGCGAATTGCGGAACGTGGTGTTCATGCTGAGCGGTTCCGTCCATGCCTCGCACATCCACTTTGCGGAGCATGAGTTCCCCTTCAAGATTCACGTCGTGGGCCGACCGGGCGAATCGCGCGGCAACGTGATCTTTCACGGCCGCCTCATGGACAACACGCAACTGCTGGCCCAGGCCGACGCGCTGGTGATCAACGCCGGCTACTCGGCCGTGTCCGAGGCGTTCGTGCTGGGCAAGCCCGTGTTCGTCGTGCCGGTGCCGGGCCATGCCGAGCAGTTTGTCAACGCGCGCCTCGTCAGCGAACTCGGGCTGGGATTTGTCGCGACCGAAGCCGACGTGCTGGATCAACTGATGACGATGCACCAGCAGAACGCTTGGACCGGTTTGAAACCCCGGCCGCCGGTCTTCGAGATTGACGGCGCGCGGGAGGCGGCGGAAATCATCAGCGCCCGCGTCAAGCAGGCCTGAAGGCGGATACGGTGGCGCCGCCAGTCTTCCAACCGGGCCGGGCAATGTGGGCAGGTGGAGTTCGGCGCGCTTGCGCCGAACCACCGGCCCGTTCAGGGCCGGAATACGGGGCAGGAACGACACGCTTACCTCAGCCGTTGCGCCGCTCTGCGCGGCGCTGGGCCGGCGCAAGCGCGCCGACCCCCACCTCCTCGGGTTGCGGCCTTGGCGAACAAGATTGACATTCGACGGCTTGAGGCGGCTAATAGCACCATGAACACAGGGGGCAGGCAAACATCCATTTGTCGCGCAGCGGCGGGACACCGGGGAAGTTTTTATCCTTCCACAGATTGCAGCCTCCCCCCCAAAAAAACGAGGAAACCTGTATGCGCTCATCCATTAAGCAATCTCTCAACAAAGCATTCTTGCTGACCTTGCTGGGGCTGGTTCCGGCGGTGGCGGAGGCTCAATACAGTTACTCAACAAACGGCGATAACACCATCACCATCAACCTATACCTGGGCGGTGGCGGCAATGTCACCATTCCAAGCACCATCACCGGCTTGCCCGTCTCCCGGATAGGCGATGGCGCGTTCCAGAATCTCGGCGGCATCCTGACCGGCGTCACCATCCCGAACAGCGTCATCAGCATTGGGGTCAACGCGTTCTATGAATGCACGAGCCTGACTAACGTGATAATTGGCAACAGTGTCACCACCATTGGGGGCAGCGCGTTCTCGGATTGCAGCAGCCTGACCAGCGTAATGATCCCAAACAGCGTCACCAGTATTGAAGACAATGTGTTTTCGCTGTGCAGGGGTTTGGCGAACGCAACGATTGGCAGCGGCGTCACCAACATTGGAAACCATGCGTTCTATAATTGCAACAGCCTGACCGGCATCACGATTCCGAACAGCGTCACCAGCATTGGAGACAATGCGTTCTATAATTGCTACAGCCCGACCAACGCCACGATTGGCAACAGCGTCACCAGCATTGGGAATAATGTGTTTGGATCTTGCAGCGGCCTGACCAGCATCACAATCCCAAACAGCGTCATCAGCATTGAGGCCGCTGCTTTCGTGTATTGCAGCAGCCTGACCAGCGTCACGATACCAAATAGCGTCATCAGCATCGGAGACCAAGCGTTCTGGCAATGCGGCCTGACTAACGTCATAATTGGCAACGGCGTCAACAGCATTGGAAACAGCACATTCGGTTCATGCGGAGCCCTCACGAGTGTTATCTTCCAAGGCAACGCTTCCACTTCGGTAGGCACCGGCATTTTTGTCAATGCCCCCGCCACCATCT
>JANPGB010000600.1:0-12649 GCA_031423695.1 Verrucomicrobiota bacterium
GTGAACGGCAGGCGCAAAAGTTCGCGCGGCGGATTGAGCGCGAGCGCCAGCATTTTGGCGAAGGTGATTTTCGGCACGCCCAGCTTGTCGTCGGGAATCGGCAGGCCGCCTTCGGTGACGTGAAAAATCCCCTGCGTGGTGCGACGGTCGCTGCGCGGGTTGTGCAACACGCCTTGTTTGACGCGGTAGGAGTTGATGATGTCGGAAGAAAAGTCGTCGCGATCCACCGGCAGCGACAGCACCCGCGCCATGCCCGCGCGGTCCAGCGTGAACGTCCGCAACGGCAGGCGTGTCACCGGCACATCTTGCAGATAGTCGTAGAGAAAAGTCTGGATGCGCTGGTCGGCGGGACACAGGTACTGCCCGAGCAGGCGGTCTTTCTCCTGGTACTGCGCCGCCAGCATGGAAACGATGTCCGAGGACTCGGCTGCGTTGTCAACCGCCACGGGCTGGGAACCCAGCAGGGCGAGTTTGACGTTGATGTAGGAAATTAAGTGGGCATCGGAAACCACCCCGTTCGCATTCAAAATGTCATTACGTTTCATCATCCCCCTCAGAGTAACCAAGGCGTCACTGGGATTGCACCATTTCCTTGATGACCTTGCGTTTGACCGGCTTGGGCGACTTGAAGGCGAAAAACGTGTCGTGGATGCCGGCCCCGATCTGGTTCACGCTGTCTTGCAGCTCGTCCAGATATTCATGCAGTCCCGCGTCAATGATCTCGTCCACTTCCGCGAAGGCCAGCTCCGAGCAGAGCTGGCCGGCCAGTTTTTCCGGCGGATGCCGGAACGTGCCCAGGGGCGTGCCGGAAATGGCGTGCAGCGAGTCGCGCGCGCCCGTCAGGCAGTATTGAATCGCCCGGGGAAACTCCCGGTCCAGCAGCAGAAACTCCACGACGCGGCGCGGCGAAATGCGCCCATGCCGCTTGCGATACATCTCGAACGCGGAGGCGGAGCGCAGCACGGCGGCCCACTGGATGTCGTCGAAGGGCGTGCCGATGTCCGCCGCCGAACGGAGCAGGATGAAATACTTCACGTCCAAAATGCGCGAGGTCTTGTCCGCGCGTTCGAGCCGCCGGCCCAGGCGGCAAAAGTTCCAGGCCTCCCCGTGGGTCATGGTGGAGTCGGTGATGCCGGAGAAAAGATGACTCGCCAGCTTGACCTCCTCCAGCAGTTCCTGCGGCGATTCCAGGCTCCGCCGGTCGTTCGCGGCGGCGTTCATCAACAGGTAGAATTTGTTCAGCTGCAGCCACATTTCCGAGGAGATGATTTCGCGGACGGTTCGGGCGTTTTCGCGCGCGGCCCGGAAGCAGGAGAGAATGGAGTTGGGATTTTTGGGATCCGTGATCAGAAAATGCAGGACGTTTTCCTGGGTCGGTGTGCCGAAGCGCTTGGCAAAATCCTCGTGATCGCCGCTCGTGTTGACCAGCGGCAGCCACTGCTGATCGGACAGGGACGGGTTGTCGAGGGTGAGTTGAAAGTTGACGCCGATGAAACGGGCGACATTCTCCGCCCGTTCCACATATCGGCTCATCCAGTAAACAGATTCCGCAACTCGGCTTAACATAATTTTGTAGTGTGAGCGCGCATCAACCTGATGCCGGAACGGGGGCCGTTTCGATTTCGGACGCCGGCTCGTCCGCCAAGACCCAAGTGTCCTTGCTGCCACCGCCCTGTGAAGAATTGACGACCAGCGATCCGGACTTGAGCGCCACCCGCGTCAATCCGCCGGGCATGACGAAGACCTCCTTGCCGCACAGAATGTAGGGCCGCAGATCCACATGGCGGCCTTCGAATTGTTCTCCGATAATGGTCGGCACGCGGGACAGGGCCAGCGTCGGCTGGGCGATGTAGTTGCGCGGATTGGCCTTCACCTTCTCGGCGAATTCGGCCTGCTGGGCCTTCGTGGAGTGCGGGCCGACCAACATGCCGTAGCCGCCGGATTCATTGGCGGCTTTGACGACGAGCTGGCCGATGTTCTCCAAAACGTATTTCAAATCCTGCTCCTCGGCGCAAATGTAGGTCGGCACGTTGGGCAAAATAATTTCCTCGCCGAGATAGTATTTCACGATGCGCGGCACGTAGGCATACACGACCTTGTCGTCGGCAACGCCGGTGCCGGGCGCGTTGGCGAGCGCGACGTTCCCAGCCTTGTAGGCTTCCATCAAACCCGGCACGCCCAGCATGGAGTCGGGACGGAAACATTCGGGGTCGAGAAAATCATCGTCGAGCCGACGGTAGATCACGTCCACGCGCTCAAAGCCCTTGGTCGTGCGCATCAAAACGATGCCGTCATGGACGACGAGATCGCGGCCTTCCACCAGTTCGATGCCCATCTGCTGCGCCAGGAACGAGTGCTCAAAGTAGGCGGAGTTGAAGATGCCGGGCGTCAGCAACACCACACGCGGGCTGGGAATGTGCTCCGGCGCCAGGTGCTCAAGCATGTCCCGGAGTTTCAAAGGGTAGTCGGCCACGGGCCGGATTTTGGAGCGGGCGAAGATGGCGGGAAACAGACTTTTCATCACCTCGCGGTTTTCCAGCACGTAAGACACGCCGGAGGGACAGCGCAGGTTGTCCTCCAGCACGTAAATTTCACCATCGCCGTGGCGCACCAGATCCGTGCCGGTGATGTGGCACCAGATGCCCCGCGGCGGATTAAACCCAATGCACTGCTGGCGGTAGGACTTGGCGGACAGGATGATTTCGCGCGGAACGACGCCGTCCTTGAGGATTTTCTGGTCGTGATAGATGTCGTTGATGAACAGGTTCAACGCGCGGATGCGCTGCTTCAGTCCCAGGTCAATGCGCACCCATTCCTCGGCGGACACGATCCGCGGGAGGATGTCGAAGGGAAATATTTTTTCGACCCCAGCCTGTTCCCCATAGACGTTGAAGGTGATGCCCATCTGGAGAAGCAGGCGCTCGGCGGCGTGCTGGCGGCTGTGGATTTCGCCGGCGGGAAACGTGGCCAGAGTGTCCAGCAACCGGCGCGCGCAGGCGCGCGGGCAGTTGGCTGCGGCGAACATTTCGTCGTAAAAGCCGCCGACGTCGTAGTTGTCAAAACGCATAGCTCAGGGTTCGGGTTGCGCGCGGCACGGCTACCGGCGCAGGGTCATGCTACTGCCTAGCAGGGACGAAGCCAGCCTGATGCGACGAAAGATTTTCCGGCCCCGTTTTTCCGCAACGGCCCGTAATTCTGAGGAAATTCGGCCTGTTTCAAGCGGATTCGGGTCTGAGATTTTATTCTTCAACCGGCGCGAGCGGGGCCGCTGCTGGCTGGATTTTTACCGGCTGGCAAAAAAGAAACGACCGGCATTGCGTTTAGCATCCTGACGGCAGTTGAAATTTGACTGTGCAAAGCCTGGCCTGGCCTCAAGTTTCATCGTGAAGAATTTCGGCGACGGAAAAAAGCGAGGAGTAAAGTACAGACGCTGAACGACGGTACAGCGATGGGTTGGGGTAGCGAGCAGCCACGTCACAGCCAACGATGAGCAGCAATCAGACGCGCTGAATGGGTTCCCTTTCAAATTCGTTTGTTCCGTGATGATTGACGGCAGCGCAGGAACAGATAAAGCAAGCCGGGCGCAAGCAGGAGGGTCACGGAAGGCTCGGGCACTTGGACGACGTTGAATTGGAAGTTTACTTCCCAGAATGGCGGATTGCCACCACCTTCAGGTGGTGGGAAATGCAAACCGGGAAAAGGCAGATCGGGGCCAAGGCCGTAATAGCCTAGGGACGGACTACCATCATAGCTTATTGTATGCACTGGGGACGCAAATAGTCTGCCTTCTGGCGTCACGAGATCATCCGCATCACCCGCTAAATAAGCGGCAGCAATAAGGGTTATCGCAGTTGGGTAGTTGGTGGCATTTATCGGCGGGATCAGTACGGGCAAAATCGGCATATAACGGTAGCCATCCACCAAAGCGGCCGACGTACCGGCCGGGATCGTTGTGGAGGCCAGCAAGGTTCCATCAGCCGACCAGATGCCGACGGCATGAGCATTGGCCAAACCATCGCCCAAGGTGTCAAAGACGCCCAGTTGGGTGATCGCCAGATAGTTCCCGGAACTACTTGGACTGGTATTGCCAAACGCCCATCCTTTCGTGCCGGTAAAGCTGGGCGGCTGATTGGTTCGAGAGCCTCCATTCGCAAACGCCGGCGTGTCAGCCCAAACTGCCGGGCCGTTCATGCAGGTCATGGATAGTATTCCTAAGTATCCAATTTTGATTTGGGATTAAAGTTTCATTCCGTTCTCCTTTTCAGGCGGCCAAACCAACGCGCTCCGCCAAGTACTGCACCGGTGAAAAGAAGCAACGATGCACTGCCTGGTTCTGGCACCGGAAATGAATAAAAGAGACGGGTAAATTGGTAAACTGTGATTGCGTCTAAAGTAGTTACATCCACGCTGCCATTGAGCATCGTCAGGCGAACTGCGCCATTCCCCGCATTCCAAGGTGTGCCAGTCCATACCAGCCGTATTACATTCTGATTGATCCAAGGTGGATTGCTGGTAGTCCCCGTCGCCAAAGGAATTAACGAGGTTGGTGTAGAAAGGATGTCCACCCGCAAACTATCGCCCACGGCAAACAAATCCCCTGCGAAACCAAACCGCACCTCGAAGCTCGTCGCCCCCAATTCATCAATCTTTCCCTCAACCGGTATTGGCTGGGAAAACAAATAACTGCCTCCTGGGCCAAGGTGGACTACGCCCTGTGCTTCGACTGGCAAAATTGAAACGAGGAACAGTATCAGCAAGCCTGCGATTTTGATTGGGCGTTTGAGCTTCACGCTGGTTTGTTTGGTGCTGAATGGCTGCGGCGCAGGAACAGGTAGAGCAACCCGGGCACAAGCAGGAGGGAGACGGAAGGCTCGGGCACTTGGACGACGTTAAATTGAAAGTTCACTTCCAAAAATGCCGGACCGGTACTGCCTTCAGGCACTGGTAAATGCTGGCTGGGAAATGGCAGACCCGCTCCAAGGCCGTAAAAGCCGCGTGTGGGACTACCATCGTAACTTGTTGCAAATACCGGCCCCACATATCCGCCCAGTAGTGGTGTCACTAAGTCATCGGCGTCACCGATAGAGTACTCGGCGGCTACGAGCGCCGTGAAATGGGATGGTATCGGGAAAGCTCCCGGCGGGATTAACACTGGCGTAATTGGCATGTAGCGGTAGCCATCCACCAACGTGGCCACCGCGCCGGCGGGAATGGTTGTGGATGCAAGTAAGGTGCCATCAGCCGCCCAAATACCTACGGCGTGAGAGTTGACCAGACCATCTCCGCCCTGGTCAAAAACCCCCAGTTGAGTAACAGCGATGTAGTTGCTCGAGATGATCGAGCTGTTATTAAAAAATGCCCATCCTTTGGTGCCGATAAAGTTTGGTGGCTGAACGTCGGCCCAACCGCCCCCGCTCGTGAACGCTGGTGTGTCGGCCCAGGCCGCAGGACTGATCAAGTGCGTCAGGGACAACATCAATAACCACTCGGTTTTGATTTGGTGTTTTGGCTTCATAGTATTCTTCTTTCTTTTGCTGCGGTTCAACATCAATCTCCGATGAATAGCCCGCTGACCATCGCCTTGTTTCCCGTGATTGCATCGGGCTTTGTGATACGAAAAACATAATGCCCTTTGAGCTTCCAAGTCAGATACACCCCATTGGCCGGCAACTGAAAACTACGCACGTCCAGTGGATGTGCGAAGGCCGTATCTGTGGAATCAAATACTTCAACCTTTTCGAGAACGGCTCCCGTGCCTAGCCAGTCAACACAGTAGAGCGAAACTTGATGTGTGTTAGAATCCGTAAGGTTCACGTCTATTGTGAAGGATGAACCTTGAATGTTGGTGGTGATCCACGCTGAGGCTATTCGGTTTGTGGAGCCTGGGATGAGCAGGGCGCGTAGATCCGTTGATGGATTAGCCCACACTTGAACACTCTGGTTTGTGATTGTGACTTGGGCATAAGCTGGAAGGTTCGTGAGTGCCGTTGTGTTCGCGATGAGGTAATTCGTGCCATAGGAGGCTGGCCAGTTTCCAGAGGTGATCGCGTCAACGTTGAAAAAGATTACCGGTGCGGTCGTCTTACCTGAAAAAGTGCGCAGCACGTTGTGAGTTATCTGCTGTGCCCCAGGATGCACGCGAGAAGTGTATAATTCCGGCACAAGGTCTGATGCAAAATCGTCCAGACCCCAAATCCACTGCCAGGCACCGGTGGCAAAGACCTGTGCGCCACCACAGGCCGTGTAGAGGGTGACATAGGAATGTCCATAGTTTGTTACGCTACCAGCGATTTCGCAGGACTTAAATATCGAATCGGCAAGTTTGATTGTAGCTGGCGCAGGACACTCATTCCCACCCACACCCTCACACGGGCTGCTGTTCACATCCCAGCAGCCATCTATCTCCTGCCCCAAGAGTCCTGGCAGGCTCTGGTTGTTGGTTAAACCGGAGTAGTCATAAGCCCAATGCTTGCCGCCGATTCCAGATCCGGATGGTAAAGTGGCTGGCATCTGAATGTTCCCATTGTCATGGTAAACTCCAAAATTGGAAACATATTCCACGCCGATCATCGAAATTTCCGGGTTGTTGACCACCGGCCCGCGCCAAAGACCGTTGTCGCCTGCTCTATCTTCGGAAAACGAACGCTCGTCCGCTTCATAAATAATTCGATGATAGCAGGCGTTTGCGGCGAAGAACGTCAGATTTACGCCACGATCCCGCGCCGCTTCCACATGCGCCCGCTGCGGAACCGACCAGTATTCGTCATGGCCGACAGAGAGGAATGTCTTAACTCCCTTGTTCGCCGGATAATGTTGGTGCGTGTCCACACTTGTGCAGTAAGTCACGTCATACCCCTGCCGCTCCAGCCAGCGCACCATGTTGTATTCCCAGGCAGGTGTAGCCGACTGATTTATCATGGCCAAAAACTCGCCTGCGCCTGAGCCATAGCGAAGATACACCTCCCCATAATAGTTATTGCCGCAAGAGATTGCCGCATAGGGACGGTTGAAAGAGACGGTTAAGTCCGTGCGAGCTACCGCATTCGTAACCGGTTTGTTAGGGTCGCACTGTTTACTACTCGGATAAGCATAAAGTGAACTCCCACCCCACGGATTGTACGCCTGCCAAGTAGTAACACTGGCCTGGCACAAAAGGTCGGATGTTCGCGCGTCTTCCCGCACGGTGAAGATAATGTAGCTCTGCCTGCCTGTCGTCTGTGGGGTTACGTTGGTTCCGGTGGTTAGTCGCGCCACGTACACGCCGCTGACCCAGTTGGTCGGAACGGTCAGGGTGTAAGTTCGTTGCCAGATCAGGTTGGTGTTTACTCCATTCGTCGTCCAACCGGAGAGACAGTCCACCAAGCCATTCGTCTGGTTGAGCTGCGGCACGGGCTGCTTGCGACTGGTCAGGGTCATGGTATTCGTCGGCTGGCCGGAATCAGTCCAGGTCATTTTCCGTCCGCCCTGGCCACCATACCATCCGAGCCGGAAGATTTCGAGCGTGAAGTTTGATGCACTCGGAGTGTTGGTCGCCCGTACATCCACGTACAGGTTAATAGTATCTCCCGCGTTCACGCTGGTCGCCGAAGCGAAGCCTTGTATTTCCGGCAGCGTGTCCGCGTCGTTAGTCGGCCAGCCGTGCAGGTTGTCGGACGAAATGGGATTGAAAAGCATCCAGTTGGTGGTGCCCGTGTTGGCGTTCTCGGTCTGGATGCGGTTCTCGCCCACGAGCGGGTCGGTCTTGCTGACGAGCTGTTCAAAGGCGTCCGACATTCCATCGCCATCGGTGTCCTGCGGCGTGCCGACCATGTAGAACGCCGCCGCCACCGGCTGATTTGTGAACTGGTAGGTGTGGCATGTCGGGCCACGTCCCAGCCACGTCCATTGCAAGGCGGCGGCGTTGCCATCGGCAAGATTGGTGGTGGTGAAGATGTCGTAGAACAACCCGTTGGTGCCGCCAACCAGATCGAACGTCACCGTCATGGTTCCGTTCGTCTCCAGGTTTGCCCACACGTTGGTCATGAACACCGCGCCGTTGGTCACGCACGCACTGGCATCCAGCGGGCCGCAGGTGTTCCGCTCCGCCGACATGCTGCTCATCTGCGACGACGATCGCTGGGCCGACGCGCGGCGGCTTTTGATTTCCGCCAGCCGTTTTTCCTGCGCCGCGATTTCCTCGGCGTTGATTGGCCCCAGCGCTGCGTAAGGAGCGGTGTAATTCCAGTAGAACGAAATGTCCACCTTCCGCGCCGGACGCCCCGAACGCGTCGGCGGCACGCCAAAACAAAACAACTCGTCGAAATCCCCGCCCGCCACCGCCCGGCCCGTCAGCGAACTGCCCACGATCAGCGCGGCCAAATCCACCGGCACCGCCGGCACGCCCGCACCTTGCGCCACGACTTGACCGTCCAGGTACAGAGTCGTTTCCTCTGAATTATATTCCAGCGCGATTAGGTGGGATTGATTGGCGGCCCAGCTGATTTCCGTTTGCAGCAGCAAGGTGGGCTGGCTGTCGTTCTGCGCGACGAGTGAGAGCAGGGTTCCCTCCGGGTTAATCAGCAAAGCCCAAGCATTGGCGGAATCCGATTTTCCAACGGCGTCCAGTTCGAGCAACGTGGCCACGGCCCCCGGCCCTGTGCCGCCGTCGGGCGACACACTCGACCAATCCGGTTTGAACCAAAAACGAAATGTGCCCGCGTCACCGGCGAAGTTCGTGCAACCCGCATCCAACGCTGGCACAACAAAGGGCATGGCCGTGGTGCCGACCCGTTTCAGCGCGTAACCCGACCAGCTTTCGGAATAGGTGTAGCTGCCGAGGGTCACTTCCGCGTTCGTCATGCCGTGGGAATACACTTCATCAAACGTCTCGTGGCAAAGCGGCGGGATGATTTCGGGGATGAGTCTCGCCCACCAGGGTTCGCGCGGGGCGGCCGCAACATTCCATGACGTGATAAAGACGAATACGGTTAGAACCGAAAAGCAAGAAGCTCCCCACCTCATAATTTTCATTTTGTTCCTTTCCAGACAACACCCGCCGCCGCTCATGAATCCTTCGCTGCTCGTCCATTAGATTTAATCTAACCAGAAAGCAACGTAGAACAATAATGCTTATTGATCTGAATCCGGAAACGGGCAAGGATTATTTGGAGAATTCTTTCAACAAGTTTTGGCCTGGCTGAAAGCAAGAAATGGTTCTCATCCACTGTTCAAACTCCGGACTAAACGCCAATAGTGCAGAAAACCTGACGTGTCTCCCCGCCATTTGATCCCGCCACTTTACCGAACGCACATATGGATTTTATTCCCGGCTAAAGTCCCGGCGGATTGCACCGATGAGTTGGGTGTCGAGCGAAAGCCGATGGGCGGCTGGCAGCCAAAAAGAGCCAGCGGGGATCACGGTGTGTCGCCCCTTAAATGACACACCCGCGGCAAGGACGTCGCGCAAAATCAATGCCCCTCACGGGGCGACTCACGGAATAGAGTTATGGTAATCAATACAAACTTAGCGTCTCTTAACAGTGCTCAACTGCTCATGGGTTCCTCCAAGATGTTGACGCAATCCCTCGCCCGTTTATCTTCGGGATCCAAAATCACCTCCCCGGCTGACGACAGCGCCGGCCTGGCGGTGTCCATGAAGCTAAACGCTCAAATGGCCCGCATTGACGCGGCCTCCAACAACGTCGGCAACGCCATCTCGCTCAACCAGACGCAGGACGGCTACCTCCAGAAGATCTCGGACGCGTTCAACCGGATGAGTGAACTTTCGATCCTCTCCCAGGACGTCACCAAGTCCGTCAGCGACAAGGCGCTGTATAACCAGGAATTCCAGACCCTGGGCTCCTACATCTCGGACGTGGCCAAGAAGGACTTCAACGGGGTCAGCCTCTTCAACGGCACCACCCTCAACGTCACGGTGGACAGTGATGCGAACACGTTCGCCAGCTCCGGCATCAACCTGGGCAACACCACCTACACCACGGCCACCTCCTCCACGATTGACACGACCGCCAATGCCGTGACGGCACTCGCCAACGTGAAGGCCGCCATCAACCAGCTCGCGCAGGACCGCGCCTCCATCGGGGCCAACCTCGAGAGCCTGTCGTATTACAGCGACCAGCTCGGCACGTTGAAGAACAACCTCTCCGCCGCCAACAGCCGCATCATGGATGTGGACGTGGCCCAGGAAAGTACGCGCTACGCCAAATACAACATCCTCGTCCAGTCCGGCACGGCGATGTTGGCGCAGGCGAACGCCCTGCCGCAATCGGCACTCAAGCTCCTGCAATAAGCGGCTGAGTCTCCGCAGGTGGGCCATTCCGGGCGGCCCTGAAAAAGCCGCCCGGGAAATTCGCAAGCCGCGAGCCGCCCCTGGAAGGAGCCAGCCCCACCGAACGAGCAACAGCAACTTAAAAGCAAACAAGAACTCTGAACAAGCGCCCGAGCGCAGACCGAAAATGAATCTCTACCGGCCATTCACAGCCAGAATCCTCGCCCTGATCTTCGATCAGGCGCCGCGGACCCCGGCTGCCCGAAGCGAGGCGGTGCCCCCGCCCGGCCATGAAGTTCATCCCCGGCTGCGCTCGGAGCGCGTTTCCCCGTCCCCCCTCCCGCCCCGGGCCGCGCGTCCGGGCGGACCGACGGAACCCCGCCCGGCCCCCGGCCGGACCGGTCAGCAGTTCAACTCAATTTCACGGCTAAAGTGCCGGCGCAAAACGCCGATACAGAACCGTTGGAAACTGGCGTCAGGCGGCCATAAACAGCCTGAAGGAATAAACGGACGGGCGCCTTTGCAAAGGCCTGTCCCACGGCAGGGATGCCGTGTAAACAGAAAAACCCCGCAAGGGGTGACTCATGGAAGGAGTCAGTATGGTCATTAACACAAATACATCAGCACAATCGAGCGCCACGTTGCTCAGCCAGTCCAGCTCAATGTTGAGCAAGTCCCTCGCACGCCTCTCATCCGGTTCGAAGATCACTTCGTCGGCGGATGACAGCGCGGGCCTGGCCGTATCAATGAAGTTGAACGCGCAAATCGCCCGCATTGACGCGGCGACCAACAACGTGGGCAACGCGGTCTCGTTCAACCAGACGCAGGACGGTTACCTCCAGAAGGTGTCCGACGCCCTGAGCCGCATGAGCGAACTGGCCGTCCTCTCCCAGGATGTGACCAAGTCCGCCTCCGACAAATCCCTGTATAACCAGGAATTCACCACCTTGGGCAGCTACATCACCGATGTGGCCACCAAGGATTTCAACGGGGTCAGCCTGTTCTCCGGAACTGCCCTTAGCATCACCACGGACAGCGACGCCAACACGTTCTCGGCGACCGGCGTGAACCTGGGTGCAGCGACCTACACCACTGCCACCGCGTCAACGATTGACACGACGGCCAATGCTAAAACGGCCTTGACCAACATCAAAGCCGCCATCACCCAGCTCGCGTCCGACCGTGCGAACATCGGCTCGAACATTGAAACCCTCGGTTACTACAACGACCAGCTCGGAACGTTGAAGAACAACCTCTCCGCCGCCAACAGCCGCATCGTCGATGTGGACGTGGCCCAGGAAAGTACGCGCTACGCCAAATACAACATCCTCGTCCAAGCCGGCACGGCGATGTTGGCCCAGGCCAACGCCCAGCCGCAATCCGCCCTCCGTCTCCTCCAGTAAGGAGTTGACGGATAGGATTGCTGCTTAAGCGCTCAACCTCGGACGGCGTGCAAACGCCGTCCGAGCTTTGATTTGGAAAAGAAAAACAGCAGATCGCCTCGGCGATGAACAATTAGAAACGGAACAACGACTATGGCAACAACCAGCGGTGTGGATCTGTCAATCTCGGGCCTGGCCACCGGCTTCGACTGGAAGAGCGTCGTCACCCAGCTCGCCAATGCCGAGCGCTCGCCCGAAGTCCGCTGGCATCAGAACCAGACCCGCATCAACGGCAAGAACACCGCCTACGACCGGATCAAAACTTTCATGAGCACGTTGCAAACCGACGTCAAAGCGCTCAAAGATCCCAAGTTGTTCGCCAGCCGCACCGCCGCCTCGTCGGATGCCAGCATCGCCGCCGCCACCGCCGCCGCCACCGCCACCGCGGGCACCTACGCTTTCAACATCTCCCAGCTCGCCACCGCCGCCAGCCGGAACGGCACGAGCGACATCGGCCAGCCGCTCAGCACCACGAGCGATGTCTCCACCCTCAAGGTGGCCGACGCCAATTTCGCCACCGCCGTCACCGCCGGAAATTTCACCATCAACGGCAAGCAGGTCACCGTCGCCACGACCGACACACTGCAACAGGTCTTTAGCAAAATTGCCACCGCCACGGGGAATGCCGTCACAAGCAGCTACGATCCGCTCACCGACAAATTCAAGCTCACCAGCGCCAGTGAAATCGTCCTCGGCAGCGCCACGGACACCAGCAATTTCCTCCAGGTCGGCCAGCTCTACAACAGCGGCACCGGCGTGATTGACAGCCACGCCGCCCTCGGCCACGTCAACCGCACCAACTCCATCTACAACGCCTCCACCCAGCTTTCTGCCGACATGTCCACCGGCTTCTCCACCGCCGTCACCGCCGGCAAATTCACAGTCAACGGCAATCAGGTGGACATCCTCGCGACCGACAGCTTGCAGGCGGTCTTCTCCA
>JANPGB010000601.1:0-1952 GCA_031423695.1 Verrucomicrobiota bacterium
CGCTGGATCAGCAAATCGCCCGGCACATCCTGCGCCAGCGCCCGGAGGTCGTGGTGTTCGGTCACACGCACAAGCCCTACAGTGAAACGCTCGGCGGCAGGTTGTTTTTCAATCCGGGCTATGCGGGCCGGCCCAGGTTTGGCGCGGCCCGCAGCGTCGCGATTTTGCACTGCGACACGAAAGCAATCCGGCCGGAGTTCGTGACGTTGGCAGATCCCGCCTGAAAAGCCCGCGCCCGGCTGGCGCATTTTGACACCTCCCCGGAGCGCGGGTCTGCGACCCGCAGCGACATGCGCTGGCAGGGACCATTCCGGTTGCTGGACGCAGCTTGAAATTGGAAAGTGCTGCGGGACACGGTCCCGCGCTCCGGGGACTTTCGAGGGGCGGTGGCAAGCTGCTCCCGCGCCCGATCAGCAAGGTGATCGCCTCTGGACTTCAAACCGGCGTTCCGGCATTTTTGAAAATCAATTCATGGATGAACAAGCGCCAATTTCTGAAAAGCCGCCGCTGCCGCCGCCCGCCACCTCGCTCGCCGCGCGGCTGCTGAATGTGTTTGCCACCCCGGGCGAGGTGTTTGAGGAGGTGCAGGCGGCGCCGGCCAACGCCGCGAACTGGCTGGTGCCGGCGGTGCTGGCGGCGGTCGTGGGCGTGGCGGCGGTGCTCATCCTGTTTTCGCAGCCGTCCTTCCTCCAGCATTCCCGCGAGCAATGGGCCAGCGGTTATGATGGCATGGTCAAGGCGGGCAAGATGACCCAGGCGGCGGCGGACAAGGCCGTGGGCATGATCGAAAGGTTCGCCCAGCCAATGGGCTGTGTGGCTGTGGTGGTGCTGAGTTTCGCCCGCGCGTTCTGGTGGGCCCTGGTTTTGTGGCTGCTCGCCCTGCTTTTTCTCAAGACACAATTCAGCTATCTCAAGGCCGTGGAAGTGGCGGGACTGGCCTCCATGATCAGCCTGCTGGGGGGCATCGTCGCGCTGTTGCTCACCGTGAATTTTGGCAAGGAATCCGCCCCCAGCCTGGCGCTGGCCGTCTCGGAGTTCAACCCGAGGAACCCGCTCCATCTGGCGCTTGCCGCCGCGAACCTGTTCGACTTCTGGATCCTTGGGGTCATGGCCGTTGGCCTGGCGCGCCTGGCCCGGGCGCCGTTTTCACGGGCGCTGTTTTTGGTGGCGGGCTATTGGCTGGTCTTGCAGGTCTTGCTGATTTTCATTGGCGCGCTGGCCGGCCAGCTCCTTACCATGAAATAGCCGGCGGCGGTTTTCTTGGAACGAAACCGCCAGTCCACGGTCTGTAATTAAAATTATTATGTCAAAGCGCAGCAAAGGCAAAAAAATCGTCATCTTCACCGTCATCGGCGTGGCGCTGGTCGCGCTGACCCTGGCGGCCATTTTCAAGAAGAAGGAGCCGATCATCACGGTGCAGACGGAGAAGGTGGCGCGGCGCAACCTCACCGAACTGGTCGTGGCCAATGGTAAAATCCAGCCGGTGACCCAGGTGGTCATCAGCCCCGAAGTCGCGGGTGAAATCACCGGGCTGCCCGTCAAGGAAGGCGACCGCGTGAAGAAGGGCGACCTGCTCGTGCAGATCAAGCTGGATAACTACAAGGCCAGCCGCGATTCCGCCGAGGCCAGCTACCAGTCCGCCATCGGCAGCAAAAACCTCGCGCAGGCGCAGCTCGACAAGGCGGAGGCGGAGTTCAAGCGGAACCAAGAGCTCTTCAACCGCCACCTCGTGTCCGACTCGGTCTTTCTCGAATTCAAAACGGCCTACGAAGTGGCGCGGTTGCAGTACGAGAATTCCATCCACCAGGGCGACCAGGCCAAGTTCGGTCTCGCCAAGGCCACGGATGATCTGAGCAAGACCACCATCCTTGCGCCGATTGACGGCACGGTGTCCCGGCTTAAATCCCAGCTCGGCGAGCGCGTCCTCGGCACGTCCTTCAACATGGGCACCG
>JANPGB010000602.1:0-6713 GCA_031423695.1 Verrucomicrobiota bacterium
GACGGCACGCTCGCTCCGATCGCTCCGCGTCCCGAGGACGATCGCGGTGCGACCTTTGCCGAGCGGCTGGCCGTGGCACTGGAGCTTGAGAACTTTTTGGAATTTACAAAATGAAAACGCCCACTCGTTTGTTCACTGCAACTCTGGCCGCCGGCATGATCGCCGCGGAATTCCTCAACTTGCTTCCCTCGGTGAACGCGCAGGTCCGTCCCCCCGACGAATCCGTCATCGCGAATTTTGACAGCCGCCCCGCTGGCGCGCAGAAACCGGTGGCTGCGGGATTGCAGGTTCAGGCCGAGCAGCAATTGAAATCCCGGCTGCCGGCCGCAACCGTGGATTATGATGGCCTGCTGGGCACCCCCAAGTTTATCCGTGCCGGCGTGGGCTTCCTCACCGGACCCGGTGGCCAGGGCGGGGCCGTTTCCGCGTCGACAGCGCAGGGCTTTTCAGCCGGCGACCCGTATCTGCCAGTCAAAGCCTTCCTGGCCGAGCACAGCGCGTTGTTTGGTTTTGGCGCGGAGGCGCTGGAGGGTGCGGCGGTCAGCCGGGACAGTGTCGCGGCGCATAGCGGATTGCGCACGGTCGTGTGGCAGCAGCAATTGGACGGGTTGCCCGTGTTTGAGTCGGTCCTCATCGGCAATAGCACCGCGGCCGGCGAACTGGTGACGTTGTCCAGCGCCTTCCTTCCAGAACCCGCCGCAAAGGCGGATGCCGGGACGCCGAACCGTTCGGTCCTGCAGGCGAATCCGACCGTCGCCGCCGCGTCGGCGATTCGGGCGGCCGCACAAAATCTGGGAGACACTCTCACTCCAGGCGAAGTGGTCGCCACCGGTTTGACCGTCGGCGCCGGCTACCAAAAATTTACGGCCCGGCAGTCAGCGGCTCATGTCCGGCTGGTGTGGCTGCCCTTGGACAGCGATCATTTACGCCTGTGCTGGGAGGTCATGCTTTCCAGTCAGGCTCAGCACACGCTGTTCAAAGTCGTGGTGGATGCGGCCACGGGCGAGGTTCGGGTCCGGCGCAACCTCACTTCCCACCTCAGCGATGCCACCTACAATGTTTGGACCAGCGACAGTCCCTCGCCGTTTACGCCCAGTTGGCCGACTCCGAATAATGGGCAGCCACCGGTGATTGGGCGCACTTCGGTGACGACGCCGGCGCTGAACACCACGGCCTCGCCGAATGGCTGGATCAACGACGGAGACAATGAAACCCAGGGCAACAACACCGACACGTTCACCGATCGCAATTTTGACCAGCAGCCGGACGGCCCCCGGCCGCAGGGAAATCCCAGCCGCGTTTTCAATTTCCCGCTCGACCTGAGCCAGCAGCCGATTACTTATACCAACGCGTCCACGGTGCAGTTGTTTTACTGGATCAATCGTTATCACGACGAGCTCTATCAGCTGGGCTTCACCGAGGCGGCGGGCAATTTTCAAAACAACAATTTTGGCCGCGGCGGCCTGGGCAATGACCGGGTCATCGGCTATGTGCAGGCGGGCGCCGATGTCGGGCAGGCAAACAATGCCTTTTTCAGCACTCCGCCGGACGGTTTCAGCGGCGAGATGGCCATGTTCATCTTTGACCAGCCCCGCCCGAATCGCGATGGCGATCTGGACGCCGAAGTGATCTTGCACGAAGCGACGCACGGAACCAGCGGGCGGCTGGTCGGTGGCGGCGTGTTGATCAGCGCGCTGCAGACCGGCGGCATGGGGGAGGGGTGGTCTGACTTCGTGGCCACTTCAATGTTGAGCGAGGCTTCCGACGATCCGGATGCAGTCTATGCCGACGGAGGCTATCCCACGTTTCAGTTGTTTGGTCTGGCGGCGAACTATTATTTTGGCATCCGCCATTTTCCCTACACCACGGACATGGCCAAGAATCCTTTTACTTTCAAAGACATTGACCCCGGGCAGATCAGCTCCCATGTGGGCGTGCCGCGCAGTCCGATTTATCCTTTCAATGCCGGCGAGGCCGACGAGGTGCATCATCAGGGCGAAATCTGGTGCGTGACGCTGCGCGAGGCGCGCGCCAACCTCGTCCGCAAATATGGATTCAACGGCAATGCGATCATGCTCCAACTGGTGATTGACGGCATGAAGCTCGGCCCGGCCAACCCGAATTTCCTGCAGGCGCGCGACGCGATCATCCTCGCCGACCAGGTCAACAACGCCGGGGCCAACTCCGCCGAGCTCTGGCGCGGTTTTGCCAAGCGCGGCATGGGCTTCAGCGCCACCTCGCCGGACAGTTCCACCACGGTCGGCGTGCATGAGTCTTATGATGTGCCGGGCGTGCAAATCATCAGCACCAATCTTCCCGGGGGCAATGGCAACGGCACGATTGATCCGAACGAGTGCAACACCCTGTTCATCGGTCTGCAAAATCTCGGCGGGGTTGGCGCCACCGGCCTTCAGGTGAAACTTTCCACCACCAACGCCAACGTCATCATCACCGGCAAATCCTCGCCTTACCCCAATCTGCCCTCGGGCACGAGCGCGACCAACCAGATTGCGTTCCAGTTCAGCACCTCCCCGAGTTTTGTCTGCGGCACGCCGGTGCGGTTCGCCGTGGTCATCAAGTCCGATCAGTCCACCACCACCAACTTGATCACGCTGGCCTCGGGATCCGCCGGAACACCTTCGCGCTACGACAGCGTGGGAACGGCGCCCATTCCGGATCTTTCCTCTGGCGACCTCCCGATCGTGGTCACCAACTTCAACAGTGCCGTGCTCAAGGCCACCCTTTCGATTCATCTCCTTCACACCTACGATTCGGATCTGCTGCTCCAGCTCATTTCGCCGGAGGGCATCACGAACACCCTGGCGGCCAACGTCGGCGGCTCGCGGGATAATTTTGGCGGCGACTGCTCCGACGGTTCGCGCACGGTGTTTGATGATGACGCCACGGTCAGCATCAACAGCGGCGCCCCGCCCTTCATCGGCACGTTCAAGCCGGTGGATCCCCTGTCGGTTTTCATCGGGAAGACTGGCACCAATGTGAACGGCACCTGGCACCTGCACGTGGTGGACCAGGTGGGTATTGATTTTGGAACCATCGAGTGCTGGTCGCTCTTCCTGACTTCCCCCACCTGCACTGATGGCGGTGGCGAATGTCCCGGCAGCGATCTCGCCATCAGCGGATCGGTCGCGCCGGAACCGCTGATCATCGGCGGCAACTTGGTTTACACCCTGAACATAACGAACCAGGGACCCAAGGCCGCCAAGGGTGTCACTCTCTCCCAATCGCTGCCGCCCAGCGTGGTCTTCATCGGCGCCTCCATTTCCCAGGGCTCCATTTCTCAATCCGGTGGTTCCGTGAATGGCAGCATTGGCAACCTGGCGGTGGGCGGGTCGGTGACGGCGACAGTCACTGTGCTGCCGACCCAGTCCGGCACCGTGACCTCGACGGCGACGACGGTGGCGGTTTCGGATCCCGATCCGGATTCGTCCAACAACAGCATCACGCTCACGAGCCACATCAATCCGCCCACGTCGGACATGGCCATTGGCATCACCGCCTCGCCGAATCCCGCGCTGGTTGGGGGCACGCTGACCTACTACATTTCCGTCACGAACAACGGCCCCAGCGCGGCCACGAGCGTCGTGGTCAGCAACACGCTGGCCGCCTCGCTCGGCATCACCTCCGCCACGCCGTCGCAAGGCTCGCCCACCATCTTGGGCAGCACGGTGATCTTCAATTTGGGTGCGCTCAATCCGGGGGCGATTGCCACGGCCACCATCACGGCGATCCCGTCCGCACAGGGTCAGGTCACGGCCACCTCGACGGTGCGGGCCAACCAGTTTGATCCCGTCTCCGCCAACAACACCGCGTCGGTGAATGTTTCCGTCACTCCCTCCGCTGACTTGGCGGTGGGTTTCACGAGCGTGCCGGCCAGCATTGTTTTGGGCAACCCGCTGACTTACACCGTCAACGCCACGAACCTTGGACCGAACATCGCTAATGCCGTGTTCATCCAGCAGACGTTGCCGACAAACGCCCAGGTCATAACCTTGACCTCCACACCCGGCACCACGCTCTCGCAGGCAGGCAACATCATCACCTGTGACGCGGGCACCTTGGCCGTCGGCGGTTCCGTGACGATGAGCGTGCAGGTGCTGATCCCGGCCAGCGGGACGGTCATTTCCACCGCCAACATTTCCGGTGGCCTGGCGGATGGCAACCCGGCCAACAACACCGCCACAGTGAGCACGCTGGTCGCGCCGCCCTTCGTCAGCATCCGGGCCGCGAGCGCGCGGCTGTTGGTGGAAAGCTTTGCGCCTCCAAATGGCGCGATTGAACCGGGTGAGACCGTCACGGTGCAACTCTACCTCCAAAATGTGGGGAATGTTTTCACCACCAATCTGACGGGCCGGCTGCTCGCCACCGGCGGGGTGACTTCACCCACGACCGGATCGCAGAGCTTCACGCTGCCTCCCGGCGGTCTCCCGGATTCCAAATCCTACAGCTTCACCGCCAGCGGAACCAACGGCGGCACCATCGTCGCCACGCTGCAATTGACAAACAATGGCGCCTTCTTGACCAACGTCAGCTTTGTTTTCGCGCTTCCGAAAACGGCCACCTTCGCCAACACCAATGTCATCGTGATCCCCGACTCCGGCATCGCTTCACCATATCCCTCCACCATCACCGTTTCCGGTGTGACTGGGCTGGTCGGCAAAGTCACGGCCACCTTGTCCCAGTTCAACCACACTTACCCGCATGACGTGAGCGTGCTGCTGGTTTCCCCGGCTGGCACCCGGGCGTTGCTGATGTCGCATACCGCCGATCTGGGAGCTCCGGCGGCGAATGTGGACTTCACCTTTGACGACTCCGCACCCTCCATGTTGCCGCAATCCGGCTCGGCGGGATCAGGTTCATGGCAGCCCTCGGCGTATCCGCCGGCCACCGTGTTCCCCAGCCCGGCTCCGACCAATGCGTATGGCGCGGTCATGTCCGCGTTCAACAACGCCAATCCCAACGGCACTTGGTCGCTGTTCGTCCTCGACGATGTCATCGGCGACTGCGGCGGCGTCAGCAATGGCTGGAGTCTGGCCATCACCACGATCAGCGCCGTGAACCAGACCGCTGACTTGTCCGTGACCGGGGTCGGTTCGGGCAGCCCGATTCTGGCCGGCGACACCCTGACCTATACCTTCACGGTCATGAACCATGGCACCAACACGGCCAACGCCGTGGCGTTCACCAATACCCTGCCGGCCAATGTGCTCTATATCTCCTCCGTTGTTTCCCAGGGGAATGTCAGCACCAATGGTGGCATGGTGATCGCCAATCTCGGCACCCTCGCGGTGGGCGCAAGCGCGACGGTGACCGTCGTGGTGAAACCCACCTTGGCGGGCACGCTCTCGAGCACCGCGACGGTTTCATCCACGGAGACCGATCTTGTTCCCGGCAACAATACGGCCACCGTCCTCACCACGGTCAACCAGCCCGCTGCCGACGTGTCCATTCTCCTCAACGCTTCAGCCGACACCGTCGTGGCGGGAAGCAACCTGGTCTACACCGTGGCGGTGACCAACCTTGGACCCGAGACCGCGCTCAACGTGTCCGTGACCAATGTCTTGCCTGCGGGCCTCTCGTCCATTTCGGTCAGCTCCGGCACCCTGGCGGGCAGCACACTGACGTGGAACCCGGGCAACCTCGCCGCCGGTGCCGGTGCCGCGATCACGGTCAGCGCCCACGCTCCCTCGACGGCCGGAATCATTACGAACAAGGCCACCGTCGCCACGGGTTCGACGGATTCCAATTCGGCGAACAATGCCGCCAGTGTCGCGACGGTGGTCCGAGCACCTGCCGCGAGGATCAGTGCCGGCCTTGCGAAATTGCTCGTGGAAAACTTTGCGCCCGCCGACGGCGCCGTGGCTCCCGGCGAGACGGTCACCGTATCCCTCGCGCTGGCCAATGCCGGCGAGCTCGACACCGTCAATCTCATGGCGACCCTGCTGAACAGTGGCGGCGTCACGGCGTCCAGTGGGGTCACCAATTACGGCGCGCTGATTCACAATGGGGCCGCCGTCGCGCGTCTGTTCACCTTCACCGCCAGCAGCGCCGCCAGCGGCACTGTGACCGCGACCCTGCAGCTTCAGGATGGGGCCAACAATCTGGGCACCGTGGTGTTCAGCTTTGCGCTGCCGCAGACGAATTCGTTCGCGAACACCAATGCCATCATCATTCCGGATCATGGCATCGCCGCGCCTTATCCTTCGACCATCACCGTCGCCGGATTGACCGGTCTGGTGAGCAAAGCCACCGTTAAGTTGAATGGCGTCACCCATGCCTTCCCGAAAGACATCGGGGTGTTGCTGGTCAGTCCGAGTGGCACGAAATCCGTGGTGATGTCGGGCGTGGGCGGCGGCAATTCCATCAGCAACCTTACGTTGACGTTTGACGATGCCGCGGCGGCGGCGCTGTCGGCTTCCGCACCGATTGTCGCCGGCACTTCGCAGCCCACCTCGTTTCCGGCCAGCCGGACGTTCCCGTCTCCCGCACCCGCAGGAAGCGCGACCGCGCTGTTGAGTCAGCTGAACGGCGGCGACCCGAACGGGGGTTGGTCCCTCTACGTGGTGGACGATGTCACCGGTGACGGCGGCCTCATCAACTTGGGCTGGAGCTTGACGCTGACGACCGTCAGCCCCGTGAACCCCACAGCGGATCTGTTCATCACCGCTGCGTCCAGCACCAACCAGGTCTTTGTC
>JANPGB010000603.1:0-2263 GCA_031423695.1 Verrucomicrobiota bacterium
ATGGGTGGCACAGGCGAGCCGCCCGTTCCGTCCGGCCAGTGGGCGGACGGAACGGGGAGGATATCGGAAGGATGAAGTCGCTGGCAGACGGTTGACAGTATTTTCCAATAGATTAAACTGCCGCCATGGGTTACACGAAAACCGACCACTATGACGGCATCATCCGCCGGCAGATCCGCTCCGGGCGGGCCTCCAACAAGACGGAAGTGATTCACCAGGCGTTGTCATTGCTGGATGCCGCCACCCGCAATCGCGGCCCGTCCGGATCAAGTTTTGCCAATGCCGACGAACTCGAAACTCTCCTGCTGGAGGCGGGCCCCGCCCGGCCCATGACGGCCGCCCGCAAGGCGCGCATCTACGGGGATTTGAAACCGTGAAATGGCAGGCGTCTCCGGAAGTGGATGACGACCTGATTGAGGGTCGGGATTACATCCGAGGCGACAACGACATCGCGGCGCGGGCGTTTCTAAATACGGCTTTTGAGTCGTTTGCCCTGCTCGGCGAATTTCCGGAAATGGGTCCACGCACCCGGCTTCGTTCCAGGAAACTCCGCGACCTGCGGTTCTTCGTCCTGCCTCCGCCGTTCAACCGATGGATCGTCTTCTATCGCGTCACCGACTATGGAGTCGGGATCATCCGCGTGTTGCACGGCAGCATGAACTGGCGACAGGAACCAGAGCGATTCTTTTGACCGCCTCGTAGGAGCCGACGGAGGGAGGTTCTGACTTGTTTGTTTTCGCTTTTCGCTTTTCCGCGTTCCGCTTTTAATTTAGCGCCTGCTCACGTCGGCCCCTACGAAATCTTACAACGCCAGCAGCAGCTTCTTGATCTCCTTCACCCGCGCCTTGGCGTCCTTCTTGACCAGGCGCGGAAACTTCCCGCCGGGCGCGAACAAATCACCGCGACGTGTGAGCATCAGCTTGTCTTCCCTGACCTCGATGCTGGTCACCGCCTTTTCGCTGGCGAGAATTTTCAGCTCCGTCACCGCGAGCAGCAATTCCACCGGGGCAGGCAGCGGGCCGAACCGGTCGCGCAATTCCTTTTGCAAGCCGTCCAGCGCAGACTTGTCCGTCGCCTGCGCCAGCTTGCGGTAAAACTCGATCCGATGCTGGGATTCAGGAACGTAGCCGTGGGGAAGCGCGGCTGTGGTAGGGCGCGTCACTCCGTGCGCGCCGCCTTCACGAATTCGACCACGCTCATTGGCGATATCGGCACGCACGGCGTGACGCGCCCCACCGGATTCCCCCGCCACCCCCAGCTCCAGGAAATCCAGATGCAGCTTCACCTCCACGCGCGGCTTCACCTTCTCCCCTTTCATCGAGGCGACGCTTTGTTTGAGCAACTGACAGTAGTGCTCGAAGCCCACCGCCGTGATGTGCCCGCTCTGCTCCGAGCCGAGCAGATTGCCCGCGCCGCGAATCTCCAGGTCGCGCATCGCAATCCTAAAACCGCTGCCGAGCGTCGAATACTGCTTCATCGCGCTGATGCGCTTGCGCACGTCGGTCAACATCCGAGCATGACGCGGCAGCATCAGGTAGGCATAGGCCTGATGCTTGTAGCGGCCCACGCGGCCGCGCAGTTGGTAAAGATCGCTCAGGCCGAAGCGGTCGGCGCGGTCAATGATGATCGTGTTCGCGTTCGGAATATCCAGGCCGCTCTCGATGATCGTCGTGGAGAGCAGCACGTCCGCTTCGCCGTTGATGAACTTCGCCATCACATCTTCCAGATCGTCGGCATTCATCTGGCCGTGGCCGACGAGGATGCGCGCGTTGGGGAGGAGCGACTGCAGCTTCTGCTGCATCGTGTGGATCGTCAGCACGCGGTTGTGCAGAAAGAAAACCTGCCCGCCGCGGTTGATCTCCCGCTGGATGGCGTCGCGGATGACGCGTTCGTCGTATTCGATGACGGTCGTCTCGACGGGCAGCCGGTCGTGCGGCGGCGTTTGGATCGTGCTCATGTCCCGCGCGCCGGTGAGCGCGAGGTAGAGCGTGCGCGGGATCGGCGTGGCGCTCAACGTCAGCACGTCCACCAGCGTCCGCAGACGCTTGAACTTTTCCTTGTGCTGCACGCCAAAGCGCTGTTCCTCGTCAATCACCACCAGGCCCAGATCCTTGAACGCAATGTCGTCCTGCACCAACCGATGCGTGCCAATGACGATATCCACCGCGCCCGCCGCCAGATCCTTGACCACGCGCTCCTGTTCACGGCGGGTGCGGTAGCGCGAGAGCAGTTCGACGCGAATCGGATAATCCGCCATGCGCTC
>JANPGB010000604.1:0-3389 GCA_031423695.1 Verrucomicrobiota bacterium
GCCTCAAACACATCGTCCGCATCGGCTTCGATTGCGTGGACATCTTCACCGAAGCCATGACACTTTCCAAAAAGGAAAAGCTGCTCATCGCTCGGACCTGCGACAAAGAAAATCTGCCGATCATTTCGGTCGTCGTCGTCGCGACCGGCTTGATTGATTTCAACGATCCCGTCCGCGAATTTCACGTCGCGCGCTGCAAGAAGTTCGTTGACCTCGCCGCCGAATTTGGCGCGAAGAACATCCTGCTCGTGCTCGGCGAATACATCTGGCAGCGCGAAGTCATCCCGCCCGCCGCCCAATGGCAATGGGCCGTGGACACCTGCCGCGAGATCGGCGATTACGCGGGCAAGAAGCACGTCGACATCGCGCTGGAACTCGAACCGTTCCGCCTGAGCCTGCTCAACAACATCAACGAGATGGTGCGCTTCGTGAACGACTGCAAACATCCCCGCGTGCGCGCGAACATTGACGTGAGCCACCTCGTGTTGTCCGATAGCAGTCCGCTCGATTTGAAAAAGCTTCACGGCAAGGCCATCCACGTCCACATCAGCGATTGCGACGGCAAAGTTCACGGCGATCTGCCGCCGGGACGCGGCGTCGTGAAGTTTGTGCCCTATCTGCAAGCGATCAAGGAATTGAAAATTGCCGGCGTTGTTTCCATTGAGCTGGAATATTCGCCCGACCCCAAGCGCATCGTGGAGTGGGTGACGGAAGCCTACACGCAGACGGACCGGCTGATGCAGATGGTTCAACTGCGGGGATAATTTTTTAGACGCTGTTAATCTTAAGGCAGGGGAATAATCGGCAGAGGAATAAAAACATTCCCTTGCCGTTTATTCCCCTGCCACATTCCGGCTGGTTGCAAACACTTCTCGCTTCCGCATCCGGCCTCTGTTTAACTGTGCGGGTTCGGAGTCCGTCTTCAGGCGGTCAACCCTCGCGAATCCCGGAGCCGCTTTGTTGCGGGACTCTTAATCAAACTGTTTACAAACTATGGAAACGTCCTTGCCTGCCGTCTCATTTCCCACCGCGTCCTTGCCCACCGTCATCGTCCGTCCCGGAGAAGCCGACCGTCTCGTCGCCGGTCATCCGTGGCTGTATCATGGCTCGGGTTTGCGCCTCACCCAGCCCGCCACCGACGGCCAGCTCGTCCAGGTCAAAGATCATCGCCAGCGCTTTCTCGGCGTGGGTTTTTACAATTCCAAATCCAAGATTTTCGTCCGCATGTTGGCGCCCGAGCGGGTGGAAATCAGCGCCGCCTTTTTCGAGCAGCGCATCCGCGAAGCGCTCGTCGTTCGGAAAAAATATCTGCCCGAAGCCACGTCCTTCCGGGTCGTCAACGCCGAGAGCGATTTTCTCAGCGGCCTGATCGTGGACAAATACGAGGACGTGCTCGTCGTGCAGATCACCTCGCTCGGCATGGAGCAGCGCAAGGACATGATCGTGGCGGCGCTGCAAAAGATTTTCTCACCGCGCGCGATTCTGGAACGCAGCGATGTCGCGTCGCGCAAGTTTGAAGGCCTGGAACCCGCGAACGGAGTCATCGCCGGAAACTTTGAAGGCACGGTTTCCGTCAACCTGAACGGGCTGAAGTTCGAGACCGACATCCTCGGCGGACACAAGACGGGCATGTATCTGGATCAGCAGGCGAGTTATCTGGCCGTGTCGAAGTTCGCCAAGGACGCGCATGTGCTGGATTGCTTCAGCTTTCTCGGCGGCTTCGGCTTGCATGCGGCCCGCGCGGGTGCGGCCAAGGTTCACATGCTCGATCAGAGCGCAGACGCCATCGCCGCCGCCACGCGCAACGCCGTCACGAACAAGCTGGCCGACAAATGCACGTTGGAGACGGTCAATGTTTTCGATTGGTTGAAGGCGCAGACACTGACCAGCACGAATGAGAAGCTCGTGCCGAAGTTTGACCTGATCATCCTCGATCCGCCGTCGTTCACGCGCAACCGCGCCTCGGTGCCGGACGCGCTGCGCGGCTACAAGGAGATTCATCTGCGCGCGCTTAAACTGCTCCGGCCCGGCGGCATCATGGCCACGTTCTGCTGCTCACACCATGTGGACGCGGGAATTTTCCAGGACACGGTGCTGTCCGCGGCGTTCGATGCGCGGAAGATCTTGCGCCGCGTGGCCACCTACGCACAGTCGCTGGATCACCCGATCATCCCGATGATTCCCGAGACGGAATACTTGAAGGGCTTTGCCTTTGAGGTGGTGCGGTGAGCGGGGCGACAGCTCGGCGGAGCGCGGACAGCCTTGTCCGCGATTACGGTCGGCTTTTCGCGCGGGCAAGGCCGCAGCGCCTTTACCGCACGCCGACACGATAGAGGCCGGCGCCGCTGCCGCTCTGCCGGCGCAATCCATGACGGGCTGGGGTGGTATCTCCCTGCTGAATCTCAACGGGATTCAAATCCATCAGCCCAGGTTTGGCGGTCCGCGCCGGACAGGCGAGGAGCGACTACCCTGGGAAACTGTTCCCCAAATTCATCAACTCTGAAGGCGTTGAATCAAATCCACCGCCGCCCGATTCCACCGCGAACCACGCGAAATACGCGAAATGAAAAATCCAAATTCCCGTTCGCGTATTAGGCGTATTTCGCGGTTCACCCTCCGCCGCCACAACGGGTGTTGTTTTCATTTTGCCCGTTCACCCAGCGTAGTCGCCTTGCTCCAACGCCGGGCTGAAGGCTGCAACCGCGTTGCGGTTGGAACGCGGCTCTGTGAGCCGCAGCACGTCGCCACTATTCAGGTCATCGGATAATTCAAACGCCTCCGAACCGTCCCCGCCGCTGCGGGTCGCAGACCCGCGCTCCGTCCGAAAGCTCCGTCAGGAGCGAAATCTTTGTAGCCACCCACGCCTCAATTCCCCAGCCCCGTCGGGGCGGCATTTTCCGCTCCTGACGGAGCTTGAAACCGTGTTTGATTTTGGGTTCTACAAATATGCCGCACCTCACGGCGCTGAAAATGAATCCCAACGGGATTCCGGCACAAAGCCCAGGGTTGCGACGAAGGAGGGAACGACGGCCAATCGCCCACAACCCCAACGGGGTTGCGGCTCGGCGGGGAGGAATTTGACGCAACCCCGTTGGGGTTGAAAACCTTTCCAGCCATGACCCAGGGTAGCTCGTTCCTCGCAACCCTGGGCCGGAGGACACAATCCCTTTGGGATTGCAGAAACTGGCGTAGCGGCTTTCGGCAGAAAGCCGCCGTCTGAAAAAATGCGGCGCTCGGCCGCGACACTGCAAAACCATCCGCCTCCAGCACCGGAGGTGCGGCAGATAATAGCCCACGGCGCGAGCCGTGGGATTGATGCACCCGATGCACAAGCCCCGGATGGGGCGACAGACAACCTAAATTCGATCGCGTTCTGTCGCCCCTCCGGG
>JANPGB010000605.1:0-16075 GCA_031423695.1 Verrucomicrobiota bacterium
CAGGGTCGTCGTGCCGCCGCCCGCGTTCGTGAACGAGCCGGTGCCGCTGATGACCGTGGAAATCGCCACCGCGTCCGAATGGTTGATGACCAGGGCGCCGTTGTCCACGATGGCCATGTTCGCCAACGTGCCAGCCGTGCCGCCGTTGCCGAGCTGCAGCGTGCCGCCGCTGATGGTCGTGACGCCCGCGAACGAGTTGCTGTTGGCGAGGGTCAGCATCCCGGAGCCCGTCTTGGTCAACGTGTTGTTGCCCGTGATGCCGCCCGTGCCAGTGAGCGTGTAATCCTTGGTGGTGTTGTTGAAGGTGGCGCCCGTCGGCGCGACGTTGGTGGTGAGGGTGACGGTGAACGGCCCGGCGCCGCTCGCGGTGTCATCCAGCAATGCCGAGCTGGTGTCCGCCCACGCGACCGTGGCGCCAGCGGAGTTCGTCCAGTTCAAGCTGGAGAAATCCCAGGTGCCAGTGCCGGCGGACCATACGAGCGCCGGCGGCGTGCTGAGGCTAGTGATGTTGAGCGAAATCAGTTTGTTTGCTGTGTCGTTCACAATCACGCCGTTGACATAGGGTGGCAATGAAACCGCAACCGTCGGCACCGTGCCAGCCAAAGCACCGGCGTAGGAGATAAGCGGGTAAGTGCCGACCGGCATCGTCGAACTGCCGATCACGATGATGTTGAGCGTGCCGCTGATGGTGAGGTTGTTCAACACCTGCAACGGCGCGACCGTCGTGCTCGGCGTGCTCGCGCCAAAGGCAAAGACGGCATTCGCCGTTCCCGCTGCGTAGGTCATGTTCGTGCACGTCCAGGCCCCGCCCGGTGCCGTGATCGTCACGCCGTTCGTCGCGCCGGAATTCACGGTCACGGAACTATTCGAGCAGGAGCCGCCGGTCACCCACTGCAAGGTGCCGGAAGCGACCGTCGTGGCGCTGGAGTAGGGGCTGTTGCCCGAGAGGGTAAGCGTGGCCGAGCCAATCTTGGTGACGGAAGTAAGGTTGGTGATGGTGCGGTCGGAAATCGTGCCCGAGAACGTGGAGTCAATGTTCTTTGAGCCGATGAAATACGACGCGGTGCCGGCCGTGGTGGGCTGCGTCTGCGGCCCGGCGAGCGATCCCGCTCCGGTCAGCGCACCGATGATGGAGTTATGCGTCTGATCGCGCGGTTGGAGGGTGCCATTAATATTGAAAGTGGTGTTGCTGCCGCCGAACGAAGCGCCGCCGGTGGTTGAGGAAAAACGCAGGGTGGCACCGGAGTTGACCTGCACCGTGCCGGTGAAGCCGCTGAACATCTGGCTGGCCGCGCCGTAACTCGTCGCCCCGCCGACCACCAGCAAGCTGGTTCCGTCACCGGAGGAAACCGATCCGCTGTAGGAACTGCCCAGCGCGCCGGACGTGTTCGTGGCCGTGGCCCCGGCGGCGACCGTGATCGCATTGCCGACGCTGGTGGCGGTGGTGCTCGGCATACTGAGGGTACTGCCGTTGTTCATGGTGATGGGGCCGGAGCCGATGGAGGCGGCGGCGCCAACGGCCAGCGCGCCGCCGTTCAACGTGATGCTGCCGGTGTAGGTGGTGTTCGTCGTGGAAACCGTCAACGTTCCGCTGCCATTCTTGACCAACGGGCCGCTGCCCGTAAACACGCCGCCGGGCGCGGTGGGCGAGAGCGTGTAGTTTTTATTTGTCAAGTTGGCCGTGATGGATGTCGGCGTGACCGTGACACCCATGGAAACCGTGATAGGCGAGGCGCCGCTCGCCGTGTCATCCAGCACCACCGCGTCAGCGTCCAAATAATTCACCGCCGCGCCGACGGAGTTTTTCCAGTTGGCCGTCGTGTTGATGTCCCACGCGCCGTTGCCCACCGCCCATTGCACCGCGTTGCCCACGGTGACGAGGAGGTCTATCGAGTTGTTCGCCACGTTGTTGACAATGGTCGCCGACATTCTCGGCGGCAGGCTCAACGCCACGCTCGGCGGCGTGCCGGACAACGTGCCGGTGTATTTGATCAGCGGATACTGGCCGGCGGCGGTGGCCCCGGCGGAACGTACAATGATGTTCGGTGTCCCGGTGAAGGCCAGGTTGCCATTGACGAGCAACGGCGCGGTCGTGGTGCTAGGCGCGAAGCCGTTGAAATTAAAATCCGCGTAGGTGGTGCCGGCGCTGAAAGTCAGGTTGCTGCAAACGAACTGTCCGCCGGCCGTGGCGAGCAGCACGCCGTTGGTCGCACCGCTGGCGACCGTGACCGCGCTGTTAGAAAGACTGCCAGCCGTCGAACCAACCAATTCGCCCGCACTGATTGCAGTTGCGCCGGTGTAGGTGTTGACGCCGTTCAAGGTCGTCGCGCCGGAACCAGTGAACGTCAGGCCGCCGGAAACATTGGGAGCCGTGTTGAAGCCGAACCCGCTGGCAACGGTGCCGGCACCGCCACCCACCAGCGTGACCGTGGTCGGAGCCACGGTGTAATTGCCGGGGCTGGTAACCACGATGCTGGCCACCTTGAATGTTTTGCCACTGCCATCATCGGCCATGACCGCGTAGGCCGTCGCGCCGCTGCCGGTGCCGCCGGTGATGACGACCAACGGGGCGCCGATGTAATTTGAACCTTGAGTTGCGGGACCGACAATGGAGCTGACACCCGAGCCAGTCGGCGCGAGCAGCGGTCGACCAAGGGTGAGGGCCACGCCGCTGTTATCAATCGTGCCGCCATTCGTATAAACATTGATTGCATCTACGCCGCTGTCATTGAACAGCGGATTGGCCACCGTGGTGTTGGCCTTGAGCTTGCCGCCATTAAAATTGAAGTGCGTCGTGGGATTCAGCTGCGTTCCAAGAATGCGGCTGGTGGTCAAAGTGCCGTTCGCCAGAAGATTCACCACGCTGAGTTCGCCCGCCAGGTTGGCCGTCTGCGCCAGGTTCATACCCTGGCCGGCATTGTTGCCGGTGGTGACGCTCGCCGCACCGGTTCCGCCGCCAACGTTGAGAACGGCCTGCTGCGCGGCCCCGGCCGTGCCCGCCTGCAAGGAAAGCATCCGGATATCGGTGCCCGCATTCACGGTTCCGCCCAGAACATTCAACAGTCCGGAACTGGTCGCCGATCCGGCGGCGATGTGAAGCTGTTCAGTGGCAGTGAACGTGCCGTTGGTCATTTCAAACACCCCAATCGTATCGGGCAAGCTCGCGCCGATGGCCGGACGCACTGCCGTCACACTGCCGCCGGTCAGCCGGTAGTAACCCTTGCCGCCGGTCGTGGAACCAACCCGGAGATTGTCAATGCCCGCCGCCTGGCTCAGCGTGACTGTGCCGCCGGTTTGATAAACCGCGCCGTCACCCGCCGCGCCGTCACCCACAAACATATTTGCCCGGGGAATTGTGGCTCCCGCCGGAATGTTGAGAACGCCCCTGCCGGCGGCCTGGCCGATGATGAAGTTGTTATTATTACTGCCGGTGCCAAACGTGCCCGACAGATTGAGCAAGCCGCCGTTGTTCACGAAGAATCCGTTGGTGACACCCGTGCCGCCCGTCAGGTTGAGCGTGCCGCCACCGACAGAGGTATTGCCAGAGTAGGAGTTGCCGGCGTTGGAAAGCGTCCAAGTGCTGCTGTTGTTTTTGAACACCGTGAGGACGTTCAGCCCGTTGGCAATGACCCCGGTCACGGTATTGCCCGTGCTTGTGCCGTCGAGTTGCAGTGTCTTGGGGTTGCTACCGCTCGCAATGGAGACCGCACCCAGCGAGAGGCTGGCGGTGGTCGGATTCAATATCGTTGTGCCGGCCGTTCCCGCGCTCAAGCTCACCGTGCCGAACGTGATGGCCGGGCTGCCGCTGGCGACATTGGGGCCGCTGATGATACTGAGGGTGGCGTTGCCGGTCGTGAGCGAGCCGAGCGTGTGGTTGATGCCCACGCTGCCGGTCTTCACATCTGAGGCAACCGTGCTGCCGACGGCGGTGGAACCGAAGCTGATATTTTTATTGGTATCACCACCATCCGTCTGTAACACCAACGTATTCGTGCCCGCAGTGCCGGTGAACGTGACCGTGCCCGCCGCCGTTCCCAAGGCGCCAGCATTGGCAGCCACCAGCGTGCCGCCGGCAATGGAGATCGCCCCCGTGTAACCCGTGTTGGCGTTGGAAAGAATCAGCGTGCCGGCACCGGTTTTGTTCACCGTGCCCGCACCGCTTAACACACCGCTCAAGGTTTGATTGTTCGTGCCGCCATAGTTGAAGGTGCCGGCGTTCGCGATCGTGCCAGCATACAAACCATTGCCCAGCAGGCCAGCGCCCCCCACCGTCACCGTGCCGGCGTTCACCGTGGTGTCGCCCGTGTAGGTGTTGGTGGCGTTGAGCACCGTCGTGCCGGTGCCGAGTTGCGAGATGGCAATCTTGCCGCTGCTGCTGAAGTCCGAGATGGTGCCGTTGAACGTCACCACGTTCGAGCCATAGACATTGATGGCGCGCACGGCAACCGCCGCATCAGCGGCTGAGACCGTGCCATTGAACGTCAGCGGCCCCTGTGCGGTGGTTGGATTGGTGTTGATGTTCAGAACACCAAAGGTGCCCGCGAGGTTGCCGTCCACTACGGGAAAATTGATGATCTGATTGGTGAACCCCCCTTCGTTCTGGATGTTCGGTGCGCCGCCGCCAAAATCATAAAAGATGACCGAGTTGCCGTACAGCGTGAACGCGTTCGCGCCGCTCTTGAAATAAATCTGATAGCCCGGGCTGCCGGCGGCGAAATCGTTCGTGCTGCTGGTGCGCACGGTGCCGTTGAAATTCAGGAACGCCTGCGGATTGGCCGGGCCGCTGCCGCCCCAGTTGGCGCCGTCGCTCCAATTGCCTGTGGTGCCGCTTCCGCCGTTCCAGGTGAAGGCCGATTGCGCCGACGCCAGCACTGGCACGGCGAGCAAGGAGGCGGCAAGGAGGCGGACAATTTGTTTGCTGATGGGTTTAGTCATATGGTGCGGATTTCGGTTGGTGTGACAGGACGTGTTATTACAAGTGCCGAAGAATGATCCGGCGGCTATGCTCGATAGGGGTGGCCTGAAGGCGCGAGGTTCCGATCTGTGCGAAAAAATTGTGGATGTACATTCGGTCATGCAAGAGCGGTTTCACAAATTGTCTTCACGGAATGCCCGGACATTAGCCGTTCGCGCCCAAACCGCCAATCGCCAGAACTGGTGACGCACCAGTACGGACCGGGCGTTGCGTAGAAAAGCGGGCCGGAAGGTTTGGCTTTCCGCAGGCGAACCGGCGGCATAGTTTGGCGCATGAGCAAAAAAAGCGGCAAGATCGCGGCGATTATCGGGCAGTTGCACGGCCAGGAACTGGACGCGCACTATCTGGGTTACTTCGAGTGTTTCAACCGCCAGCTTTTTTACGAGGCGCACGATGTGTTGGAGGAACTTTGGCTGCCGGATCGGAAAGGGGTCAACGGGGATTTTTACAAGGGACTGATTCAACTGGCGGGCGCGTTCGTCCATTTGCAGAAGTACCGGCTGAAACCGGCGGCGGCGCTGTTTCAACTGGCGGCGGCGAATTTGAAGAAGTATCCGCCGGATCATGAACGGCTGCATATCCCGGGGGTTCTCCGGGTGATCGAAGTCTGGTTGCAGGCCCTGCAAATGCACGATTTTAATAAGAATCCGCTGTCTTCCGACCAGGTTCCTGCATTGCGGCTGGGTCCCTGAAGCTGGTGGTCGATGTAGTAATACGTAAAGCTTTTAGGTAATCAAACGTAATGAATACGGGTTGACTTTGAGGCCTTCAGAATTTAGATATGTTGGAGTAAATTCACCGACAAACGCTGTAATTTGTAAACTATGCACGACTTGATTTTCCACGGGCACAAGGATGGGGTGGTAAACAAACTGAAAGTGGCTTTTGGGGTGATGTGCTGTCTGGTCGTTGGTGTTTTGGAGTGCTGCGGAGAACCTTCCTCGTTGGCGCCCCAGATCATGTCGGCACAGCAGCAGGTCAAATGGTCCATTGGCCCGGTCAAGGCGGATCTGGGAAAGGTTGCCGAGGTGGAATTGCCGGCGGGTTATCGTCTGACCGATGCCGCTGGCGCACGGATTTTGCTTGAGCGCATGAAGAACCCCGTGCCGCCGGGGTTGCTGGGCATTTTGACACCTGAATCCGGGGCTTGGTGGGTCGTGGTGGAATTCAGCGAGCTCGGTTATGTCAGCCCGGCCACGGCCAAGCATATCAATGCGGAGACGATTTTGACCGGGCTGCAGACCAAGATTCAAGATCAGAACAGGCTTCGCGCCAAACAGGGTGCCCCGCCGATCCTCTCCGTCAACTGGGAGCTCGAGCCGGAATACAATGCAGCTGATGACTCCTTGGCCTACGCCATTCAGATCGCGTCTGGCACTCAGAAGATCATCAATCAATCCGTCCGCGTATTCGGGCGCAATGGGGTGCTGGCGGCGACCGTGGTGCAGAAAGCAGATGGAACTCCGGAGAAGGCTGCCTTAAGGGATTTAATCAAGAGCGTTTCCTTCAAGGCTGGCCAGCGACTTGGTGATCACCAGGAGGGCGACAAAGTTGCCAGTGTGGACATCTACCAGCTGATCACGGGGGATGAGCAGACCATGCCTTCACCGAAGACGGGTTGGGCGAAGTTTTTTGACCGGCGGACGACGATATGGATTGTGTCAGGCTTGGCAGTTTGCGTTTTGGCCTTGGTGGTTTATCTGGTGACCAAGGAAATTCGCAGCCTCAATCCACGGAATTCGCGGCTCCCGTTGGCCCGCAATGGTGCTGCCGGCAAAATGCGCGCGGTCAGGCGCTCCGCAACCACAGAGGATGCCGTTGGCCGCCGGCGGGCTTTTGATTACCAAAAATTTTATTCGGATATGATGATGCAGGTGTCCACGCGATCCTACACCGGTTTGGTCAACCAGCAGCAAGAAGTGCCGGCTGAGGAGGTCAGCCCCGCTGCCCCGGCGACGCTGGTCTCGGCCTGGGGTGAGAAGGGTGCCGCCTCGGAACTGATCGCGCGCCAGAAGGACTTTATCGAAGAGCAACGCCGCCTGATGCAGCAACAGACCAAGCTCATTGAGAAGCGCAGCAAGCTCATTGAGGAAAAAAACCAACTGCTGGCGAAACAATCCGAGATGATGGAAAATCATCTCCTCTGAAATTTCCACCGGGAGGTTTCCCCGTCACGGGTCTGTTTTTAAGTGCGTCGGCGCGGAAAGATCGCTTTTCCCCAAATCCTTCGAAACTGCCAGGGCGATGGCCCGGTGCTGCTGCTTCCCCCCCACCGCGCAATAGAAGTGATAGACGACGCCATCATGTTTGAGCAGCCACGGCTTGTGCGCGAAGGGCGTGTCCCACGGTTCAGACGCTTTGATCAAATCCGCCCCCTCCCACTTCGTCCAATGGACTAGATCGCGCGACGCGGCAAAAGTGTCGAAGGCTCCGGATTTCCAGAACGCCCCGAAGTAAAACATCACCCACAAATTATCCAGACGAACGATCTGCGGATCGCCGCTGATGACGCCATACTTCAAGCCGCCGGGCCGCTCGTTCGCCACCACCGGGAGGCTGCCGTAACGCTTCCACGTCCTCAGGTCCTGTGACAGCGCCATGCCGATGGTCTCGTTGCCCTTGGGCGGGCGGGCGTTGTAGAACATCACGAATGGCGCGCCCAGCGTCTGGTCTGGATCACGAAGAATGAAGCTCTTGTAAAGTACATCGCTCTCAAAAGCCCGCGCGTCCGGGTCGTCATGCCGCAAGACCGGCGATGGGGTTTTTTTCCAGGATTTTACCTTGGACGGATCATCCGTCGAGGCAATGCCAATGGAGATGGGCAGCTTTTCGTAGCCTGGATTCGGTCCGCCCAGATAGGATAGCCAATAACGGCCCTCGTAAGTTTGCAGGGTGTTGCTCCCGCCCCATTGGTTGTCAAACAACGCCACGCCACCGCCGGCATTGGCGGCGTCCCATGCGTTCGAAGCGCCACGCGGCAGAATCGTGCCGAGCGGCTTCCAATGCAGCAGGTCAGCGCTCTCGGCGAGCTGCGTCGTGTAGCCCTGCGGATCGTTTTCAAGCTGCACATAAACCATGAGCCACTTGTCGCCCTGCCGGAAAACATTCGGGCAGTCCACCTTCTTGCCGGGCGGCGGTTCGATGACGATTCCGTATTTGAAAGGCGTTTTGACTTCGTCATAGATGGCCTGCATCCGTTCCCGGGCGATGGGTGTGTTGGTTTCGACCGCGCGCGACTGAATTGCTGCCGCAAAGAGCATCAGCCCGCCGAGCATTCGGGAAAATTTCATGCCGCCAGTTTTGACGCAACGTTGGCCGTGAATCAAGCCGCGAACCGCAACGGCGCTTGAGTTCCCGCTCCTCACTCCCTAAATTCCTCCGCACATGAGCAAGCCGTTGAAAGAACAAGTGCAGGAAACCTCTGCGTGGATTCACAAGCTGCGCGAAGAAATTGGCCGCGTGATTGTCGGCCAGGAACAGTTAGTGGAGCGCCTGCTGGTCGGATTGCTCGCCAACGGCCATGTGCTGCTGGAGGGCGTGCCCGGGCTGGCCAAGACGCTCACCGTGCGCACGCTCGCGGCGGCGGTGCAGGCGACCTTCCATCGCATTCAATTCACGCCCGACCTGCTCCCGGCGGACATCGTTGGCACGCTGATTTACAATCCGCAGGACGGGAAATATCACGCCACACGCGGCCCGGTGTTCGCGAACTTTCTGCTGGCCGACGAAATCAACCGCGCCCCAGCCAAGGTGCAGTCCGCGCTGCTCGAAGCCATGCAAGAACGCCAGGTTACGCTCGGCGGCGAAACCATGCGACTGCCCGCGCCGTTTCTGGTGCTGGCCACTGAAAATCCGATTGATCAGGAAGGTACTTATCCGTTGCCGGAAGCGCAGGTGGATCGCTTCATGTTCAAGGTGGTTTTGGATTACCCGTCGTTCGAGGAGGAGCGCCGCATTTTGGACCGGATGGCGTTCACGAGTCCGGAAACACCCGTCAAACCCGTGGTGAGTCTGGAGGAAATTTTGCAGACCCGGAAGATCGTGGATCAAATCCATGTGGACGAAAAAATCCGCGACTACATCGTCAAAATCGTTTTCGCCACGCGCAAGCCGGAGGACTACAAGCTGGACCTGAAACACTTCATCCAGTTCGGTGCCTCGCCGCGCGCGACGATTTACCTGACCGTCGCCGCCAAAGCCTGGGCGCTGCTGCAAGGCCGCGACTACGTGATTCCCGAAGACGTGAAGAGCATCGGCCCGGATGTGCTGCGGCATCGTATTATCCTGACCTACGAAGCCGAGGCGCAATCCGTGACGGCGGATGCCATCGTCAAAAAGGTTTTCAATGCGGTTCCGGTGCCGTGACTTATGCCGACCATTTTCATCGAAGGCTATAAATTCCGGTTTTATTCTTCCGATGTGAACGAGCTGCCGCACGTTCATGTCATCCACGCGGAGCGCGTGGCCAAAATCTGGCTTAAATCGCTCGAAATCGCATAAAATCGCGGCTACAATAAAACAGAGTTGAACAAAGTTTTGAAACTGACCGCCCAAAACGAAACCAGACTGTTGGAAGCATGGCATGAACACTTTGACCGCTAAAACCACGGCGCAAGTCCGCGCCCAGGTCGTCCGCTTCACCAACGGCACGCTGCACGTCCGACTGGATGACGGCCGCGAAGTCAGCCTGCCGATGGCCGAAGTTCCGTGGCTGAAATGGCTGGCCAAAGCCACGCCGAAACAGCGCGCCAACTGGGCGCTCGAACCGGGCGGCTTTGCGGTTTATTGGCCGGACCTGGACGACGGCATCGAGGTTTGCCACCTGCTCGATCTGCAACCGATAACGTGACCAGCCCCTTCCAAAAGACGTGAAGAACTTCGCCCCGGATATCCTGCGACACCGCCTCATCCTGACCTGCGAAGCCGAGGCGCAATCCGTGACGGCGGATGCCATCGTGAAAAAGGTTTTCAATGCGGTGCCCGTGCCGTGAAGCCTCGCTTGAATCAACCTCAACAATCAACTAAAGTGTCGCTATGACAAGGGTGGAAGAAATCGAAAAAGCGGTTGAGCAGCTTGCCCCGTCCGACTTTGACCGGCTGGCCTCGTGGGTCAGCACGCGTTACCACGAGCTTTGGAAGCGGCAGATGGATGATGACGCTGCGAGCGGCAAACTGGATTTTCTTTTCAAAGAAGCCGCCGCCGAACGCGCTGCTGGTTTTTCCAAATCCAATGCTTGCCAAGGGATGTTTGCCGATTAGATTAAAACCATGAGCGACAAGCAAAGTGTCTTGGAAGCGATTCGCCGGTTGCCCGACGGGGTTACGCTCCGCGAAATCCGCGACGAGATTGACTTCCTGGCCGCCGTCCGCGAAGGGGAGCAGCAGGCCGATCAAGGCCGGCTCATTCCATTGGAGCAGGTGGAGAAGAATCTTCAGTCATGGCTTTCCAAGTCCGTGTAACCGAAATCGCCAACGAAGATTTGGCGGCACTCGTCCGCTTCATCGCCCGCGACAATCCTCCCGCTGCCGAACGCTTCGGCTCCGCACTCATCGAGAAATTGAAACTGCTGCGGGAACAACCGTTGCTTGGCCGGGTGGTGCCGGAACGCGCCGATCCCAGCCTGCGCGAAATCATCCATCGTCCCTACCGCATTGTTTATCGCGTCGGAGAACAACGTAAAACGGTGGAGGTGCTTCGTTTCTGGCACGGTGCGCGCGGCGAGCCGGAACTGGGCAGATAACGAAATGAAAATTCCCAAAATAACCTACGAAGCCGAGGCACAGTCGGTGACGGCGGATGCGATTGTGAAAAAGGTTTTCAATGCGGTGCCGGTGCCGTGAAGGAAGTGAAGTGGGTAGAATGAAGAATGAAATTTGCCTTTTCATCTAAATGTTAGACGGCAAAAGTCTATGTGTATATATCTCGGCACACCGGAACATTATTGCATTGAAGGTCTATCTGATTACAGGGCTTTCTTTCGCCACGTCCATCTACTTGTTCAGCCAGGTGATTTCCTAAGTTTTAGTTACGAGTGTGACCGAGAGGGGAAGCGAACGCGGCCAGACATTCGGGAGTTTTTTGAGCGTCATCAATTGCTTCCGGATGTCTGGGTTCTTGAAGACCTTAAAAAGTTTGCTCTTTGGCCCGAAGACCACCCCGGCGCATTTGCCGTGCGTTGGCCTTTCGATTCAAAGCTGCTTACGCAACTTGAGGATTTGCTCCAGGATAGTGTCGCTTCTTATGAATTGTGCGATCATGTGATGGGATACGGTCCTCGTGGCGCTATGTTTTGTTTTCACGACGCTTTTTATGGTGGCGATCTTCTCATCAGTACAAGGGTCCCCCAAGCGCAAGTGGCACAGTTCTGCGGCTTGATGAGGCTCAGTTACAAAATCTCGGATATAGAGGCTTGATGTGTTTCTCGTACTGCCGCTCCACTATCGTATTTGAAAAACAAACTTTAGAATGACCGTCACCGAACTTCTCGAAACCGTCCGCCGCGTTGAGTTGCGCACCAATCGTCTCGTCAATGACACGATGGTCGGCGCATATCTCAGCCACTTCAAAGGGCGCGGCATGGACTTCGAGGAGTTGCGCGAATACACGCCCGGCGATGACGTGCGTGACATTGACTGGAACGTAACCAATCGCATGGGCCGTCCGTTCGTGAAGCGCTACCGCGAGGAGCGCGAACTCGCCGCCGTGCTGGCTGTGGATGTCTCCGGCTCGTCTTCGTTTGGCTCGGGCAACCGATCCAAAAGAGAATTCGCCGCCGAGGTTGCGGCCACGCTGGCAACTTCCGCCGTGCGCAATGGTGACAAGGTTGCGCTGCTGCTATTCACGGAACAGACCGAGTTGTTTATTCCGCCGCGCAAAGGCCGCCGTCACATTTTGCGCATCGTCCGCGAACTGCTGGCGTTCGAGCCCAAGCAGCGCGGCACGGACATTCCCGCCGCGCTCACGTTTCTAAACCACGCGCTGCATCGGCGGTCCATCGTTTTTCTGCTCACGGATTTTCTTCATAGCATTGGAACGCTTCCTCCTCGTCCTTCGTTCTCGGCCTCGAAGCCTTCTGCAAACAAATCCGAGGGCGAGGGACGAGAACGAGGACGAGGAGGATTAAACCCACGCGATGTCATCCAGGAACTCGGCATCACCAACACTCGCCACGATCTCGTGTGCCTTCACCTGCACGATCCGCGCGAGAGCGAACTCCCGGATGCCGGGCTGCTTGCTATCGAGGATGCGGAGACAGGGGAAATTCTCGAACTCGATTCCAGTCGCGGCGCGGTACGGCAAAGCTTTGCCGCGACCAACGAGGCGCGTCTGGAAAACCTCGATCAATCCTTGAATCGAACCGCCGTGGACACCGTGCGGCTCAACACCGGCGAACCCTTCGCCCACACGCTCCAGCGATTTTTCGAAATCCGGCGCGGTCGGAGGCGTGGCTGATGACCCCACTCGCTGCCACAAATTCCGAATCCACCAACGTGCTGGCAAAATTGCTGCCGCTGTATGGCGAAGTGCCGCCGACCTTTTGGGAGCAGCGCGGGGCGTTGGTTGTCGTTGCGGGTCTGGTTGTCCTCGCCCTCAGTGCCTTTATCATTTGGAGGCTTCTCTGTCCGAAATCAAAAGTGATTTTGCCCCCGGCAGTCCAAGCGCGAACCGCGCTGGAAGTGCTGCGCCAAATTCCCGAAGATGGAGCCACCCTCAGCCACATCTCCCAAATTCTGCAAAGCTATTTCATCGCTGCCTTTCAACTGCCGCGGGGCGAACTGACCACCGCCGAATTCAGCCGCGCCATTTCCGGTCACGAGCAAATCGGCGCGGAACTGGTCGCTAGCGTGGTTGGTTTTCTTGGCCGTTGTGATGAGCAAAAGTTTTCCCCGACGAAAATCGTTGCCTCGTCTGGGGCGGTGGATCAGGCGCTGGCTTTGATTGCCCAAGGGGAAGCGCGCCGTGCGCCGACCGGACTCGGAGACTCTCCCCGCGCATGAACGAGAGTTTTGAATTTCAGAATCCCTGGTTGCTCGGCCTGCTGGCTCTGCTGCCGGTTTATGCGCTGCTGGTGGGGCGGCCGGGAAAACTTTCCGCGCTGCGCTTTTCCAGCGCGGACATTGCGCGGGCGGCGGGCGCGCAGGCGCGGGCGGCGGCGGGACGGTTCATGATTTTTTTCCGCCTGTTCGCCGTTGCGCTCGGCATTGTGGCGCTGGCCGGGCCGCGCCTGGCCAACCAGCATGTGGAAACGGAAACGCCCGGCATTGACATCATGCTCGTGCTCGACCTTTCGTGGTCCATGATGGCCGTGGACATGGGCCGGCCCGAGGAAAAAATTACTCGCTACGAAATTGCCTCGGAAGTGCTCGGCGACTTCGTCCGCCAGCGCCCTGGCGACCGCATGGGGCTGGTCGCCTTTTCCGGCGTGCCGTATCTGGCCAGTCCGCTCACGCTCAATCACGAGTGGCTCGCGGAAAATCTGCATCGCCTGCACATCGGCACCATCGGCGATCTCGGCACGGCCATCGGTGATGCGATTGCGGTGGCGGCGAAGCGGCTCAAAGCCGTGCCTAACAGTAAGAGCCGGGTCATCATTCTCCTGACCGACGGCGACAACAACAAGGGCGAGATCGAACCCGTGCCCGCCGCGCAGCTTGCCGCCTCACTCGGCGCGAAGATTTACACGATCGGCATCGGCATCGAGAAGCCGTGCTACCTCCCCGCCTTCGATCCGGCTACCGGCAAGCTCAGGCTGGATGCGAACGGCAACATCACGCCGACGCTGCTCTTGCAGCCAGCCAACTACACCGTGCTCGGTAAGATCGCCGAGTTGTCGCACGCGAAATTTTATCGTGCGACGAACCGGCGGGAGCTGGAGAACATTTACGACGACATCAACCGCCTGGAAAAATCTGAAGTCAAACTCCGGCGTTATGCCACCTACGAACCGCTGTTTCAATGGCCGTTGCTCGGGGCTCTGGTGCTGCTCGCGCTGGAACTTGCCCTATCCAATACCCGCTACCGTCGCGCGCCATGATGGATCTTGCTCATCCCCATTTTGAAGAACCGCGCTGGCTGCTGCTTGCGGTGGTCGCGCCCTTACTGCTGGCGTTGTTGCAGCGTTACGCAGCGGCACAGCGCCGACGTCAGTTGGCGCAGATTGCCTCGCCGCGTTTCGTGGCGGAGCTGACCCGTTCGCACAGCCCGGCGCGGCGGGGTTTTAAAAATATCCTGTTGCTGCTCAACCTGGTGTGCGCGGGTCTGGCGCTGGCGCGTCCGCAGTGGGGAGAGATTCAATCCACCGGCCAATGGCTGGGCGAAGACGTGGTGTTCGTGCTGGACTGTTCCAACAGCATGTTATCCACCGATGCCCGCCCCAACCGTTTGCAGCGCGCGAAGCTGGCCATCCTGGATTTCGTCCGCCGTCATGGCCGGGGCCGGGTGGGACTGGTGGCCTTTGCGGGCGGCTCCTTTTTGCAATGCCCGCTGACGCTGGACTACGATGTTTTTGAAACCGCGCTGCAGGCGTTGGATGAAAAAACCATTCCCATTCCCGGCACCGACATTGGACGCGCCTTGAAGGAAGCCGCGCACGCGATGCCCAAGGAAAGCCGCCGCAAGCTCGTGGTGCTCGTGACCGACGGAGAGGATCTGGAGAACGGCGGCGTGAAGGTGGCGCAATCGCTGGCGACCAACGGGGTGGTGGTTTTTGCGGTGGGCGTCGGTTCGCCGGCCGGCAGTGAAATCAGAATCTTGAATCCGGAGGGCCGGGAGGAATTGATGCACGATGCCAGTGGTGAAGTGATCCGCAGCCGGCTGGATGAGAATACGCTTCAGGCCATTGCCCAGGCGGCGGGTGGAAGATATTATCCCCTGGGTTCACTTGGCGAAGGGCTTGCCCGAGTGCGGCTGGCGGTGGAAAATCTGGATGCGAGCTCCGGCCCGGCGCACACGCGGTCGCGCGGCGTGGAGCGGTTTTACTGGCCGCTGGGGGCGATGCTGGTGTTCCTGGTGGCGGAGCCGCTAGTCGGCACGCGGCGCGGACAGCAGCCGGTGGTTGAATGAAATGTTTATGGAATGCAGCCGGCAATTTGAGATGAAGCGGAAACATTCAACATTCAACATTCAACGCTCAACATCGAAGGACGGGCGGTCGTGCGTGTTCCGAATCCTTGGACGTTGGAAGTTGAATGTTGAATGTTCAATGTTCCTGCTTTTTAGTTTCACCGCCTTTGGAATCCCCGCCGGGGCAACCAACGCGCTCGCTGCGCTGGCCGAGCCGGCCGTGGTTGAGACGGCCCGAGGATTTTACAATGCCGGAACGCAGAAGTTTCGCGCGGGCAAACTGGGCGAGGCGGAGACCCTGTTGCTGGCCTCGGTTTCAAAACAGGATGAACCTCTGCAGCCGCCCGCGTTGTACAATCTCGGCCACGTCCGGTTTGCCCAGGGCGCCGAGGAGTTGAAAAAATCCACGTCGGCCCAAGGAGGCGCGGAGCGCAGCCGCGCGGCGACGCGCAACGGCGCCGGAGCGATTCAACAGGCTGAGTCCGCGTTGGCGGGCAATGACATTCAAGCGATGGTGGATGCCTATCTCACGGGCCGCGGTGCGCGGAAGGAGTTGCGCGCGGCATCGGAGGCGGTGAGGCGCGCGATGACGGCGTATGGCAAGACGTTGGTGAAGTGGCGGCGGGCGCTGAGTGATTTTCAAAGCGCGGCGGAGTTGCAGCCGACGGATACAAACGCCAGCCACAACGCGGAGGTGGTGGCCAACGAGATTGCCCGGCTCGTGGACAGCCTGAAGGAGATGCAGCAGATGGCCAAGCCCATGGCCGGCACGTCCGCGCGCTTGAACGAGCTGCTCCAGCAGCTCAAGGGTCGGATTCCCGCTCCGAACATGCCGCCTGGCGCTCCGGGTGGTGACGACAAGGACGACGGTGAAGACGGCAAGGATGGCAAGAAAGACGGGGAGGGAACCACCGTGGAGTCATTGACCGGGATGAAGGAGGGAGAGACGGACGGCGGCAAGGAACTGGGGCGGACGCTGTCTTCGGACGAAGCGGCGCGTTTGCTGGACGGCCTGCAACCCGACGGCAAGCTGCTGC
>JANPGB010000606.1:0-4108 GCA_031423695.1 Verrucomicrobiota bacterium
CACCGTGAGGGAGGACAACGGACGACCCTGGAGCTCGCACCAAGCGGTCAGCTTGCGGAGGATGACGCCCTTGGATTCCACGGACGCGGGGGTGTAACGGTTCAGGTTTTTTTTGTGGAGCAGGAACGCCTCGGTCAAATCTGTGACAGACGCCTGCGACACATCCAGCTCATCGCCGGAGAGCTGGGCGGCCAGCTTGACCGCCTCGACATAGTCCTCGGTGCGCAGGGAAACAAACTTGCGGACGCCGTTGACCTGGCGGGCGAACCAGTATTTTTGGCCTCGTTTGTAAAGTCCGGGGCAATGATTCATGGCGCTGAAATTGTAACACCGCTGTCACACTTGGCAACTTTTTGTAACGCTATGCGACCCCATGAAGTGCTAAAATGGTGCGCGGTGCAGGTTTCGAACCTGCGACCCCTACCGTGTGAAGGTAATGCTCTACCACTGAGCTAACCGCGCACCCGACCAAGAGGACGAAATCCTAAACACGATTTACTTGCGCAGCAAGATTTTTTGCAGCCGGGCTGACGGCGATCCCCAGCCAGCTGCGGGCAACGTGCCAACCCGAACAAGTTCCAGCCCACTTGCCCGAGGCTGGCCGACCTGGACGTTTTGGTGAAACCCAGATGCCATCCATTCAAAGCGCTCGCCGCGTCCCCACCGCGCGATGGTTCGGGAGTTTCAGCAACCATCACGCGAATGGGGCGGTGCTTATTAATCCTCAAGCGCACGGAGGGTCCACATGTCGTCCGCGAGGTTGGTGTTGGCGATGTAGTCGTAAGGCATCGTGAAATAGCCCTTCAGCCCCCAGTCGGTTCCCCACGAGTTGCGGACCAGGAATCGCTTGATCGACTCGTCATAGCCCACCGCGCAGACGGCGTGGCCGCCCAGGTTTTTTTCGCCGGGCTTCGGCAGATTCAGTTTGCCAGTCCGGGTGACGGCGTCGGACTCGAAGCCTTCATACACTGAGAAGCCGAAGACAAAGGGATAACCCTCGGCCAGGCACTGCTTCATCTCCTTGAGGGTGAGGATGCGGTGATAGGAGGTGACCTGATGATGCTTCCCTTCCCGGTAACAGCCCACCGGCGGTTTTGCGGTGAACTTGCCGATGTTGTAAGGCCATTTCTTCTCGCTGCACACGCCCAGGTTGACCAGCGATTTGACGCCATCACGAATCGCCGCCCCGGCGTCTTCGTTGATGGTGCCTTCCATTGCACGTTCGTTGTAGTAGATGAACAGCCGGCTCAGATCGAGCACCGGTTGGCCGGCTTTTTGGTAAAGGAATTCCAGATTGCCGACCAGCGCATTGGCCGTGCAACTGCCAAGCTGACCCTGATCTTCCACCGGCGAACAGCACGGACTCAGATCCACCTTGCGTGGCAGTGTTTTCGGCGGAGCCGCGATGGCCGAGTAGAGTTTGTCCCGATAATCGGGCCGGTCCGGCACCCAGCCGTACCACGAATTGATGTTTGATTTAGGCATACTTTTTTCCTTGGTTTTGGTTTGTTTTACTTGAACTCGGAGGCTGCAGGGAAAGTCTTCTGCGCGTTACCTCCAAAATCTAATAAAGCCTGAAACATCGGGAGTCGCCTGAACGGTTTTCAAATGTGTGGTCCACCCGGCTGAAACTCCCTGCCGCATTCTCAGTGATGCCCCTTCACGAGTCAACCCGAGAAATTTGAGGCGACCTCAATGGGAGTGTGCCCGTCAGACCACGCCCGACCTCAGAATCCTGCCCGCTAAGCGCTTGACTTGATTTGCCCGGTCGCGCTACATGTGGCGCGTGGTTCGTCACGCGACCGACGTCAACAGTGCGGACGGGCACACAAACAAAGGAAAACTATGAGCATGGATGTTCATAACAACCGGCAGCAACCGACCACACCGCCCGGTGTTCAGCAGAATACTTTCTTCTTCATTGGTTCCGGCCGACACGCCTGCGCCCTGCTCGCTGCGCTGGGATTGACGATCGCCGGCTGCCAGCAAAAAGGCTCGCTGGCGGATGACGCCGGCGGACGCCACCCGGCGGATTTCCCCGAACTCGCCGCCGACGTTTTCAAGCCGATGGATGGCGGCATTGAACTTTCACCGGACGAAATCAAAGGCCGCAACACCTGGAACCTCTGGTGCGCGGGCGACGAACAGTTTTGGGAGCGCATGTCGCGGGAAAGTTTCGGCCTGATGGATCTGCTCAAGACCATTGACTCGCGCAACCGCCCGAACCGCTTCAAAACTTTGGGCCTCATCAACCAGCCCGGCTTCCGCCCCGCAACCATGCCCGACGCGCACGGCCTGTGGATTGACGAGGCGGTCGAGCCGGAGCCAGCGGCGATCGACCCCAAAGTCTATGGCCGCCCCACGGGCATCCTGGGCTTCCGTCTTTTCGACAACCCGGATTTCAAAGGCGACGCGGTCAAGAACTGGGATGCGGCAAAATATTATTCCGACGACGAATACGCGGTCAGTCCGACATTGGTGCGGCCTTACCGCGTCGGCATCTCCTGCGGTTCGTGCCACATTGCGTTCAATCCCTGCAAGCCGCCCGCCGATCCGGAGAATCCCAAATGGGAAAACCTCGCCTCCGCCATTGCCAACCAATACATCCGCGAAGGCGCGGTGTTCGCCAGCAACGTCAAACCCGGCGGCCTCTTCTGGGAAATGCTCAAGACGCAGCCGCCCGGCACGTCGGACACTTCCCGCATCGCCACCGACCATCTCAACAATCCCAACACCATCAATCCCATCTTTGAACTCGGCGCGCGGTTTGCCGTCGCCGAAGACGAAGTGGTCGCCGGCGATTCGCTCAACCTGCCGGGCGTCACCGCGGCCATGAAGGTGCCGCACGTCCTCAAGGACGGCTCGGATTCCGTGGGAGTGCCCGGAGCGACGCTGCGCGTCTATATCAACATCGGCAGCTATTCCCAGCACTGGCTGCAGCAGCACAACGCGCTCATCGGCCTCACGCCGCAAAAACCGTTCAGCGTGAAAACCGCGCAGGAAAATTCCGTCTATTGGCTCGCCACCCAGACCAAGTTCACCAACATCGCCAACTTTTTCATGCGCCTGAAATCGTTCCGGCTGGAGGATGCGCCGGGCGGCAAGGATCTCGTCACGCAGGATGAAGCCGTGATGACGCGCGGCAAGCTGATGTTCGCGGAAAACTGCGCCACCTGCCATTCAAGCAAGCGTCCGCCGGCCGGTGCGGATGAAAACGAATGGTTCCGCGCCGCAGTGCTCAAGCCGGATTTCCGCGACGGCAATTTCTTCTCGGACGACCATCGTTATCCCGTCACCAAAATCAAAAGCAACGCCTCGCGCGCCAGCGGCACCAACGCCAAACGTGGCCATGTCTGGGCCGCATTCTCGTCCGAGACCTACAAAACTCTGCCGTCCGTCGGCGACATTGACGTGTGGAATCCGTTCACCGCGCAGAACGAGAAATTCACGATGCCGGACGGCGGGCCGGGCTACTATCGCACCGCGTCCTTGATCAGTTGCTGGTCGTCCGCGCCGTTCCTGCACAACAACGCGCTGGGGAAATTCACCGGCGATCCCTCCGTGGCCGGACGCATGGCAGCATTCAACGACGCGGCGGAAAAACTACTCTGGCCGGAAAAACGCTCCGGCACCAATTCCATCTGGCGCACGAGTCAGGATTGCAGTTTGCAGATCCAGGCCTCAGTGCTGCCCACAGCGCTGCGCGTCGCCCTCCAGGCCGCGAAACAAATAGACGACGACGGCTATTTCCGCCTCGGCCCAATCCCCGCCGGCACGCCAGTCAACCTGCTGGGCAGCCTCGATCCCGAAGCCGATCCGGCGCACCTGCTGGAACTGTGCGTGAAGATCAAAGCGTCGCTCGCAAAAATCAAACTCCAAAACCTGGATGCCGCAGCGGCGAAAGAACTGCTCCGAACCGAGGTCGCTCCCGCCTTGTGGAAGGTGAGCAAGTGCCCCGACTTCGTGGAAGACCGGGGTCATTATTTTGGCAGCGAACTGCCGGATGCCGACAAGCTCGCGCTGATCGAGTATTTGAAAACGCTGTAGCGTGGGAAGCCTGGTAGGGCGCGTCACTCCGTGCGCGCCGGGCAGGGATCGGGCTACGAAC
>JANPGB010000607.1:0-8793 GCA_031423695.1 Verrucomicrobiota bacterium
TCGGGGGCAATTTTTGAAGGGGTCATTTTATATCTATCGCCGGTTCTTCAAACTCGTAAATTCCACTGAATCTCGTCTTTTTGAAATACAAACGGTCTTCTTGAGACGCAGTGCCCCAAGAATAAAGAGGCACTGAAGGAGGTTGTTTTGCAGGGTTGATAAAAACATAATAACCTACGATTCCCACTCGATAATTCTTGTCGGCATAAATCCAAATACGGACGCCATACTTGCTCTTTGTGACTTGAAATGGACGCAAAGCAAGAATTGAGGATGTCCACTTCTCCTTCGGAATAAAACCGGAAACAAAATGGCCCAAGCCATTTGTACGGGCTTCGTTTGAAAATTGATTGTAAATATTCGCGCAATCATTACGAAGTGTTTCCGGCTCCTTAATTCGTGGCAGCTTGCCGCCACATGAAACCAATAGTGAGCTGCAAACCAGAAGCGAAATCACGATGGATGTGCGCATCTCAATAAGAATTTTAGGGCTTAAAACTTTTGAGCAGCTCCTCCGGCGTGGTGATGGCCGTGCCGACCTTGCCGACAACGATGCCCGCCGCGTAATTGGAAATGATCGCCGCTTCCAGCGGCGACGCCCCCGCTGCGATGGCCAGCGTGAAGGAGGCGATGACCGTGTCGCCCGCGCCGGATACATCGAACACTTCCTGTGCGACGGTCGGGATGTGGAACGGTTTTTGTCCGCGCTGACAGAGCAACATGCCGAGTTCTCCAAGCGTGATCAGCAGCACCGCCGGCCGCAGTTCATTCAGCAGACGTTCCGCAGCCAGCATGAGGTTTTTATCTGCCAGCGGATTTGCGTGGCGAGTGTCGTCCTCCAACTTCGCGAGTTCAAACGCTTCTTTGCGATTGGGCGTGATGAGCGACAGGTTCGAGAGGTTCAGGTCGTGAACCGGTTTCGGATCAAGGCTCAACCAGACTCCGCGCTCGCGGCAGAGGGACTTGATGGCGTTGAGCAATTCCTGGGTGACAACGCCTTTGCCGTAATCGCCAACGATCACGGCGTCCGCTGTCTTCAACTTGATTTTGAAAGCAGCGAGCAGGCGCTTCAGCAGATCGCCGTTCAAGCCGTCGCGCGTCTCGCGGTCAATGCGGACCACCTGCTGTTTGTGGGCGACGATGCGGGTCTTGAGGCTGGTCGCGCGCGTCGCGTGCGCGATGACGCCGGTGCAGCCGATGTGCTGGGCCTGGAGCAGATGCTTGAGCTGATCCGCCGCGTGATCCTGGCCGACGGCCCCGAACAGTTCGGCGCGGACTTTCAATGCGGTGAGATTGCGGGCGACGTTGGCCGCGCCGCCGGGCATGAAGCTCTCGTGGCTGAAATCCACGACCGGCACCGGCGCTTCCGGCGAAATGCGCGCGACGCTGCCCCAGATGAATTGATCGAGCATCACATCGCCGACGACGAGGACGCGGGCTTTGCTGGCGGCGTATAAAATTTGCCGGACGCGGGAAGCGGAAAGTTTGGTTGCGCTCATTTTTTAATAAAATCAAACGTTATTTTGGAGGATTATCACTCCAGCAGTGCAAAAGCACGATGATAAAAAATATGCCCACGCCAGATGGAACCGATATAGCAGTAATTATCCAAACTGGAAGATTTGTATAAAATTTCAGAAGGCCAAAACAAACGGCAGAACAAATGAAAGCCGAAAGCACAAGAGTACCGGTTACTGCGTATTTGGAGAATCGCTCTGCCCAAGGCTTGCTTCCCTCGGCGATGCAAAGGAGCAAAACAATCAGTAACAATGCAGAAATAATGGCTATGGAAATCCAGTTCAGCATGGCCATTGGTCTGGTTTAGTTTTTAGTCAAGAAACCCGGTCAACGGACTGGTTGCACTTGCCGTTTCACTTTGCGCACCGAGTCCGGATTCATACGCCGCGCGTCCGGCTTCCACCGCCATTTTGAATGCGACGGCCATGCGGTTTGGATCACTCGCCACGGCGATGGCGGTGTTGACCAGCGCAGCATCGGCGCCGAGTTCCATCGCTTCCGCCGCGTGGCTGGGCGCACCGAGTCCGGCATCGACGACCACGGGCACAGTGGCTTGTTCAATGATGATGCGGATCTGATCGCGCGTCTGGATGCCGCGATTGGAGCCGATGGGCGAACCGAGCGGCATCACCGTCGCGCAGCCGACTTCCTGCAGACGTTTCGCCAGCACCGGATCGGCGTTGATATAAGGCAGCACAGTGAACCCTTCCTTGACGAGAATCTCCGCCGCTTTGAACGTCTCAATCGGGTCGGGCAGCAGGTAGCGTGGGTCGGGATGGATTTCAAGCTTCACCCATTTCGGCAACCCGGCGGCGGCGGCGAGGCGCGCAAGGCGGACAGCTTCCTCGGCGTTCATCGCGCCGCTGGTGTTGGGCAGGAGCAGGTATTTTTTCGGGTCAATGAATTCAAGGATGTTCGCGAAGGGATCCTTCTTCCCGCTCAAATCCGCGCGGCGCAAAGCCACGGTGACGATTTCCGTCCCGCTGGCGGCGAGCGCGTCTCGCATGGCTTCGGGCGACGAGAATTTGCCCGTGCCGAGAATGAGGCGGGACTGAAACGTCCGTCCCGCGATGACCAAAGGTTGATTGACCAAAGACATTCCGGCCAATTTGATTGGAATTGCCGCGTTTGTCGAGAAGCGAGGGCGTGTTCGTTGCAGCTTATCTGGATTGCTTACGCGGCGCTCGGGTCAGGCGCATGAGGAAAAGCATCAGCCAGCCGGCATGCTTTCGGGCACGCTCCGAGCGCGCCACCAGCGCCGCATCCACCTCGTGCTCGCTGGCGTGGTCCAGCTTCCAGCCGGCGGCCAGCGCTGCGTTTATGTAATCGGTCAATTGATGGCGCGTGCTGGCCGGTCTGATTTCCCGGCCCGTCGTCCGGTCGGTGAACCGCGCCTCCACTCCGCGCAGCATCATCGCGGGATGCATCACCGAGATCACCGCGAAACCGGCGGGACTGCAAACGCGGCGCATTTCGGCGAACAACGGCGCCAGTTCCGGGATGTGATCCAAAACCAAACCACAAATGATTCGGTCAAAGGAGGCATCCGCAAAAGGCAATGGTTGGGCCAGGTCATGCGCGCGAAAATCAATCGGCAGTCCGCCGGCCCGGTCGCGCGCCCGTGCCAGCATGCCTTCGGAGAAATCCACCGCCGTGACATTGGCCCCGGCGGCGGCCAGTCGCAATGCATGACGGCCCGTGCCGCAACCGAGATCCAAAACCCGGAGTCCGCTGACCGGCCCCAACAGTTCGGCTACCTTGGGTTCCTCCAAGGCGATCAGCGGATTGTCTTCGTTGTCGTAACACGCCGCCCAGCGGTCGTAGCCTTCGCGCGTCGGAAGACGATCCACTGCCGGGGCAGGATTGGGAGTGATTGGGATGTCCATGGTCAATGCCTTGCCTTTCGCTGAAGTTCCGCGCGGATTTGGGTGAGGATTTCGTAATAGCGCCAGGCTGCGGGCGCGTTGGGTTCCTGATGATGGTCCGGTTTCAAAATCAAATCGCCTGTCGCGAGCAAAACCTTTTTCACGTCTGGATTCTGGTGCACCTTTTCACGCGTGGCGGCGGCGATGAGCCGGTAAAATTCACCTTGCCCGGGGGCGCGATATTCCATTTGTCTTCCCTCGAACGTCACCCAGTTGATGCCCATGGTTTTCATGTTCTTCTCGCCAGCATCGCCGGCGCGCTTGGCCTCGAACGCAGTCATCTGCGCAACCTGCCCGCGAGTCGAGGCCCAACTTAGTCCAGGAAATTTCGCGCGCGGGTCATCGGCGCTTTCGGGATATTTCATCATCTGCCAGAAGCCTTCCAGGCTTGCGTAGCGCTGGCCGTGAAACGTGAACGGAGTGGGCGCAAAATTGGAAAGCAATCCCAGTTCGTGGCGCTTGGAGAGGATGACTTCGCCCGGCGCGGCGGCCTGCGGCAAAATTTCCCACGCTGGCGCGTCGTTCGTGGGAACCGCCGTCCACCAGTGCGTGGGATAATTCGCCCGCGCCGCCAGCGTTCTCGCGGAGAAATGCTTGGCCGCATCTGGCGAATGGCAGCCGGCGACGAATACCGCGAGGGTTAACTCCAGAAGGAAAAATTGGAAAGGGATTCGTCGCATCGCCGGCAATTTAGAAAGCCACGGCCGTTTGTCGAGGCGGGAAGACACACGCTCAAACGGGTTGATGGATGGGTGAATGATTGGATCGCTTTCATCCAACAATCCAAGTATCCATTGATCCAATTATCCAGCGGCTCAAGTTTTCACGTAGTTGTCATAAATCATCTTGAGCGTGATGAGGACGACCATCGTGAGAAAGACGGGCCGGATGAATTGGGTGCCGCGCGTGACGACCATGTGGCTGCCGAGCCATGCGCCGAGCGTCTGGCCCGCGCCCATGATGAGGCCGGCGATAAACCAGACTTTGCCCGCGATCAAAAACAGGAGGAGCGACGCGACGTTGCTCGCCCAGTTGAGCGCCTTGGTGTTGGCCGTGGCGCGCGCCATGTTGAAGCCCAGCCCGAGCATGAACGCCAGCGCGAGAAACGTGCCCGTGCCCGGCCCGAGGAACCCGTCATAGACGCCGATGCCGAAGGCGAAGATGAAATCGAACTTGAGGCGTGACATGCGTGGATGGATATCCGCCTTGCCCAGCTGCGGCCGCAGCCAGACGAAAATTGCGACGGCGAACAGCAGGACGGGCACAATGCGCTTGAGCAGGCCGGGATCAAACTGCTGGACGAGAAAGGTTCCGCACAGCGAGCCGAGGAACGCGAGCAGGCACGCGCGCCAGACTTCGCGGAAATTCAATGTGCCGGCGCGGGCGAAGTGAAAGGTGGCGCTGCTGGAGCCGAAGGTGGATTGCAGCTTGTTCGTGCCCAACGCGGTGACCGGGTCGGGGCACAGGTTGAGGAGCATCGGCAGGGTGAGCAGTCCGCCGCCGCCCGCGATCGTGTCCACAAAACCCGCGGTGAGTCCGGTTCCGAACAGCAACGCAATCTGCACCGAGTCAATCATCGCCCCAGCCTAGCGATGCCCGGCGGAAAGGCAAACCGCACCACCATGAACTCCAGAACCCCTTTCTTGACTCATCGCCCCGCACCCCTATCATGCGCCTTCGTTTCTTAAACTTTTGAAAATTGAAATCGAACTATGAGCACCATCTATGACATTCAGGCGCGCGAAGTCCTCGACTCGCGCGGCAACCCCACCGTGGAAGTGGACGTTCATCTCGCCGGCGGCGCGATGGGCCGCGCGGCCGTGCCCTCGGGCGCGAGCACCGGCGAACACGAAGCCATCGAACTCCGCGACGGCGACAAGAAACGCTACTGCGGCAAAGGCGTGACCAAGGCCGTCAAAAACGTCACCGACAAAATCCGGCCCGCGCTCATTGGCATTGACGCGCTGGACCAGCTCACCGTGGACGCCACGATGCTCAAGCTCGACGGCACGGAAACCAAATCCAAGCTCGGCGCGAACGCCATTCTCGCCGTCTCGCTTGCCACCGCGAAAGCCGCCTCCGAAGCCATCGGCACGCCGCTCTTCAAGTACCTCGGCGGACCGAACGCCAAAGTTCTCCCCGTCCCGATGGCAAACGTCATCAACGGCGGCGCGCACTCCGACGCCCCGATTGATTTCCAGGAATTCATGATCCAGCCGCACGGCTTCAACACCTTCAGCGAAGGTCTGCAGGCCATCACCGAAATCTTCCACGCGCTCAAGGGCGTCTTGAAGAAGCGCGGCCTCTCCACCGCCGTCGGTGACGAAGGTGGTTTCGCCCCCAAGCTCGACAGCGTGGAAGACGCGATCGAATCCATCCTCGCCGCCGTGAAGATCGCCGGCTACAAGGCCGGCAAACAGGTCAACCTCGCGCTCGACGTGGCCGCGTCCGAGTTCTACAACCACGACGGCACCTACACCTTCAAGAAGTCCACGGGGAAGACCATCACTGGCGAAGAGCTGGTGAACTTCTACGCCACGCTCTGCGCGAAGTATCCGATCGTCTCCATCGAAGACGGTTGCGCGGAAGGCGACTGGAAACATTGGAAGCAGCTCACCGACAAGATCGGCGACAAGGTGCAACTTGTCGGCGACGATTTGTTTGTGACGAACGTGAAGTTCCTCCAGAAGGGAATTGATACCGGCACGGCGAATTCGATTCTCGTGAAGGTGAACCAGATTGGTTCGCTCACCGAAACGCTCGATGCCGTGCAGCTCGCGCAGTTCAACGGCTACACGGCCGTCCTCTCGCACCGCTCCGGTGAAACCGAAGACGCGACCATCGCGGACATCGCGGTGGCGACGAACTGCGGCCAGATCAAAACCGGTTCGTTGAGCCGCTCGGATCGTCTGGCGAAATACAACCAGCTCCTGCGCATCGAACAACTGCTCGGCAAGAACGCCGTGTATGCCGGCTTGAGCGCATTGAAGAAGAGCAAGTAAATATTAGCGGCGTCTCGGCAGAGCGCCGCACATCTGAATAATGCGGCGGTCTGCCGACCGGCGCTACGCAGAAAAAATTCAAAACCCGGAGACCTTGCGGTCTCCGGGTTTTTCTTTGATCGCATTGCGGTTGCTTATTGCGACAAGCGGAAGAACACAGACGGGTTGGCTGGATCAACCGTCACGCCCACCGGGCTGCTGCCGCCACCCGGATAATCGGACCAGTTGGTGCCGAGCCCCTTATTCAGGCTGTTGGTTTGCGATTGCAGTTTGAACGCCGCGTCGGTCCAGGTGAAGGTCAGGGTGCTGCCGGATTGCGCGAGGCTCAGCGTGGGCGGGGTGGAGCCGGTGGAAACCACGGACAACACACCGTTGGTGAAATTGAAGGCGAGGTTGGCGCCGGGACTGCCCACCAGGCTGGCAAAATTGCTGGCATTGGTCGCCCCCGCGCCAGTAAACAACAGGAACTGCTGGCCGGCGGTGAACGCGCCGCTGGTCGAGATGGTTAACACACCGCCGTAGGTCACGGTGGAACCCGCCGCGACCGCGTCGTTGGCGGGGGTGGTGCCGTCCACTTGGAAGGTGCTGGACGAGCCTGCGCTCAACGTGAGGGAACCGTTGACGGAAAGCGTCCCGAGGCCGCCATTGCCTGGAACCAGTTGGCCGGCCGACAGAATGCTGACAGCCCCGCCGATGGTGCCGGTGCCGCCTAGGCCCGCGCCGGATTTGACGCTGACTGCGCCGCTGCCCGTGCCGCTGCCGCTGGCATTGTTGACAAATAAAGTGCCGCCGCTGACCGTCGTGCCACCCGCATAAGTGTTGGCTCCGGTGATTGAGGGCGAGCCCCCCAGATTGGTGAGTGAACCGGTCCCGCTGATGGAGTTGGTCAGGTTGAAGGCGCCGGAGTGGTTGAGGACGAGAGCGGCGTTGTTGGTCACGGGGCCGGTGCCGATTTTGCCACGGTTGGTGCTGCTGCCGTCGCCGAGCACCAAGATGCCGCCGCTGATCAGCGTGCCGCCGGAGTAGAGGTTGTCCAGCGAGAGCGTGACCGTTCCGGCGGTGGATTTGACCATGCCGCCCGCGCCGCCGAGCACGCTGGCGCAGAGGCCGTTTCGGAAATCCATGTTGGTGTTTACCGTCAGGGTCTTGGACTGGCTGCCGCCGTTGAGAATCTGTCCACTGTTGTCGAGGATCAGGGTGCCGACGGTGTCGTTGTGCGCCAGCAATTCATAGGTGCCGCCGGCGACGTTGAGGGTCGCGTTGGTGTTGAACTGGGTGTCCTTTCCCTGACGCAGCATGCCGCCGGGGGTGATCGTCACCGTGCCGCCCGGAAGTCCGTTGCCGGCGCCGGAATGTCCAAGATCCAAAATGCCCGCGCTGATGAGCGTGGGCCCGGTGTAGGTATTGGCGCCCGCGCCGTTGGTAAGGATGACCGTGCCCGCGGTGGTCTTCGTCAACCCGGCGGCACCGGTGAGGTTCGGGAAAATGACCCCGCTGCGGACATCATAGAGGGTGCTGTTGGTGATCGCCGCGGAACTGCTGGAGCCGATGACCTGCGCGTTGTTGTCCACGATCAGACCGCCGATGGTTTCATTCTTGCCCGCCGTGTCAAACGTGGCCCCGTTCACCGTGATGAGTGCGGAGTCGGCGATCTGTTCGCTGGCGCCGAGTTGTGCCGTGCTGCCATTCGTGACGGTCAGATCTCCTGGTATCAGCAGCCGGTTGTTGCTGCTGCCGATGACGAGCGTACCGGCGCCGACGAAGGTTGGGCCGCTGTTAATATTCGCGGCGCCAGGCTTGATGATCAACGTGCCCGCGCCGAGTTTTGTGAAACTGGTGCCTGACAGAACCACGAGGTTGGTCGCAACGACTCCGCTGGCGACGGTGATGGTGGGATTTCCCGAAAGATTGAGTTTGCTGGTCGTGGAACTGCCCGCGGCGATGCCGTAGGTGCCGCTGCCCGGCGCGTTGAAGGTGATGTTTCCCACCGTGTTGGTGGTGTTCCCTGGTACCAGCACCGGCGCGGCTGCACCACTGCCCGCCCCGAAAATGGCATTGTCGGGCGTGGCGTTGTTCCAGGTAACATTGGCGGAGCCGTTCCACCAGGTGTTGGTGACGGTGTTCCAAACATTTGTGCCATCTTGAGCCCCGGGGGTAAGGGTGTCCGCGTCCCAGGTTAAGTCCGCGGCGTGAAGACCACAGGCACTCACGAGGGTCGCCAGACCGGTGAGGAAGGAGTGTTTCAGGTTGGATGTTTTCATACTGTTTTTGTTGGTTGTTGTTTTGATGGGTAGGAACTCGGGGATGGAGTGTTTTACGTTTTAATCAGAGGATGTTTTCGTTCCGGG
>JANPGB010000608.1:0-1674 GCA_031423695.1 Verrucomicrobiota bacterium
GCGGAGCGGGCCAAGACAGCGGGAATGCCGGAGAGATACGCCCAACAGTCGCTGGGGCACAGCTCGGTCGCATTCGCCCGGGCGTATTCAAAAAATGCCAAATTGGTTGTTCCGTCGCTTGAGGATTATGAGCGCATCCAGAACGAGCGGAAGATTGTTCCGATGCCTGCCGCCAAAATTCCAGAGCTGCCGCAACCAGTAGCGATTGCCGCAGCGTCGTAAATTATGAAATCCAAAAGTGATGTTAAGAAACGGCGGGAGTCTTTCACTCCCGCCCAAACCATTCCAGAAGTCATCAGCTTTCGTCTCAGTGAGGACGAGGCCGCAGACCTGGCCGAACGAGCATCCGAAGAGGGTAGAAGCCCTCATCAGATGGCGCATGACCTGGTTTTGAAATCCTTGGAAATGACTGGTGGTGCAGAGCCGCTCGGCGAAAAACTTGAATCGCTCCAACGCCAGATGTTGGAACTTCGCGAGGAGCTTTCGCTCGTGGCGGAGGTGTTGCTTGCCAACGCCGGAAAAGTCACGCCCGCTGAAGCGAGTCAATGGGCGGATCAAAACATAAAGCCGCGATAAGACGGCAGCATTTTGGTTTTTATTCCGAAAGGGCCGGGCGGCGGTTTCACCGGCACCGCCGTCCCCGCTCATTCACTTCCGATTTCGTCAGTCGCCAAAAACTTCGTTCGAGCATGATTTCGCTGTCCGCCGGGAAGGCAGCAAAGCGATAGCCCTTGCTCAAACTGATTGAAAATCCACCCACATCGTCTTGGGTAATCTCTTCCACAATCGGCGGCTTGGTCCAAAATTCCTTGTGCAGGAGGTAAGCCATAAAATCGAAACGCGACCCGTCCCGGTCGGGATCACCAAGGTCGTCATCCCGCCAGGAGTCATCGAAGTCCAGACTTGCGATCTCGATGCGACCCGGTTTGGTAATGCGCCACGGACACCAAACCGCGAGCATCCAGTCGCAAAAAACTTCGGTGTCCTCCTCGCTGACCGGCGGACGATAGAACTCCCCGAAATGGGCGTTGAAGGTTCGGCCATCACGTCCGAGATGGCGCAGGGGCAAGCCGACAATAGGATCGAGGGTTTGCTGAAGAATAATACTCATAAATCAAAGGTTAATTTTAGTGCAGTAAAGATTAAGTGCCTCAAAAAATGCTTGATCAATTGGGATTATTTTCAAGCTTTGTTTTTGCCAAATTCAAAAAGCACCACATAATTGCGCCGAAGCAGCGTTTTACCATTTGAACAATTTGGGCCTTTTAGGGCTAAAACCACATCAAGATTGAAATAACGTGCATGAAATTTCGCTGTCCAACTTGCGACAAAGATGTCGGCGCGGGCGACAAGGTTTGCCCGACCTGTAAAGAACCGCTGCACCCCGGTGCGCTTCTTAAACGGCTTTGGGACTCGTTAAAGGCCATGTTCAACCGCGCCATCGCGGTTGAATGCCCGGTTTGCAAAGAGGCCGCGTCGCTCAAGCCAGGCTATTGCATGAAGTGCGGATGCAAATTCACGGTGTCCGCCGCCCTGCTACCGATTCTCCGGCCTCTGCGAAAAAAGTGGGATGAAAACATCAGCAACGCATCGCCGCAGACGAAGCGTGTGTTTCGGATCGGCTACGTGATTGTCAGTGCGATTCTGTTCTGGCTGATTCTTGGCTACTGCGAA
>JANPGB010000609.1:0-1887 GCA_031423695.1 Verrucomicrobiota bacterium
ACCGTAGAACGAACCGCGTTGGCCGCGGATGCGACCTTTTTCACCGCCGTCTCCGGGTGTATCCCAACTCACCGCCATGCGCGCTGTTCCGCCTTCGCTTGTGCGGAACATCGCGATCTCCGTGCCGAACGCATTCTTGTAGGGATTATTTTTCGGTTTGAGATGTTCGACCTGACTAGGAATGCCGAGACAGGAAACTTCCGTGAAACTTCCGGCAGTCACGCAATTGTAATAGGCGTTGGAGTGTGTGGGATACCATTGCGGCGGCAAACCGACGCGCCAGCCCTTGAACGAATCAATCGGCGTCTCCATGTAATGATAATACTCGCCCTCGGAATACACGATCTTGCCAAGTCCGCCAGCGCGATAAACCTGTCGCATCGCCGTGAGGTCTTCGTGAAATGCCGACGTCTCGAACATCATGTATTTGCGGCCGCTTTTCTTCACGGCGGCGAGAAGTTTCTCCCCGTCCGCCAGCGAACCGAACATCGCCGGCACGGCCGACGCGCAATGTTTTCCGTGGTTCAACACTTCGACGCAATGCTTGGCGTGATGCGGCGCATCGGTGGCGACGAACACCGCTTCGATGGAATCGTCCGTCACGAGTTTTTCAAGCGAGGGATAGGTCTTGGCGCACCGGCAAACCTTCGACATCTCCGCGCAGCGGTCGGGCAAGAGATCGCTCACCGCCACGACTTGCACGTTGGGATGATCTTGGAAACCGAATGCAGCGCCGAATTTGCAGACGCCGTAGCCGACGAGGCCGAAGCGGATTTTCCGGTCGGACACGCGCTGCCAGCCGGCGGAGACTGCTGGGTCCACAGCCGCTTTCTCGAAACCTTGGATGGTTTTCGAATCAGCGGCGCGGACGATGGCGGGAAACCCGAAGGCAACGGTCCCGGCGAGCGCGGCGGTGCGGCGAATGAAACTGCGGCGGGAATGCGGGCTGGCGCTGTCTGTCTGGGAAGGCGGATTGGGTTTCATACAGAGGCGGTGTTGGGGACAGATCAGGAATGCCGGCAGAAGCAAACTGATCGGTCGATGCGGATTAAGACTGACCAGACGGCAACCTGAATCACGAGGCCATGGCCTCGAGCGCTTCGGTTTGCAAATGTGGTCATGGGCAAAGCGTGAGATTGGCCGTGGTTGCTGTCAAGCGGCGATGTTCCGCGGCGCGCCGGCAAAATAATATTTGCCGGCGGCGCGAATGTTTTCGCCTTGGGACGGCTCGCCCGCTAAGATTGGCTGAATCTGATCGACCTGCAAAGCCCCATGAAAATTACAAAGCACCTCCCCGCTGGTTTGGTGAACAAGAACATGCTGAGGCGATTCCTTTCCGGCGGCCTGTTGGGAGGTGCCTGCGCGCTGGCCGCGTGCGCCACGGTCCGGCACACCCCCGAATTCACGAAGACCAAACTGGAAAGCCAGTTTCTCAGCGAGGGCGCCGCCGTCGGCGATTTCAATCACGATGGCAAGAAGGACATCGTGGCTGGCTGGTTGTGGTTTGAAGGACCAAGCTTCACGAACCGCCACGAGTTCACTGCTCCACCGGAAAAACCTTTCGACGGCGAGAAAAGTTACTCCGATTATTTCCTGACCTACGTTTACGATTTCAACGGCGACAAATGGGACGACATCCTCGTTTACTCGTGGCCGGGCAAAGAAGCGGCGTGGTATGAAAATCCCAGGAACGGCAGCAATCGTTGGATCAAACACAGCATCGTGCCCGTGGCCGACAATGAATCCCCGCAAATCGGCGACATGAACGGCGACGGCAAACCGGAACTGATCTGCCACACCGGCGGACGCTTTGGTTTCTTTGAAGCCGATTGGGCGCATCCGGATCAGCCGTGGAAGTTCATCGCCATTTCGCCCGAGGACAAAACT
>JANPGB010000610.1:0-3461 GCA_031423695.1 Verrucomicrobiota bacterium
GTTCGGGAGGCGGACACGAGCTGCCAGCCCAACCAGACCAGCGGCAAAAACCACAGCCAGCGCGAGCCAGCCCAGCGCGGTTGCCCGGTGATGGCCAGGCAAAAACCGACCAGGGCCAACGGCACGAGGCACCAAAATCCCCAGTGCGGCGGCCAGGCTTCGCCCCAAGCCTCGGCAAAATCGCGGGGCGCGGAAATCTTGCCGTCAAGAATCACGGGGTTGCCGAATTTCAAAATGGCCAGGCCGAGGAACAATCCGAACAGCAAAGGAAACAACCAAATTCCAAGTTCCAAATTCCAAGTTCTGCTGCGGCCGTTCTCCGTTACGGGAGATTGGAGTTTGGAATTTGGAGTTTGGAGTTTGTCCGGTCTTAACCGTTCGCGTTGTTTCTTTCGAGCAGCCACAAGATTTGCAGGTCAGAGATGCAGCTTGAGCAAGCCCACTTCCAAGGCAAGCGCCTCCTGGACGTTGGTGTGCAACAGACGCTGGGTGCCTTCGATGATCTGCAAGTTTTCCATCGCCTGCGCGGGCTTGACCCGCCGGGCCACCACGGCGGCGCTGCCCAGTTCGGGAAAGTTCAGCAGCCCCTGACCAGCCGACAACGTTTGCAACCACACGTCGCGAAGCCACCTTTGCACGATGGCCAACAGCTCAGCCCGCTGCCGCCGATACTCCGCCTCGATGGCCGCCGTCAGCTCATCCCCCCACCTGTCGCGCAGTTCCTTGTCCGCGTCGTCGTAGCGCTGCAACGGCGAACGCGCCGTGAGGCTTTCCTCGATGGCGGATTTCAGGGCCGTCATTTTTTGCAGCAGCACGTCCAGCAGCCGGTAACGGCCCAGCAGGCTTTTTTGTTCGGACGCAGCCATTTCGCTGAACTGAATCAGCCAGTCCATCTCAGCGGGGGCCAGCGAACGCGGGCCATCCCCGCCGAAGTTCAACCGCAGGCAGCGTGATAAGATGGTTTCCAGGATCCGCGACGGCTCGGTGGTCAGCAAAATCAAAACCGACTTCGCCGGCGGTTCCTCCAGTGTTTTCAAAAAGGCGTTCGCCGCCTGCATGTTCAACCGGTCCGCGCCCACGATGACCGCCACCTTGTATTCCGCCTCGGTCGGCTTGAGATAGATCGTCTGCATCAGTTCGCGCATCTGATCGACCGTGATGATGCGCGACTTGGATTCGGGTCGCACCCATTGCACGTCCGCGTGGTTGCCGTCCCCGACCTTCCGGCAGTTGAGGCAGGTGCCGCAGGCATCTATCGCCACGCCGCCGGCCTTGACCGGCTGCTGACAGTTCAGCGTCTTGGCCAGCGTGCGCGCGATGGCCTCGAGTTCATCAATGTGATGCCCGGTGAAAAGATACGCGTGCGCCAGCCGGCCGCGCTCCAGCGAGCGCTGCAACAACTCAACGCCCTGCTGCTGCTCAGGAAAATCTTTGAATGACATCGCGGGTTTTATAGTGGCCCGCCGCCCAAAAGGGAACAACCGTTTTTAATCCGGGCCCTTGCGGCTTCAGCCCGCACTCAGGTCTTCCATCTTGCTGTAAAAGGCAATCACCGGCTTGCTAGTCACTCCGGCCTGCTTCATCGCCGTACGCAGTTCGGCAGAGGCGGCGAATTTTTTCATCCGGGCGGCGGTGTCCCACTCGCACCAGACCAGCAGGTCGTTCGGATTCTTGCTGCTCCGGCAGGCGTAAAAACATTTTTCGCCGGAAGCCTTGCGAAACTTCGCGAACTTATTCACGGCGCGTTTCCATTTTGCGTAGTTGGCGACTTTGTGACTGACCATGAGGTATGGCATGTGATTCCTTTCGTTGCTGATTGGCCGGTCACTCGACCACAAATGAGCGGCGAATGCGCCGGCTCGGAAGGTGACGCGGGCAGACTAGAAATTCCTCCAGGCGTTGTCGAACAGAAGTTTTCAGCCGCTCGCCCGTTTCGATGATGCGATCAGCCCGTTCAGTTTTTTCTCCCACGCCGCCCCGTCCAGCGGCAGCTCCACCGTCTGATTCAGCAATGATGACAAGACAATTGCATTGGCCAGTTCCAGCGCGTACATCCCCTCGGCCCCGGGTGCAATCAGCGGTTCACCGTCCAGAACCGCGTTCACGAAATTTTGCGTGACCAGGGTGTGCGGCGATTCGACCTTGGCGCAATCAATGTCCTCGGTGTGCGCGGCCGGTTTTACAAAACCGTGCGTGGCCGTGCGGCTGAATTCCAGCATGTCGGTTTCGTTGCGGGTGAACGTGAGCCGGTTGTGCTCCAGCACCAGCAGGCCTTTCGTGCCCGCAATTTCAAAACGGTTCGTGCCCGGTGCCTCGCCGGTGGAACTGACAAACACGCCGTTTGCTCCATTCGCCCATTCGAGATAAGCCGTCACACTGTCCTCGACTTCGATCCGGTGAAAATGCCCCAACTGGCAAAAGCCCCGCAGACTTCTCGGCATCTCCAGAATCCACTGCAACAAATCCAGATTATGGAGACATTGGTTGAGCAGCACGCCACCGCCCTCGCCCGCCCAAGTCGCGCGCCAGCCGCCGCTCGCGTAATAGGCCTCGGTGCGAAACCAGTCGGTGATGATCCAGTTCACCCGGACGATTTTCCCCAGCGCGCCGCCCTGGACAAGCGCGCGAATTTTTTGAAAGCACGGCTCGACGCGCTTCTGATACATGCAGCCAAAAAGAATTTTGGGATTCAGCCGGTGCGCGGCCAGAAGTTTTTCCGCATCCGCCTTGTGCGCGGCAATCGGTTTCTCCATCAGCACATGCACGCCAGCCTTGAACGCGGCGATGCCCAGCTCAAGATGCTGCAGATGAGGCGTGGCGATGATGACGGCGTCCACGGCGCGCGACTCAAGCAGTTCCGCCGCCGTGCTGAAAACCTGCACGCCGCGCCCGGCCCAAAGCTCCCGTTTCGCCGGGGAGGAGGAAGCCACCGCAGTCAATTCGCCGCGCGCCACCTTGCCGGCGAGCAAAGTGTCGGCATGAACCACGCCGATGTTGCCCAGGCCGATGATGCCGAAACGCAATTTGTCCATGGGCGAAAGTTTAGCCGTCGTTTGAGTTCTGCCTAGATTGAAATTGAGCCGAGCCTGGATGCACTGGGCTATTTTATTTAGTGGAAAGGCACGACCGCCCTCACCCCGGCCCTCTCCCCCGGGGAGAGGGAGAATCGTTCGCCGCCGCTTTGAAAATTCGTGCGACGGGATTGATGGGACGGTCAGCCGAAAACGAAAAACGTGTGCTGGCTATCCCCTGTCCTGGGGGAGAGGGTTAGGGTGAGATTTCCCCGAACTGAAATTTCGCGCGTTGAACCCTTGAACCTGATAGGGACGCGTTCCACCGCGTCCCCTGCTTCTCCGGAAAATCAAGGCGTCCCTGCCAAATCCGAAAGGAGGTTCATGGGGAGGGAGGTCGTTTTAGCCAACAAAATACTTCCTGCTTGAGAAATGGCTTGGCCAATCAAG
>JANPGB010000611.1:0-1531 GCA_031423695.1 Verrucomicrobiota bacterium
ACCACGTTGGCATTCTCGCGCAGCACGAAACCGTCGTAGCTGAGATCATCCTTCGTCTCGATGCTCACGGTGTAAAAGTTTGGTTCCACGACGCGGTTGGGATCAACAATGTGCACTAGCAATTCCTCCGGACCATGCGCGCCCATGCCGGTCAAGTTGGGAGCAAAGCTGGCGCCCTGCCCCTTGAAGCTGTGGCAGGCCGCGCAGATTTGGGTAAAAGTCTTGGCACCATTCGCTGCGTTGCCGGGCTTGACGATTTCGGGACGGAGCCCCGCAATGATGACATCCTTTTGCTGCTGCTGCGGCCTGCGCAATTCGGCGATGACGGCCGTCGCATGTTTCGCCACGGCTTCGTCGGCGTGCGTCCGGAGACGGTGCAAATTGGACAAGCCCAAAAGATCGGGGCTGATTTTGTGATCCGCGAGCGCCCGGACCAATGCCTCCGACCAGTCGGGGCGGCGGATCAACTGCGCCAACGCCACTTCTCGCAAATCCGGGGAAAGTTTCGGGAGCGCTGTGATGAGGGTTTGTCCTATCGCCGGTTCGCCGACATTGCCGAGGGCTTCGATGACGCGGCGTTGCAGGACCGGACTCGCGTCACCGGCAACCAGCGCCGAGACCGACGGCAGGATTCCCGGATCCAGTTCACGCAACCCCAACAAACCAGCAGCGGTATCGCCACGCTCGTCGTCGCTCCTGGACTTGTCGGCGAGCTGCACGCGGAGTTTGGCGATGGTTGCGCGACCAGCTTCACCGAGCTGCCCCGACATGTTCCAATCGCCAACCAGCGGCATCGTCGCCACGGTGGTGCGGTCTGACGCCAGCAATTTGGCCAACGCGGCGGCGAGTTCGGCATCCGCCGCAGGCTTGACGCTGTGATTCAAATTGGCTCGCAGCGCCTGTAGCGCAACGGCCTTGGCTGCATCCGTGGTCGCCGGCTGGGCAGCGAGCAGGACGACCAAAGCGCGGACGGAATCCGGATTTTTCTGGATTGCCACCTGGCGCGCAAGGTACGAGATCATCGGTGCGACTGCGGCGGGATCTTTCGCTGCAAAGGCCGCTTGAAGAAACAACAGGGGGTTCTTCACCGTGACCGCCAACGCGGCAGTTTCGAGATGCGGATTTTTGAACGTGGGCCAGGCTTCGACGAGCGCATCGGCAAACTCGCGATTGGGCGTGAGGGTTTCGCTGGCAATCAGCGCCCAAGCCCGCACTCGCTGATCGGAGTCGGCGAACAAAGTCCGCACCATTTCAGCCGGCGGTGTCGCTGCCGAGTTATCCTGCTCCGCCGCGATGCGCATCGCGTTTTTCCGAATCACGGCGTCGCTGGAACGCGCTGCCGCCACCAATTCCTCTCCCTCAAGGAGGCCCAAATTATGCAACACCCACAACGCCTGCATCCGGCCGTAAGTTGTCCGGGCATTTGCAGCCTTGCCCCGCAGCGCCTCAACGACGGAACGGCCGGCGCCTTCGCTGAGCAGACGATTCGCCGTCGTGCGCACCCAGCCGTTGGGATGATCCAACATCTCAA
>JANPGB010000612.1:0-4694 GCA_031423695.1 Verrucomicrobiota bacterium
CGGTTGCGGCGACTTCTCCGTGCTCGCGCTCTACTTCAAGCTGATTGAAAAGCGCAAGCTCTGGCACGAGAAGATCACCACCGTCGCCGGCATCGGCTGCTCCAGCCGCTTCCCCTATTTCGTCCAGGCCCACGGTGCGCATTACATTCACGGCCGCGCGCTCTCCTTCGCCAGCGGCGTTTCCCTCTCGCGGCCCGACCTGCATCTGTTCGTGTTCGGCGGCGACGGCGACGCCTTCTCCATTGGCGGCAATCATTTCACCCACACGGCGCGCAAGAACGTCAAGATGACCTACGTGGTCATGGACAACTGGGTTTACGGCCTGACCAAGAAACAGACCTCGCCCACGTCACCCATGGGTTTCAAAAGCAAGACCGACCAATGGGGCGCGCTGGATTATCCCATCAACCCGATGAAGCAGGCGATCTCCGCCGGGGCTTCATTCGTGGCGCGCACCACGCATACGAACCCCAATCACGTTCTCCAGATGATGGAGGCCGCGATGGATCACGACGGTTTCAGCTTCATTGAATGTCTCAGCGAGTGTGTGGAGTTTTATGAAGGCGCGTTTGACGCCAGCAACCCGCGCAAAGGCGGGGTGTTCAAGGAGGTCCCCAAAGACCACGACGTGACCGATGAAATCGCCGCCTACAAGCTTGCGGGCGATCCGTTCCCCGGCTACTTCGGCATCTTTCACCAGGTCAAGAAGCCGACCAAGAACGCCAAGGAAACCGGCGTCCAAACGGCCATGATGGAAAAAGTCAAAGGCCTGAAGGACTGGCAGATTTTGCAGAAGAGTTTTGACCGGTTGAAATAAACTTTCGCAAACTTTATGAAGCCCCGGCGCGAGTCGGGGCTTTTTTGTTCGACACGAATTTCACGAATTGACACGAATTCGATACGGAAATAATTCGTTAAAATTAGTGAAATTCGTGTAAAGAATTCCGCCATGCCGATCTACGAATTTGCCTGTCCCAAGTGCCGGAAGATTTTCAGCTTCCTCTCGAAGCGGACGAATCCCGACCGCGCGCCGGTCTGCCCCAAGTGCGGTCACAAGAAACTTTCCAAGCAGATCAGCCAGTTCGCCCTGACCAAAGGCGCGTCGGAACCGGCTCCCGGTGCGGGTGATGCTGGCGAAGACGGGCCGCCGATGCCGGACTTTGATGATCCGCGCATTGAGCGAACGATGATGGAAATGGAGCGAGACATGGAGCATCTGGACGAGAACAACCCGAAGCACATGGCGCACATGATGAAGAAAATGAAAGACCTCATGCCGCCCGGCTCGCTCCCCAAGGAGATGGATGTCGCCATCAAGCGCCTCGAAGCCGGTGAAGACCCCGAGAAAATCGAGGCCGACATGGGCGACGTGCTCGGTGATTTCACGGGCGGCAAGGAAGGCTCAGGCGGTGGAGGCTACACGAAGGACGGCGGGTTGTATGATTATTGAAGCTTCGTCGCGGCGTCTCGGCAGGGCGCCGTAGAATAGATATTTCGGGAAAGCTGGCGGCGCTCTGTCGAGCAGCCGACACAATTAAACCATGGCCCATATACACGAAAAAATTGATTTCACCGTCGCGATCTTCATCGTCCAGCACGAAAAGATTCTGCTGATCCACCATCGCAAGCTCGACAAGTGGCTGCCGCTCGGCGGCCATATCGAGCTGGACGAAGACCCGGAGCAGGCTGCCTTGCGCGAGGCGAAGGAAGAAAGCGGCCTCGACGTGGAGCTGCTGGGCGAGCGCCCGCCCACGACCGGCCCCGGCACCCGCGCGCTGATTGCGCCGCGCTTCCTGGACATCCATCGCATCAACGAAACACACGAACACATCGGATTGATCTACTGGGCTCGTCCCCAAGGGGGTTCAACCACGCTGGCCGTGGAAGAGCATCATGACATCCGCTGGTGTTCCGCCGCTGATTTGGAAACACTCCAGCCCACGATGAGCGATGCCGTGAAATGGTATTGCCGCAGGGCGCTGGCGGAAATTTCAAGTGACGAATGACGAATTCTCAAAAACCTTTGCGCGCGCTGCTTTGCCATTCGGCCTTCCTCAGTTGAAATTCGCGCGTCCATGACCATCCGCAAACTCAAGTTGGGTTACTATTCCCTGACCGCGCTGAACACGCTGGCCAGCTCGTATTATTTTAACTACCTGTTCTTTTTTCTGCGCGACCAGTTCGGATTCGGCGACCGGGAAAACCTCTGGGTCTCCGCACTGCACGGACTGCTCTACGCCCTCGCCGCGTGGCAGTGCGGCAAGTTCGCCCAGCGCCGCGGATGCTTAACCAGCCTCAAGGTGGGTTTCGCCGGATTGACGCTCGCAATGCTGGCCGGCGCACTGCTGGGTTCCGTGGCCGCCATGCTCTGCGTGCTCATCAGCTACACCGTCGTGCTGCTGTTCACCTGGCCGGCCTTGGAGGCGCTCGTCACGGAAAACGAACCGCCGGCGATCATGCCGCGCCAAGTCGGGATTTACAACACCACCTGGTCCGCCGCCGCCGCGCTGGCGTACTTCACCGGCGGCAAGCTCTACGAAACGTTCGGACGTGGTCTGGTCTTCTGGCTGCCGGCCGTGATTTTTCTGGGGCAACTCTTGCTGACCCTGTGGCTCGCCCGCCAGGCGGCGAAGGTGGTCGCGCCTCCAATCCAACACGACGAGTCCGCGCGGCCTCATCCCGCAACGACAGCCTTTCGCCCATCCATCCCTCCGCATATTTTTTTGAAGCTCGCGTGGCTCGCGAACCCCTTCGCCTACGTCGCGGTCAACACCCTGTTCGCCGTGGTGCCGGGGCTTGCGCAAAAACTCGGACTGTCGCCCGCCAGGGTCGGGCTGTTCTGTTCCGTCTGGCTGTTCGGGCGGCTGGCGGCATTTGTCCTCCTTTGGCAATGGCCTGGCTGGCATTACCGCTTTCGCTGGCTGGCGGGCGGGTTTGTGATGTTGATTGTGAGTTTCGGGTTGATTCTGCTGGCGCCCCAGCTGTGGATCGTGGTGGTGGCCCAAATCTTTTTCGGCCTCGCCACCGGACTGATTTATTACTCGTCGCTGTTTTACTCGATGGATGCGGGCGACGCGAAAGGCGAGCACGGCGGACTGCACGAAGCGGCCATTGGCCTGGGCATCTTCGCCGGCCCGGCGGTGGGCGCGGCGGCGCTCCAATTTTTTCCAGAACACCCGGATGCGGGCACGCTTGCCGTGACGATTTTGCTGGTGGTGGGATTTGGCGCGCTGCTGCTGATCTGGGGGAAGGCGAGATTTTCCCGTCCGGTCGCGGCTGCTTAAACTTCCGCCGCTTCTTCCTCGTCAGGGGAGGCGGAGGCGTAGTTGTATTCCTTAAGCTTGTTGCGGAAGGTGCGGATGCTGATGTCCAGCAGCTTGGCGGCGTGGGTGCGGTTGCCCTTGCATTGCTCCAGCGCGGCGAGGATGTGTTTCTTTTCCAGTTCAGCGAGCGTCGTGAGCTTGTCCGCGCTGGTGGTGGAGGAGGGGCCGGCCGCGGCCACGGCCGGTGCGGCGGAGGCGACCAAACCGAGGTGCGCGGGTTCCAACATGCCGTTGTCACCGCAGAGAATGACCGCGCGCTCGATGACGTTTTGCAGCTCACGGATGTTGCCGGGCCAATTGTGGTTTTTCAACGTCAGCAGCGCCTCGTCCGTGAAGCCTTTGACATGCACGCCATGTTTGCGGCTGAAGCGGCGCAGGAATTCCTCCGCCAGCAGCGGCACGTCCTCGGCGCGTTCGCGCAGGGAGGGCATGATGATCGGCACGACGTTGAGGCGGAAAAACAAATCCTGGCGGAACTCTTTTTTCTCGACGCTCTGTTCCAGATTGCGGTTGGTGGTGGCGATGACGCGCACGTCCACCTTGATGGTGCGGTTGCCGCCGACGCGTTCCAGCTCGCGTTCCTGGAGTACGCGCAACAGTTTCGCCTGTACGCTCGGGGAAATCTCGCTGATCTCGTCGAGGAGAATCGTGCCGCCGTGGGCCAGTTCGAAGCGGCCTTCGCGTTTGTTCATCGCGCCGGTGAAGGAGCCCTTTTCGTGGCCGAAGAATTCGCTCTCGATGAGGTTCTCCGGAACGGCGGCGCAGTTGACGCGGATGAAGGGCGCGCCGGAGCGGGGGCTTTCGCGGTAGAGCGCGCGGGCGACCAGTTCCTTGCCGGTGCCGCTTTCGCCCTGGATCAAAACCGTGGCCTGGGTGCGCGCGACTTTGCGGACGAGCTGGCGGAGATTTTCCATGGCGGCGCTCGTGCCGATCATTTCATTTTCGCCATCGTCCTCCTGGCTGAGAAAGCGGTTGACCTTGAGCAACTGGGTGAACTCCTCGGCCTTGCGGAGCGTGACCTCGATCTGCTCGTTGGAAAAAGGTTTGATGAGGTAGTCAAACGCGCCGTTCTTCATGCACTCCACGGCGGATTCGACGGTGCCGAAGCCGGTGGTGATGATGCACAGCGGTTTGACCGGACGCTGCTGGATCAGCTTGAGCAGCTCGGTGCCGTCGCCATCGGGCAGGCGGACGTCGAGGAAGATGACGTCGAAATTATCCTTGTCTAAAAACTCCTGGGCCTCGGCGACGGTGGAAGCCGCAGCCACGTCGTAGCGTTTGCGGCGGAGGACTTGTTCAAGGTTATTGCGGACGATCTTGTCGTCCTCAAGGACAATAACTTTTTCAATCGGCATAGTTTAGCCCGCAGCG
>JANPGB010000613.1:0-4376 GCA_031423695.1 Verrucomicrobiota bacterium
CCGTTCCCGCACCGACACCGGAATGGCTTTCATGCCCCAACCCTGCCACGCCAGCCCCCTACTCGCAAGCTACATGTTTTATGGAAATGCTCTAGCAGTAAATCGCGCACGAATTTTTTCATGCAGCCTGAGCAGGGTTTCGATTTTCCTCTTTGGTGTAATCCACCATTGCAACACCTCAAAGGTCGCCTTCTTTTGGTTCTCCGAAAGGTTCATCAACAAACTTCCGCCATCTTCGCTTGGCCCATCGGGCGGAGTTTCGCCATCCAACCAGAATAAAAAGTATCTCGCCGACTTCCCGGCAGCATCTCTTTGGCACGCCGCGCGAAACAGCACCCGCAAGGCATTGCGAGGCGAAACCGGCGCAGGGCCATGTAATTGAGCATAAAGTTTTAGCAATTTGCGCTCCTCACTTGGGGTTCGACGGCCAAGGAGAACCGGTCCATTCGTCGATGAATTCTTCGGCATTGAAACTCCCCTCTCCTAAAAAATCTTTATGAGTGCAGCCTCCCCATCCAATTCCAAATGCAGACGCTGAATCAAATCCCAACCCAACAGGCCGTTAATGCCGCCATGTTCCTTGAAATCGTAAGTCAGGACGCAAATGTCTTTGAGTTCATTTTCAAACAAAATTAGGCTCGCAATTCGCACGATGTAACCTTCGACCGCATCGCCGGTGGCTCCTTTCACGCTCCGTATGCCAAGAGCATCACGCGCCGAGTAACCCAAATACTCGATCAGATCAACGTCAACCTGCGTTAGGCCGGAACCAGTATCAAAAACGAGTTTGCCTTGGGTCGTCTTCTCTCGACTGTTGCCGAGCATGACATTGACGATTGGAATCTCCCAACCTGGATCTAATTTTATTTCCCGCAAGGCTCAACCCGAATCAGCGAGGGTGAAAAAACGGTTCCCGCCGCAAGTCGTGGTGGCCCGACAAAGACAATGGCCGAATGTTTTGGCACTGGCTCTTGTTTGCACTGGCGGTAAAACTTCTTTTTATCAGCGGCATGACTTCGCAGCACACCGGATTTTGGATTTGGTTCTGTGGCCGGCCAGTCGTAATCCACCAACTCAATCCATTCTTGGTCATACTTTTTTTTAATTTCTTCCCAAGTCAGTTGTTCAGCCATGACGCCCCCCCCCGCTTTTAGCCTGTGACAAGCCTACCATAAATCGGGCATCGAAAACAGCCCGAAGGATTGCTCTGTTTTCTAATCACTGTGGTCTTTGACAAAGAGCCGGATGCCTCGCGGCTTGTTGCGCTTTTCATTCGTTGGCTTCAACACGCGCCAATACTTGGGGTCGTTTGAACTTTGGCTGTCTGCCGGAAGCACCACCAATTCATACCCCCCGCTCAACCGCATCTTGAATCCCTCCAAGGCATCCATTTCTATGGACTGCACCACCGGATACCGATTCTCAATTTCCTGCTGAAAGAACAACGCTGCCAGGTCGAACCGGGTGCAGCTTGAAGCTTCCCGTAGGTCCCGATAATACCCCGATTCCATGTTATCCAAATCGCCGGAACCGGTGATGATTTTTCCGGGCTTGGAAATGCGCCAGGCGCATGGGTGATAAACCTCCAGCATCATTTCGCCGACCAAGGCGGTATCGCGCCTGTCTCCCAAGAATTCGTTTCCTTTGCCGAAATGCACCTGCAACCATGTCGCGTCCCGTTTGATTTGGAGCAGCGACAGGCCGACCAGCAGTTTCAGTTCAACCTCCCGGTCGAATGTATTCTCCGGCATTGAGACAGCGTTTTGTTCTGTGTTCATGGCAATTCACGAAACCTTCGCGCACCCATCAAATAATTCAAGTTTGATCCCATCGATTCCAGCGGAATTGCCGAATCAATCGCCGGAAACAGACCGAAGTGATTCCCAATTCGTCAATCGCTGATTGACGAATCCCCCAGGCTCAGGCGAAAGGCTTCACAATCCACCGCTTGGTTGGCAAAATATCCCACGGCAACGTTTCCAGCGACGCGAGGCGTCGCCGCTCGTTGACGGCGTGAAACAGGTGCAGGTATTGAGCGCGCACCGGCGCATACGGCACAAACCCCAGCCCCCAAAGTTTTCCTGCCAACACTGCCGTGCTGGTCGTCAGCGCCACGTTCAGAAAATGCCTCGTTATCAATTTGAATTCGAGTGCATCAATCCGCACCAGCGGATGCCACCTTCCGTCCCGCCCCTTCTGACACCCAACACTGTAACCGGCAAATCGAATTCGCCGTTGGCGGATGTCCCTGATAAGCGGCTCCTCCATAAAGAAACGGTGTTCCCCTTCGGTTGCAAGCAAAACGAAAAACCGGTTGAACCGAAGATATTGCACAGTCGCCATCCCCTGCCGTTTGAGCCGAACGCGGGTCCATTTGGAAATATCCACGTCATATTTTTCAATCAGCTTGGCGTCAGTGTGCCTTGGGTCTTTTCCTTCGGGAATAGACCCGGCCACATAAAACCAGTAGCCCCTGGCCACATACGCGACCGCAAGCTGCTGAATAAAACCCTCCACGCTCGTTGTTTCACAACGATACATACCCCTGCCTGTCAAAGAACGTTGGAAATTGTTTAAGGCACAATCTCCTTATAGCCTAAAACCATCTGCGCACCGAAACTGCCTGGCGCGTCTGAGAACCTTGCCTGCCTCAAAACCTCTGGTTCGCGCTTCGCGCAGGTTTTTCGTCCCGCAAAAAAAATCGCGCGCGCTGTATTCCATTGTTGAGGTTGCCATATAATATGGTGGTAGCGGCTTCGTTAACCCATTTCGTTCACCAAATCCTAAAAACGCATCGTAAAAATTGTTGCCGCCACATGGCACGACTTGTCCCCAAGCGTGTTCATCCGACCGCATTTCCGCAATGAGCGGGGCCGGTGAAGCTTTCTTCACCGGCCCACGACTTCATCAAGACGGGTTAATCCCGTCGTTCCTTTCGGTCTGTGCAAATGCCCGCCACCACGCGTTGGCACACAGACACGACGCGCACTGCCTTGCACGCATCGTGTGAAGGAAACACTGTCTCCTTGCTCCTACTCAGAACACTCTCATCCGACTATGGCGTTTGAATCACCGGCTGACTTCTGGCCGGCACCGATTTACCAATTTGCGGCAGCCACAATCGTTGCCCGGTTAGTCATGGTCTTCGCTTGCAGAGTCACGTTGGTTGGAACACTAAGTTCCTCGCTTTGCCAGGTATGTCCAAGGCTTCCGCCTCGGCATAGTTTCCTGCGTTTCTTCAAACACAGATTTCGGGGGATAGAATACAGAAGCTTCTCCCCTAACCGCCCAGCAACCTTTGCCCGATTCGGCACCGTCTCTTTGCAAACTGACTGGCAAGGGCTTAATGCCCCTCTCATCGTTGAGCTTTTCATCGTCCGCCTTTTATTCAGCAGAACGCCGGAGCTTGTCACACTCCGGTTGGTCCGTGTTGCCACGGCCAAACTCCCGACGCCAGAAAACGTTAAAGAAACCTGACGAGCTTTTCACCCGATTGGCTATAATAGCTTTGGTCTCAGTCCCGCTTGGGGATTTGAAGCACTGTGCTTCGCACCCGCTTTGACCGTGACGACTTCCAGGGATTTCACCTGAAAGCATGTCCCGTTCGCCCGCATTCGTTCACAAATTTTGCGACGTGGGTATGGGATAGAATTTGAGGATTACTCTCCGGCTGATTGCCGAAGGATTACTTTCAAAAGCCTCCCTCGAACTGGACGGGCCTGTTTCCAGGCATCCAGCTCTACGGAACGTTGTCGCAACGGTTGGTAAACCGTTCCCTTAGCCTGCTGGTTTGCAGGTTTACCGGGTGACGAACGCCCGTCTTGATAAAGCCAAAAAATGCGTTGGCATCTTCTGTCCTGACTTTCGTAGCGCAGATCGCGTTGCTTCAACAGACTTAAAGTTTCAATCACTGTTTTGCTGAACGGAAACATTCGAGTTTGAATATCTGGCGAATCAATCAGGGTTTTGTTTTTTGAACGGAGGCCATCGCCGATTTCAGTATGGGCAAATCGGTTAGCACTGTTTGCCAGACAAGTTTCAAACTCACGCCAAAATATTCGTGAATGAGAAGATCGCGAAAACCCGCCACTTGCCGCCAGGGAACGTTTACATTCTTTGCGCGGAAATGTTCCGACAGCCGCTTGGCCGCCTCACCAATGATTTCAAAGTTGCGGACCACCGCATCCTGAATGAGACGGGATTTTAGAAATTCTTGCTCGCCGTTGTTGGTGTAAATCTCGATCTGGTTGATACAGTCTGAAATGGATTGGATGTAAAACGCATCATCCTTTTTCAAAGCGGCACCGCTGCATCCACTATTCTGGTCCTCAGATGGGGCGACAGTCCGCTCTCGTCAACGACATCTACTGGCACAC
>JANPGB010000614.1:0-5175 GCA_031423695.1 Verrucomicrobiota bacterium
TTCCCAGCCAGTTTTTAGATCTGTGTTTCATCTCTGTTAATCTGTGGCCAAAACCTGTTTCAGAGTGTTGACGGTTTTCGTGAGCTGCGCGGCGGTGATCGTCAGCGGCGGCGTGAAGCTGATGATGTTCCCGTGCCCGCCTTCCGGCAGCATGATGAAGCCACGATGCAGCATCGCCTTGATCGCGCGCAACGATTTCTCCGTCGCCGGCGGACCATCCGGACAACGTAGTTCCAGGCCGACCATCAAGCCGAGGCCGCGAATTTGAATTGCCGATTGCCGATTGCCGATTGCCGATTGTAAAACGGTCAGCAGAAATTTCCCCAGCTTAGCGCTGCGTTCGACCAACTTGAGCCGCCGCATCTCCGTGATCTGCGACAGCGCCATCGCACAACCCACTGGATGGCCGAGGAACGTGCTCGTATGAATTGCCTCGCCTTGCGACGCAGGCCAGGCGGCATCCATCACGTCCGCCTTGCCTACGCATGCCGAGAGTGGAAAACCACCCGTCAAAGCTTTGCCAAGGCAGATCACGTCCGGCACCACGCCGCTGTGCTCGCAGGCAAACCATTTTCCCGTGCGACCAAAGCCCGTGTAAATCTCGTCGAGGATCAGAATCGCGCCTTGTTCGTCGCAAAGCTCCCGCAGCAGCGGAAGAAACTCCGGTGGCGGAATATTAATGCCACCCCGCGCTTGAACCGGTTCGACAAGGATCGCGCCAATTTTCTCGCGGCGAAAAACCTGGCGGATGCTGATTTTAAGTGCAACCAATGCCTCAGGTGCCGTTGGAAATTTTACGAAATGCCCGAACTCCCGCAACTGTGAGCGAAACGGCCCGCGAAAATGTTTTCGGTGCGTGGCATTGAGCGCGCCGTAGCCGAGGCCGTGATATGCTCCTTCAAAGGCAATTACCCCGCGTTTGCCCGTGGCGAGCATGGCTGTCTTGAGCGCGGCTTCCACCGCCTCAAAGCCAGAGTTGCAGAAAATGGTTTTTCCCAGCTTCCGCTTTTCCCAGCGCTGAAAAGTAATCTTGCTCAGTTCTCTGGCGAGCTGCGCCTTGAGCGCGTGCGGATGCACATCACCCATCGCGTGCAGGAGTTTCGCCATCTGGTGTTGGCCCGCCTTGACCACGCGAGCGTTCGCATGGCCGGCGGCGGCCACGCCAAACGCCGCGGTAAGGTCGAGATACTTTTTCCCCTCCGCGTCCCAGACGTGAACGCCCCGGGCACGCTGCCAGATAATCGGCCACGAGCCGTCCGGTTCGGTGAACAGCACGTTGCGCGATTCGTAGGTGCGCAGCAGGTCGAGGGTTTGGCGGGTGGTCATGATCAAACCCCGCGTTGTTCTGGCGGCCAGATAATTTTATGCAGCTGCGCCTGGAAGCGCACGGGCAGCGCGTCGGCGATGATGCGCTCGACCAGGTCCTTCCGCGAGATTGGCGTCTGCCCTGCGGGCACAAGCTTTAGCGCCTTGTGCTGCTGTTCCGCACGCAGCGGATGCACCCACGACATGAGCAGCGGACAAATGGCGTCCAGCTTTTGCGTCGCAATCTGCTGTCTGGCCCACTCGTAATCCTCGACGGTGCCGATGACGAACTTGATTTCGTCGGTGGCTTTGAGATGTGGAATGTTCTCCAAGCGGTTACGCGCCACCTCGCCGCTGCTGGGGCATTTCAAATCCATGATGCGCCGAACGCGCGGATCAATGGGCGAGATGTCGTGCGCACCGCTGGTTTCAATCAGCACGGTAAAGCTGTCATCGCAAAGCTGCTGCATCAGCGGCAGGGAGTTTTTCTGGAGCAACGGTTCGCCGCCGGTGAGTTCAACGAGCGGCAGTTTGGAATTTGGAATTTGGAATTTGGAATTTAGGAATGGCCGCGCCAGCCGGCTGATCTCTCCACAGACATCCACAAGCGACTTCTTCTTTCCTTCCGTGAAGGCGTACGCCGTGTCGCAATAGGAGCAGCGCAAATCACATGCCGTCAGCCGCACAAAAATGCACGGCAGCCCGGCGAAAGTGCTTTCACCTTGGAGACTCAGATAGATTTCATTGACGACCAGCGTTTCGGACATGTGCGGGCAATGTAACGAATTCATCCCGCCGGGGAAACAGCGATTCGCGCAGCGCCCTTGGAGCGCGGCTGTGTCGCAGCGACCAGCCGCAGCAGTGCCGTGCGACCGGACGGCTGGAATGCTTTTGGATCGCCGACCTGATGACGTGCTGCGGCTGATGCTCCCACGCCCGCACACAGCCGCGCTCCAATCCAATGGTCACTTTGTGGCGGGCACCGTGGCTGGCAGGGTCGTGGGCGGCCTGGGTTTGGGCAGCGCGGCTTGGGAACCGATTTGAAAAACTTCTTCGGCATTCCAGCGAACATCGGCGGCGAAGACCGGTTGCTTGGTGACCACCGCATCCAGAATGCCGAGCGCGAGCCAGGCTGCGCCGCGCGGTGTCGGATGCAGCAGGTCATCCTGTAAATTCGCCCGCGATTTCCCCGCCGGCAAAGTCAGGCCATGAACCGTGAGCGCTTGATCAGCCATCGCGGTGCGCATGAAATCAGACAACGGGACCAAGACCACCTGCGGACGCGTGGATGCCCAGGCTTTCAACCGCGCATTCGCAGCGGCCAGGGCAGTCGAAATCGGCACCTGCGCCGGGCTGATGATGCCGGTGTTGGTCGCGAACGAAGCGTCGGGAAGATAGCCCAGCACCACCGGACATTGGAGCGCCTCCAGAAGTTTCAAGCCGTTGTCGAAGCGTTGCGCCCGTTCAGCATCGTTGGTTCCCTGGCCATAGCAGAACCAAAACAGAAAATCCACGCCCACCACCAGCGAGGGTTGTGCTTTGACAGCCTGTTCAATCTGCATTCTTCCCGCTGGCTCAGGCATAAGGAAGAACATCGCGTTGGCCAGATTTTTCACCGGCTCGTGGGGAACTTTTAACGCGGCGTCCAGATAATAATTCAACCGGCACTTCGCGGTGTTCGTGCCGCCGAACGGTTCCGAGAAAACGAAGCCCGCCGAGGCGCTCGCGCCAATCATCACGATACGATTCCACGGGGAATTGGTCGCGGAAGATTGCGCGAAGCTTTTCGCGTCGCTCACAAAAATAAAAACCACCAAAAACGAACAACGCAGTAGAGGAACAAACGGTGTCATAAGTGTCATGACCGCTAGGATGATCGAACGTTCAATCCGACTAAAGATATCAATCAACCGTCGTGTGGGAAATCGCCCGAGCCCGTAAGCTGAAAAGCACCGATTGCTCAGCATTATTCAGGAGCCGATTAGGGAAAAGTCTGAGATAAAAAATCCCCACGATACAAACGCAAAGGGCGGCGCGCATCGGCACCGAGATGGCGATCGGCGAGAGATCAGGAGTTTCCTTGCTCCAATAAATTGCGCGGATGACGCCGAAATAATAGTAGAGCGAGATCACCACGCCGGCGATGGCAATGAACGCGAGAAAATAGTAACCGTGATGACCCGGGGCTTGTTCAAGGATGGCTTTGAGCAGCAAAAATTTTCCAAAAAAACCGGCAAGCGGTGGAAGTCCAGCGAGCGAAACCAAAGCGAGAGTCAATGTCGCGGACAAGAAAGGTGAGCGCTGATTCAAACCAGCAAGTCCGCTGATGTCTTCGTTAGGCAGGTGCCGCATCACCAGCGCGATGACCGCAAACGCCGCCAGTGTCGTGAAAAGATAACCGCTCAGATAATAGAGCACCGCAACTTGTCCATTGCCGCTCCGAGCCGCCACGCCCAACAAAAGATAACCCGCGTGTGCGATGCTGGAATAGCCCATGAGCCTTTTGAGATTACGCTGCGGAATCGCGCAGAGATTGCCGTAAAGAATCGTGATGCCAGTGATGATCATGAGCAATTTGCCCCAATGAACAGATACGCTTGGAATTCCGGAGGACAAGAAACGCAGCAGCAGAACAAACCCCGCCGCCTTCGAACCGACCGCTAGAAAAGCCGTCGTGGGCGTGGGCGCACCTTGATAAACATCGGGCGTCCACATCTGGAAAGGAAACGCCGCGATCTTGAAGCCTAATCCTACGAGGACGAACAACACGCCGAAAAGGAAGACTTTGTTCGTCGTGAAATTTCCCGCCACCGCCGCGAGTTCGTTGAAGTTAAACTTGCCGGTGGTTCCCCAGACCAGCGCGATGCCATACACCATGAACGCCGACGAGAGCGCGCCCATGATCAGATACTTGATGCCGGCCTCGAGCGCAACGAGCCGGCCACGCGTGAAACTGGTCAGCACGTAGAAGGTGATCGTGATGAGTTCGATGGAAACGAACAGCATCGTGAAGTCGTTGGCCGAGGCGGCAAACAACATGCCCGCCAGCGCGAACACGATCAGCGAGTAATACTCCGAGATGCCGGCGGCGATGCGGTCGGAAAACTCCACCGCCAGAATCAGCACGATCACCGCCGCGAGCAGGAAGAAGCGTTTGAAGAAGATGGACAAGCCGTCCTGAATGAACATGCCGCCCGAAGTAGTGCCGGCAAGTCCATCCGCCAGGCTGCAACTGCAATGACCGGTAAAAGTGTTCAGGAAAAGCAATCCCAGCGCCGCCGCCGCGAAGTAACCCAGCGCGCGCTTGCGTTCCATCGGCAGCCACAAATCTGCCAGCAGCACGATCAGGCCAAGTGCCACCACCGAGATTTCCAATGACATGAGGGAGAGATTCATCAAAGTGGAAGCGGCGGTTCCGCGTTGGGAGGGAATACTGATTTCAGCCCATTGGTTGTGGGCACATTCGTCAAAATGGATTCCATCAGCACCGGCTTCACAGGCTGAGCATTGTTCTCGGCTGCTACCGTGGTTTGGGTTGGCGAAGTGGTCAGGGTTGCCATGTTGACAATATTTTGCGTCACCGGCTTGATCTTCTCGGTGAGCAGCTTTGGAAAGAAACCGAATACCAGCAGGCTTGTGATCAACACCACGTAAGGCACCTTGCGCCAGAGATTCGCGTCCGAGAGATTCGCCCACCGGTCTGAGATCGGCCCGTGCAAGGCCGCCCGCACGGCGCGCAGCATGTAAACCGCTCCGATGATCAATGCGCCCCAGACCGCCAGCACCGTCACCACGCGCAACGCGGGCACTTGCCACGCGCCGAAGAACACCGTGACTTCACCGACAAAATTTAAGAATCCCGGCAGCCCG
>JANPGB010000615.1:0-2155 GCA_031423695.1 Verrucomicrobiota bacterium
TCCTTGCGATCCAGCACGCGGCGAAAATCCTTCACGGTCTCCGGCCTCCGCCGCCCGGCCTTCTCGCAAATCTCCAGTCCTTTCGCCAGCCGCGCGTCATCCAGATCGCAGATGACCACGCATTCCACGTCCGGGTTGGCGACGAAGTCGGTGAGATCGACCTGCCCCATGCCGCCGCAGCCGATCACACCAAGATGGATTTTTTCGTTCGCTCCCGGTTCGCCTGCGCGGGCCGAGCGGATGAAAGGCGAACCGACACTGCCGAGGGCGGCGGCGGTGAGGGCGGTTTTTCCGATGAATTCACGACGGGTAAGCGGCTTCATAGTTAGTGGTTGGTTCGAGGTGGTTTTGAGGAGCTATTTTAAGACCGGTTGAAGAACGATGTTCCGGAAATCAATCAGCGAGTGGTCGCCCTGCAGATAAATCGGGCCGGGCCGGGATTCGTCCGACCACAACGCGCCGCCGGTGCAGCCGAGCAGCGGCTGGTTATCAATGATCTTCTTCCCGTTGAGGATGACGGTGGCGTGGCGGTCCACGAGCGTAATGTCGAGGGTCTGCCACTCACCGGCGGGTTTCTCGGCGGCCATTGTCGGACAAATGCGGCTGTAGATCGCGCCCAGGTTGTGCGAGTCGAGCGGCTTGCCGTAACTGTCGAACACCTGCACTTCATAAATGCCGCGCAGATAGACACCACTATTGCTGTCCTTGGTCAAACGCGTCTCCAAGGTCAGCCGGAAGTCGGTGAATTCCGCGTCCGTTCGCAGATTGCCGTAGGCTTTGTGCGGTTTCCCTTCCTCCTGCGTGGGACGATTGAGGAGCACTCCGTCCTGCACGCTCCAGCCATTGACCGCGTTTGGCTGGGTGAGCTTCCAGCCGGAGAGGTCGTGGCCGTTGAACAATGAGATCGGTTCGCCAAATTTTACTTTCGACAGATCCGGGGCCGGCGGCACCGGCGGAATCAGTTTGCCGGTGAAACTCGCCGTGTTCGTGCGGCCTTCCAGCGTCGGCTGACTCGTGGTGAGCTTCAGCTCCGGTCCGGCGGCGTGCGCGGTGATGATCTCTGTAAGATTCACCTTGGTTGGTTTACCTGCCGCATCTTTGCCATCCACGATACGTAAGCGTGTCAAAACCAGCTCGCCGCCTGAAACCTTCGCCGTTGTTACCGGCACCACGCTGCCGCCACCCCAAAGAATTTCCGCTTCCAACTGGCTGTTTCTCTCCGACACGCCCAGCCAGCCGGCGCCACCGCCGGGCAGGGTCAAGGCCCACCGGCCGAGAAATGGCTGGGCATCGGCCGCCGCCAAGGCGGTGCAAAGGGAGCCGGCAAGTGCGAGGCTTAAGCAGAGGTTTGTTTTTGTGTTCATAAAGTTGTTCGAACTACCATCCTGAGAAAAGTCTTAGAAGTCATCTCATAAATACCCGATTGCATCGAAAAACGGGCCAAATCCCTATTTATGAGATGGCTTCTAACATCGGCACCCGCCTTCATAATCTTGACGCTCCCGGTTTGACAAAGCCCGTGGTCGTGGACGGGGTGGTCGCTTGCAGGGTGATGATCTGATTCGTGACCTGATCCACCGTGAGAATTTGGGACAAATAATTCGATCCCGGGAACCAGTTGAGCAAATCCGTGGACCACGAAAAACTCAACGCGACATCGACGGCGGATTTGGAACGCGGATAGGTCAGCGTGAAATTTCCATTTTGCATTTTTGGACTGAACGGGAACGGGCTCGCGATTTTCGGTGGCAGGCCGAGCGCGTATTTTATCAGGTTTGCCACGCCGTCGTCGGCGGGGACGGCCACATCTCCGCTGACGTTGGGGTTCGCCAGTTCGGCCGGGGTGAAATTCTGTTTGCGCCAACCGTCAATCGGCCGGTCTTGAATGACCACGGTCGCGTTGCTCAACGACGTGCGCGAATAATTGGGCGAGGCCGCCAGCGTGAGCATCACGCTCTCGTCTCCCTCCACCAGATTGTCCGCGATGGGCGTGATGAAAATGTTGGTTGCCATCAGGCCTGAACTGAGCGTGAGGGTGCCAGGCAGACTCAAAAAATCCGCGCCCGGCGTGGCGCTCACCCAATAGGTATTATTCAACGACAGCGGCGGGTAGGGGTGGCGGCACAGAAGGTTTGTGAGCGGGGAGGTCTGGGTG
>JANPGB010000616.1:0-10569 GCA_031423695.1 Verrucomicrobiota bacterium
TTTTTCAACCAATTCGCAGAGGGCGGACGGCCGCGCACGGCCCTCCGCCCTCTAGAACTCCAGCAAAGAATCCAAATCCCACGTTGTGCGTCGGATCAGAATCAGCGGTGCGTGACGTAGATGTACACAGTGGTCGGGTTGCCCGCAGCGTACTCCACGCGACCTTTGTTATCATTGCCGGACGCAGATCCCAGTGACGCGCCATCAATTAAATCATTGAGGTCTTTTGCGTCCTGCAGAGCCACGCCGCTGAGTACAGCTTCAACTACAAAGGAGGAGTTGGTGGTGTTGCTCCCTGCGGTGCCGTCGAGCAAGTAGCCGGTTGAGTTATTCTCAGTTCCGCCCGCCACGAGCCGGAAGACGGCGTTGGTGGCAGGGTCACCGCCGGAAATCTTGGCGGTAAACGGCTTGTCGATGAAACCTTCCGTCAGAAGGATCTTGTCGAATCCATTCGTGATAACGCCGGTCGTGCCGAGGTCATTCGTGCCGAAGACGGTGTTGAACTTGCCGTATTTGCCGTAGTGATCCGCCGTCGCGGTCTTCAACGTAGCGACGCTGATGGAGACGCCGTTCACACGGGCTTCGTTGATGGCGCTGAAGACTTTCGGAATCAGCAGCGCGGCGAGGATGGCAATGACCGCCAGCACGCCGATCATTTCGATCAGGGTGAAGGCCTTTTGGTTTTGTTTTGGTGAGGCTATGAGTTTCATACGTTTCTTGGTTTGGATTGGTTTACTGGTCTTGTTTTGGTTTTTTTCTACGGCCCGCCGGACGACTGCTTTCAAACGTCACCGCCCACCCGGCTGGCCGCAAATTCATAAAATCAATGGGCGCATTTCATTTCTTGGCGTGCTTGATGATTTTCCATTCCTCCTCCGCGGGAGTCAGGGGCAACGGCGGCTCCTGTCCTTCGCGGATGATGTGGGGCGACACGAACATCACCAGTTCCTTTTTCTGCTTGGAATTGAACGTGCCGGTGAAGAGCTTGCCCAGCCACGGAATGTCGCCGAGGACGGGAATCTTGTTCTCGCTCTTGGAGTGCTGGGTCTGGATCAGGCCGCCCATCACCACGGTGTCGCCGTCCCGCACCCGCACGAGCGTGGAAGCCTGCTTGGTGTCGAGCACCGGGGCGTTGGCCGATTTGCTCGGCGAAGTCAGGGTGTCAATGAGGCTGGTCAGCACCGGGGAGATGTCGAGCGAGATCCAGTTGTCGGCGGAAATCTGCGGCGTGATGGACAGGATGGTGCCGATGGTCACGGTGGTGATCTGGTCGCCGGTGCTGACGATGTTGCCGCTCGAGCTTTGGCTGGTGGTGGTGTTGACCGCGAAGAACGGCTGCTCGGAACCGACCTTGATCAAGGCGGTCTGATTGTTCAAGGTCCGCAGCCGGGGCTTGGAAATGATTTCGACATTGCCCTGCTGCTTGAGCGCGTTGACGGCGGCCTGGGTGTTGAAGTTGGAGAACACGAGGGACACGGGATTGCCCCCCCCGCCGCCGACCAGCCGTGTCAGGCTGCCCAATGCGGAATCCTTGAGCGAGCTTCCGCCGACCGCCACGGGCAGCGTCGCGCCGCCAATACCCAGGGTGCCGCTGTAGGCTTCCGCCACATGCATCCAGTCAATCCCGAACTGGAACTGATCGTTGAGGGTGACGTCGTAAAGTTTGACCTCGATGTCCACCTGGCGGTGGACGGTGGTGTCCACGCTGCTCAGGTAATTCTGCACGCGCTTGAGCGCGGAGGGACGGTCGGTAACCTGGATGAGGCCGGCCGTCTTGTTGATCGCCAGCGCGGATCTCCCTTTCTCGGTCAGCATGATATCAAGCTCCTCCTTGAGGTCGCTCCAGAAAGGAATGGAGTTGTCCGCGGACAAATCAATGGATGAGCTGCCCGCACTGCCTCCTCCGCCGCCGCTAGTTCCGCCACCCGAGGAACCGCCGCCGGAGCCGCCGGCGAACGTGGCGCTGCTGAGCGTGGCCGAACTGCGGCCCACGCCTTTGCGGATGAGCCGGAGGTAATCCACGGTGAAGGTCTGCGTTTCCGTGTTGCGGATGCGGATCAGATCCCCTTCGCTGGACCATGAACAATCGCTTGCTTCCAGCAGCGCGCGCATCATTTGTTCGAGCGGCAGATCATGCACGTCCATGGTCACCATGCCGGCGACGTCACGGTCCGGGATGATGTTCAGATTGTTGGCGCGGGCGAATTGGGCGAGCGCGGTCTTCAACTCCAGCTCCTCGGCCTTGAACGAATAGAGCGTCTTGGGCACGACGGGCGGCGCCGGGCTCGTCGCCGCGACCTCCGCTGCGGGCGACGCAGCGGACGTGGAGGCGTCGGCCAGCAACACTGCCGACAGTGCGGTGGACCCAGCAGTTGACGCAGTTTCCGGCGCGGCGCTGGTGACGCCGGGTATTTCCAGGAACACGGGCTTGCGGGCTTGTGCCGGATCGGGTGTGGCGCACGCCGCGAGGAAACAGGCCCCGGCGATGACGGTCTGCCTCGCGAGCGGGTGGTGCAGGAAGTTTTTAGATTTCATACTTCTAATGAGTTGGGGTTGATGTGGCTGCGGTCTGAAAGGTGAGGTTGCCATTAGGATAGCGGGTTCGGGTCATTGCGGCGAAGCGTTTCCGCCCTTGCTGGTCGCGGGATAGGCATGCGATGAGCTGAGCCGGTCAGTCGCATTGGTTCGGGCGCTTGCGAATTCGATCACCTCCCGGCCGGCCGGCCCCGTGAGCCAGACTTGGTGGTCTTCAATACGTTCCACGGTCAGGTCTTCGAGGTGATCCCCCTCGCTGTAAACGCCATTGTTGATGGCCGCCACCCGGCCGCCGGTCTGCGCCCAGATGGCCTTCAGATGCCAGCGTGAAGGGGCCGCATTGGTGGTGGCGACACGATGAGCGGCCACGGGTGAGGTGAAGACATCGCGCTGGGGTTTCTCCATCCATGCTTCGAGGTGCAGCTCCACACTTTTCCGATCCATGGTCGAAGCTTCGTCCGGCGCATTCGCTGGGGCGGTCGTGGCGGCGGCTGGCGCAGGAATCACTGCGCCCGCAGTCACTGGCCCCGCCGCCGTGCTTTTGGGCCGTCGCCCCGTGGCCCCGAGGACTTGATAAATCACGACCCCGGCGGCCGCGGCCACCAGAACTCCCGTGAACCAAGGGTTGCCAAAAATCTTCATTTGGCCGCCTCCTGCCTCGCCCAGAGATTCAAAACCAGGACGGAACTTGCCATCGAAAAGCCATTGCCGGTGACGGTCAACTCCTCGAAATCCACGCGTTTGCCGCCGGAACTCAGCCGCTTCATCAGCCTGGCGAAGCGCTGGCTGGCGGATCCTTTTGCAGCGCGTACCAAGTTGTGGCCAAGCCCCACTTCGATGGTGGCAGGGATGAGCATGACTCCCTTTTCATTGCTCGTCAGGGGCATGGTTTTTCCGAAGCTCGCTTTTGCCTCCAAGGCCAGCGGAGCTGCCTGGACTTGCAAATCCTCGAGCCAGGCGGCCAGCACATTTTCATCCGAGAATAGCTGGGCATGGGCTTCCGCCAGGCGTTCGCGGGTTTGCTGGATGATTTCCCGCGAACAGCTCCGCTCCAAGTTGTCCACCTCTGTCGCCAGCCGGGAAACTTTTACGCTTATATCTTTGTATTGCGCCTGAATCGGCAGCAGCACCCGGGTGACACTCCACCAGGCGGCGGCCAGTGAACCCAGGACCAGCAGGGCGACCACCACCCGGAACAAGCCCACGCGCGAAAACAGTTGTTCCGTCACCGAAGCATGGGCCGGAATGGCTGCGGGCCGGGCATTGGATTCATTGTCGCTCATCGCACGACCCCCTCGATTTCAAAATTCCTGGCCTCTGGTTCGCCCGCTTTGGCGACCGGCGCACTGCCCAGATTGGCCAGCCAGTCTGAAACGCCGCCGCTTCCGTTGGCGCCGGCGGATTTCCTTCGCTTCGCATCGCCCTCGACCAAGTTCATGTGAAAAGGGCCGCTGGAGAGACGTGCGACAAGCTGAGCCCGGATGTTGGTCTTGTCGGCATTCGCTTCCGCCAGGTAGTCGCCCGCGAGCTGCACCTGCCAGGAGTCCCCCTGACGTTTCACATGGAAATTTGTCACCGTGCAGCCCGTCGGCACCGCCTCGCTCAAGGCCGCGAACAGCCACAGCGGCACCGGGGGCGGACGCTCCTCGAGCACCGTTTTGTCCAGGTGCTGGTCGAGGGCGAGTTGACTCTTGAGTTTCTCCAGCGGACCGCGCTGGGATTCGAGCCGCTGGTATTGATCGGTCAACTGGCGGATCGATGCCTGGTTCTGGCGCGCCAGCACGAAGGCGAAGCACGTGACCGCCAGGGAAGCCACCACCGCGAAAACGGTCATGGCCAAAACCGCCTTGGCGAACAGGTCCCGCTGGTGCGCCTTCTGCATCACGGGGCTGATGAAATTGCTGCTGAGTTGCGGACGCAGGGCCAGCGCCCGCGTCGCCGCGTAAAATGGATCGTACTCCACCGGGCTGGCGGAGACGGAAATCTGAAGGTGGGGCTGCACCGAGTCCGCCTGGGCCGGCGCGTCCGGGCCGTAGAGCCAGAGATCCTTGGTCAGCGCAATCCCGTACTTCTGGCTGGCAAACAGGATCGTGCGATTCAGATCCAGCGCCAGCCTTTCGCCGCCTTCCTTCCAGGTGCCGTGCAGTGTGCGGGCCAGCAGGATGCGGCCGTCATTGCGGCCGATGACGATGGTGGTCGCCCCGCCGGTTTCGCCGGCGAGCATGGCCACGTCCTGTTTCTCCAAGGGCAATTTCCGCAGCTGCTGCTGAAATATCGTGGAAGGCGGAACCACCGAAACAAGATGCAGCCCGTGGGTGTGACAGGCGGTGATCAACTGGTTCAAGGCAGCCTTGGGAACCAGATGCAGAATGATCCGCCGACTGTCGCGTTCGGCGCCGGATTCTTCAAACGACCAGGCCGCCTCACCCACAAAAAACTTCTGCTGCTGCGCCTGCCGCGCGAGAATTTTCTTCAGGGCCGGCCCCTTGACCGGGGGCAGGTCCACCATTTGCTGGGCCGACCAGGATTGTGCCAGCACCAGCGAGACGGACGAGCCGCGAAAGCCCGTCTTCTGAATCGCCTCCCGCAGCAGGGCCTCGAACTCGTTGACATTGGCGGATTCACAAACATGCGCCCACGCGCCGGTCACCGTGCCGCGGTGCGCGGCCACCGCCTTGAACTGGTTGTTAAACCAGCTGATCCCCAACGTGGTCTGGGAACTGGACATGAAATCCAATCCCGCTTTTGGTGCTGTGAGTGGATTAGACATGAATGCAATTTTCGGATAAGCTCAAGGACGAGCGACCGAGGAAACGGACACAGCCCTCCATAACCCCACGCAAAACCACTAACGCAATTGCGTTCGAAAACCCTCCCGCACTCACCATGCATGTGGTTCCAACTCTTTCCATCTCCTCATAACCATCCCAATTTTTGAAGCCGTTTGCGACCCCGGAGACTACGGATTCAGCAGGTGAAAACTGCGGAGACAGCTTCCCCACGAGGACTCTACTTGGACGGGCGGAGTTTCCCCGACCGAAGTCTGCTATACGTAATTTAGCGGATTTGAAAAGAGTCTGAGTTCGCTTGTATTATCTCCCCGCACGACTAGCGTCTGAGTGGTCAGCCGCAATGGGAATGCAGCCCGGACATATTCAATGGATGTAACTCATCATCTCAAAACGGCGCCGCAGTGTTTGGCGTTGGCAGTCAGATCGCATGCGCAACTCGGAATGCGCGCTGATTTTTTTTGGAAAGGGCCCGCGATTAAATCAGATGCACGGGGAACAACCGGCCGTCCGTCATGCGACGAAACCAGCCGGCTCAATGAAAGGCCAGTTCACAAATGAATACTTCGCGCCCAGCGGACCACTCCCGCGAGACCGGGTCCAAGCAGGCTTACCGGGGCCAAGCCTTGGCGCCCCGTCGGCGGTCCGGATTCACGCTGCTGGAGTTTGTCGGCGTGCTGGCCATCCTCGCGATCATGGCCGCGTTCATGATTCCGGCCGTGGTCAAACGGGTGGATATCGCGGCATGGAACAAGGAGAACGCGGATCTCATCGCGATCAAGAACGCGTTGGTGCTGCAAATTCTCCGCAGCAACAGCATTCCCGATCAAACCAGCTGGGCTGCCGCAGCCGCCACCTGGACAACCCGGACCGTCTCCAACATCACCACCAACAACCGCGGTTACACACGCGCCTTTTTGATTGATCCCAATTTGAACCTGCCCCGCGCCGGGGGCGGCAGTCTTCCCTACAGTCAAACCAACAATGCCGGCCTCTCCAGCCGCCCCGTCAGTGCCCGACTGATCCTCGTCTCCTCGATCGCGCGCACCAACCCGCCGGTCGTGAGCGGGGTTCCCTCCTCGGCCAGTTTCAACGACCTCTGGAACACACCGCCAAATGTGAAGCCGGCCACCTGGTCCGGCTGGCCTGGAACGGGCGAGGACATCTGCATCCAGCGCATCAACCTTGAACCGACGTTCTATCAGCTCATCCTCGTGAACCGTGATGCATCAAGCACAAACGGCCAGTTTTCCATCAATGGAACAGGTTCAACCATCGTGACGAACGGAGCCGTGAACTCGTACTTTCTGGATGGAAGCGTGCTCAGTCTCTACAACACCAACGGGCTGTCAACCCGCTTCGTGCTAAAGCGCAACATCAGTTTCGTATTTGAAAACGGCGTGTGGTCGGGGCAGATCACCGACGGCAACAACGCGCCCAAGGCCCCGTTTAACAGTACCAATCTGGTCGCCAGTTTTGCAGCTTCTGCATCGGCATTTTTTAATGCCGCTTGGAATTCGGGTGCGGGCGCCGGCGGCGGCAAGGGATCCTCCCAGAGTGCGGTCATCGGTGCCCTGAGTAACTTCATGCTCGACTACTCCATGTGGGCAAACATGACACCCTCGTTCAGTGTCCACGGCGCGGCGCCGCTTGGCCAAGTGCCGATTTATCAATTGGTGACCACTGAGGCAGGAAACCTGAATACTTACACTGGCAATGGAAATTGGGGTCTTCTCAAGTAGGGCTATGAAATCCCCTCCAAGAAAGAAGATTCTCGCCCAGCTAAAAGGGTTCACGTTGATTGAGATGATCGGCATCCTGGCCGCCATCGCCATCTTGGCCGCGCTGCTGCTGCCGGCACTGACCAAGCAGTCCGACAAAATCATGGCAGACTTCGAGACGGCAACCCTCCAATCTCTTGGCGACGCCTTACAGCGAAGCGTGTTGCGCAATCGCTACATTCCCGGCACCAACGACTGGGCCTCCGCCATCGGCACCGAGATGAGTCTCGACATCAGTGAGGTAGTCACCAATTCGCGGGGCCTGATACGCTACTTCGTGGTGGATCCCAACCTGGCCATCGGCGCGAATGGCGCGGGGCTTCCCTATGGTCAGACCAATTACCTTTTTGGTTCCGTAGTAACGAACTCGTCCGGACAGGTCATCCCTCCAATCAATCCGCGGATCATGCTACTGTCCAGCCTTGGTCGACCGTTCACCAACGTCGTGAACGGCATCCTCCCGACGAGCGGCGACTTCAGCAACATCTGGAACACCGCCGACGGCACCGTTCCCACTGCCACAGCGTTCAACAACTGGCGCGGCACGGGGCAGGACCTGAAAATTCAACGCATCAATCTGGCTCCGCTGTTCGTCCGGCTGATGCTCTTTACGAACACCTCAACGACCTTGGGATATTATTCGATCGACAACTCCAGTTCCTCCAATCTGGTCAGTTCAGCCATCACCAATGGTGGTTTTTTTCTCCAGAATTCCGTGCTCAATTTGTACTCCCAAACCAATACTTCCATCACGAGCAGCATGATTGACTCGCAGCAAATCCTTTCGCAGGACGCTTCCTTTGCTTATTATCAGAACGCCTGGCGGACAGCCATTGTCGGCACCAACGGCCTGATCGGCATTGCGGGCGCTGGCGGAGCGGGAGGTGTGAGTGGGACAAACCTGACCGGCTATGACTTCAGTGGTCTGGTCACTGGTTTTCTGCAAGCCACACCCACCTCACTCGGACGAACTCAACAAAACCTGATTGTTCAAGACTTCGTCAATTACATGAACGCGTACAATACTTGGGCGGCGTCCAGCTTCACCAATAATTCTTCCTATAACAATGCTACGGCGGCACAGACCACGCTGATGAACGACGTGAACAATCTCGTGAATGCGATCGTGCCAAATTGAAGGCTCGCACTGTTCCCCCCTCGTTTTTTTTACCGATTTGGTAGAGAGCGATAAACGCACAGATTGACTTAAGCATCCTCGACTGAATTGCGGCTCCGAAAACACCTTCCGCTAAACCGGCAGGGCAGCCGGTTTTGGATGTACCAGGAGGAGGTGCTGCCCACAGCCTCGCTGTAAACCGCCTGCCAACAATGTCGAGGCGCCACTTCGTGCTGGGCAGCACTTGATTTTTGCCCCTGCTTCAAATCGTCCGCGAATGTCTGCGCTCGCTGGCCGGCGCCAGTGTGTTGTCGAAACACATCGCGATGTTGCGGATAAAGAGGCGGCCCTTGTCCGTCACTTCCAAACCGCTGGCCGTGCGTTTCACCAGACCGTCGGCCTCGAACGGCGCGAGCGACGCGAGTTCGCTGGCGAAGTGCTCCGCGAAGTTGATGCCGAGCTTTTGCGACATCGCGGCGAAGTCGAGCGAAAGATCGCACATCGCGCGCATGATGGTTTCGCGGCGGATTTTGTCCTCCGCCGTCACGAAGTAGGCGCGGTGCAGCGGCGCGCGACCCGCGTCCACGGCCTTCTGATACTTCGGCAGTTCCTTCTCATTCTGCCAATAAGCATCGGGGATTTGCGAGATGGCGCTCATGCCGAATGAATAAATGTCCGACCCGGCGCGCGTGCTGTAACCCTGAAAATTCCGCTGCAACTGTTTGTTGCGTTGCGCCACGGCCAGTTCGTCGGTCGGCTTCGCGAAATGATCCATGCCGATATAAACGTACTGATCATTCGCGGTCAGGCGTTCGATGACGAGCTTGAGGACTTCCAGCTTACTTTCCGGTGTGGGAAGAATTTTCTCCTCCAGAATCCGCTGCGCGGGTTTGATCCAGGGAACGTGCGCGTAACTGAACACGGCGAGCCGGTCGGGCTTCATCTCCAGCACGGTGTCGAGGGTTTCGTTGAACGTCGCGGGCGTCTGATGCGGCAGGCCATAGATGAGGTCGAGGTTGATCGAGCCGTAACCGAGTTCGCGCATCCAATCAATCGCCTGTTGCGTCATCTCGCGCGGCTGAATCCGGTGGATGGCTTCCTGCACCTGGGGATTGAAATCCTGCACGCCCATCGAGGCGCGGTTGAACCCCACTTCGCGCAACGCGACCATGTGCTCGCGCGTGAGCCGACGCGGATCCACCTCCACGCTGGCTTCGATGTCCGGCGAAAACTTGAAATGCTTGTGGATGATGTCGCCGAGCCGGCGGATTTCGTCGGGCCGCAGAAACGTGGGCGAGCCGCCGCCGAAATGGAGCTGCACGACTTTGCGATCCGGGTTGAGCTTCGCGGCCATCTTTGCCACTTCGCGGCTGAGATAGTCAATGTAGTCCTTGCCCTTGTCGTGATTGGTTGTGATGACGGTGGTGCAGCCGCAGAACCAGCAGAGCGTCTCGCAGAACGGGATGTGAAAGTAAATCGAAAGGTCGCGCGCCGTCTGGTTATTCGCGTCGATGCGGGCGGACAACTCATCCCACGTCACCGTGTCCGTGAACTTGGTGGCAGGCGGGTAGCTGGTGTAACGCGGCCCGGCCACGTTGTATTTTTTCACCAGATCGAGATCGACTTGCAGCGTCTTCATTTGAAATTCCTCACAGTGTCCACCACGGCGGAAATGTTTTCCAGCTTCGCCGCCGGCGTCACTCCGTGACCGAGATTAAAGATGTGTCCTGCCCTGCCCCGCATCGCTTCCAGTACCACCCGCGTTTCGCGCGCGGCAACTTCCGGCGTGACGTCGCTCAACATCGCCGGTGAAAGGTTGCCCTGCAAACCAATGTTTTCAGGAATCAGCTTACGCACCTCCGCAAGCGAAGTCTGCCAGTCAATCCCGATGACGTTCGGCTTCGCAGCCACGAGGTCGGGCCAGTTGCCGTGCGTGCCAAGCGAGAAGCTGATGACGGGAACTTTGCCGCCGAGGTTGGCGATGATTTGATTTGTCCAGCGCCCGCTGGCCTCCTGAAATTCCGTCGGCGCCAGATGACCGCCGTGGCTGTCGAAGATTTGCACGGCGTCCACGCCCGTGGCAATCTGCATCTGCAAATACACGGTGACAGCGGCTGTGAGCTTCTCGGCGAGCGCGTAATAAGTTTTCGGGTCTTCGCGGAACAGTTGCAGCGCGCGGCTGTATTTCGGCACGCTCGCGCCTTCCATCATGAACGTGGCCAGCGTCCACGGCGAACCGCTGAAACCGATGAGCGCGGTCTGGTCGCCGAGTTCCTTGCGCAGCAACCGCAGCGCCTTATCCACATAGCTCAACCGCTCAACGACGCGTTCGACGGAAAGTTTTTCA
>JANPGB010000617.1:0-4671 GCA_031423695.1 Verrucomicrobiota bacterium
CAATGTTGGTCACGGTGTGAAGAACCGTCTCGCGCCCGCCGCTCTTGCAGCCGAATTCCACAACGTAATGAATAAGTCCCGGCTTGAGTTTTACCGAGAACGCATAGGACTTGTCGGTCGCGAGCTTTTTTTTCTCCTCCCAGAAAAGTTTTCCGTCGGCATAAATTTTTAGAAAGACTCCGTCGGCTACCTCAGTCAAATGGCCGTTGTAAAAAAGGGTGCCCTCGTTCTTGTCATCACGGGCGTAGAACTGATTGTCCTCCGGTTTCTCGTCCCTCTCGGGAACTCGAACCAGCCAGGCGTCGTGTTGCGGTTCATCCACATTGATCGTGATCGAGTTCGTCGTCGGAGCGCCGCCGTTGCGCATGGTTGCAGTCACGGTCAGCTTCCCGCTGTTTTCGGCACGCTTGAGAACAAGTTTTCCGGCCGTAATTTCTTTCGTTACGGCGATATCGGAAACAGTCCACGTCGTGTTCAACTCGCCCGCTCCTTTCGCCTGCATCGCACTCAAATTAGAAACGCGCGCCTCCACCTCGATCGTGCTGCGCCCGTCCCACTTGGCCGGTGCTTTCAACGTGAACACCGGTTCTTGAATGTCTTCCTTGATCGTGATTGGAACGTCCCGCGTCTTCACCTGGTTCGCGTAGATCGCCTTGAATTCAAGCGTGGCAGATTTATCTCCGGTCACCCGCCCCGCATCAAGCGTGAAATGAAAATCATCCACGCCTATGATCGTCTCGTGACCGTCGCTCTTGAGAATCCAAATGAGTTTCTGTGCGCCACCCGCCTCGGCGGTGAACGTGACGCGCTTGCCCTCGAACACGGTGGCTTGCGGTGGCGAAACGGTGAAAGCGTTTCCAGGTTGGACCAGGTTGCCCACCAAGGTTTGCAGCGGCTTCTGGTTTTCATATTGCAGCTTCACCCAATCCGCCGAGCGCACCACTTTGGAAACCCGCACCTCGTCAATGTCGCCAATGAAGTCGTAATCGTTGTGCCAACCGCCAATCCACAGCCCGGTCGGACGCTTCACGTCCAAGGCCGCAGCCTGATGCCGGGCGACGCCGTCGAGCACGCCATTCACATAAACTCGCGAATCACCTTTCTCATAGGTGTGGACCACCTGAATCCATTGGGACAAGGGAAGAACGCTTTTGCCGTGGACATTGGCGTCGGAGAAATAGCAATCCATGCTGATATGGGGCGGGCTGCGAAATTGCATCACCACTTTTCCCTGTTGTTCCTCGTTGCCCCAGGCGAGCACCCGGCCATTCGCCTTGTCCGCCCGAATCCACGCTTCCGACGTGTGTGGGCTCGACCCCGTCGGATAGCCGGTGATCTTGTCGCCGCAGAACAAACCCTGGTCACCTGCAAAGTGCCGGGCACTTCCGTTCATTCCCACACTCGCAGTCGTTCCCACATCTTTTGTTGTAAGTGTGCCGACTTCATCCCGCACAGGTTCGCTCATGTGCCACACGCTGAGATAACCGTTCGACTCGTTGAATACCGCCGATCCATTGGACTCACTGGCTGCTTCGACTTTGCCCCAATGCAGCTTGATCTCCTGGTTCTCGTTGCCTTTTATCGTTGGAATCCGCACCCAGATGCTGGCTGTTTTTTTAGCGGCATCCCACTCTTCAATCTGAAACGCCAACGGCTTTCCTTCGGCAGTCGAAAACCGGATGTCCTCACCATTCGCCTTGGCCTGGCTGAAATCGAAAGTGTCCTTGCGCAATCGCACCAGCAGTGGAAAGTCTTTTTCACTTGCCGAGGCCGGCAGGTTCGCGCCTTCCGGGGTCGTGAGAATGTGGATCGAACCTGAGTGTTTCCAATCCTGGTAAGCCGACGATGAACCCTTGCGGGCCATCGCAAAGTATTCCTCGGTCTGGCGATTCCACTGTTCGGAAAGCTCGCGGACCTTCTCCGGTTTCACGGCGGCCAGATTCCTGGACTCGGAACGGTCGCTGGCCAGGTCGTAGAGTTCCCACGGGCTGTCCTTTCCGGCGGCGACAATTTTCCAGTCGCCGGCCCGCAGGGCGCGGTTGCCTTCGTGCAGCCACCACAAGAAATCATGGGTCACCGTGCCGTCTTTTGCGAAAAGCGGGACCAGACTTTTGCCCGGAGCTGGCGGCACGGACACGCCATCCACTGTTGCAAGAGGCTTGCCGCCGGCCAGTTCTACAAGTGTCGGCAAGAGGTCAATCAGATGTGCCGGGGTTTGTCGCAGCTCCCCGCGAGCCGTGATGCCGCGCGGCCAGTTCGCAATGAGCGGCGTGGAAATGCCGCCCTCATGCACCCAGGTCTTGTGGCGACGAAACGGCGTGTTCGCCAGACTGGACCAGCCCGGACCGATGCTGAGGAATGTTCCGGCGCTGCCGGGCGGCGCTTCAGAATCATGACCATCGCCACGCACCATCATCTCGGCACTCGCGCCGTTGTCGGACAGGAAGAGCACGAACGTATTTTCCGCCGCGCCCATCAGGCGAATCTGTTCCAACAGCCGCCCGATTTCGCGATCCATCCGATCCACCATCGCCGCGTGAATGGACATTTTGTCAGCCTGAAATTTCCGTTGCGCCGGGTTCAGATCGTTCCATGGCAGTGGACGGTTCACTTCGTTCGGACCGAGTTTGGCAATGTCCCGCGGAAAAGCATAGGGCGGGCCGATCTCGCGTTCAATCGCGGAGAGCGAGCTGCCGCCGATGCCCATCGCCTGCATCCGTTGCCAGCGTTCCTCGCGCATGGCATCCCAACCACCGAGATAGCGGTCACGATAGTGTGCGATGTCCTCCGCCGGTGCTTGCAAAGGAAAATGCGGCGCGGTGAAGGCCACGAACTGGAAGAACGGCTGCGTCGCGTGTTTCTCCGCGTGTTCCTGGAGAAACTTGATCGCATGATCAGCAATGGCCGTGCTGGAGTAATAACCGGTGTTCGTCGCCACTGGCGGCAACGCCACATCATCTTCGGTATGTAACTGGGGCGCAAAATACCGGTCGTGATCGTTGAGGGCGTAAGAGTGGTCGAATCCGTTTTGCAACGGCTTGCCATCCACGTGCCACTTGCCGGAGTGGTACGAGCGATAACCCAGTGGTCGCAACATTTCTGGCAACAACTTCGCCCACGCCGGTCGCGTGCCGGAATTCCCGCTCTGCACGCCGGGCACTATATCGCGCCGCACTTGCTGTGCGTAATAGCCGGTGAGAATCGCCGCGCGCGAGGGCCAGCAGCGGGCGGTGTTGTAGAATTGCGTGAAGCGCAATCCGCCTTTGGCCAGGCCATCGAGATTCGGCGTGGCAATTTCTCCGCCGTAACAACCCGCGTCAGAATAACCCATGTCATCGGCGAGGATCAGGAGAATGTTGGGGCGCGGCGCCTCGGCTGCAACCAGCGCGTTGGGCAATACCGCCAGAAACACGGCGAAGTAAAACAAAGAGAATTTCATTATACGGAAACCATTACCTGAAATTTGTTCGGTGGGTCGGTGTGTGACAAGGCTCATCTCTTGCGAGCGGTTGATTCTACTGAACTGGTGTGGCGGCCCGGAGCGAAAACGTCGAATTCATAAATGGACCAATGGTAAGTGGTGTTTGTCCCCGTCTGCGTGATCCGAATATAGCGCGCGGTCTGCGTCGGAAATGAAATCGTCGTGATGCCCAATTCCCCACGGCCTGATGCGATCGGAGTTCCCCAATGTTCGCCATCCCGGGAAATGGACACGGCAAACATCTCCGGTGAATCCCAAAGCGCCCAGGTGTTATCCATGACGATTTTCGAAAACTTCTCGGCCCGTTTCATGTCCACTTGAAACCACTGCCCGGCATGCTGGGTTTGGGTCATGGCCCGCCAACCGGTCCAATGATCGCCATCCAGGGCATTCGCAGCGCCAACATCAATCGGGATTTTCTCCCCGCTAAAAAGAAACGAGCCATCGGGCACCGAAGCCGAGGCGGTCCAGGATTTCTTGTCGAGTGGGCGGGCGTCTGAGGGAGCGCGCGGCCGGGGTTTGGACGAAGTGATGGGCAATGATCCGAGGCCGAGAAATTGCCACGCACCGGGCGAAACGTTGAACTTCACGTAGTCGGCATCCTCGTCATTCCAAGTGACGCCCGGCACGCCGCCGAGGAATTTCCCCTTCCAAATCGTCGCGTCATTCACCTTGATGGCATTCAATTTGGAGAATGAGCCTTTCGGGATCCCCACGATGGCAGTTGTATCGGCGGGTGAACTCAGACGAAGCGAATACTGGGTCGCGGACTTCTTCATGTCCACGGTCACGTTCCCTTTAATCGACGGGACAACGACTTTGAGCGCCGTCAGGAACGCTTCCTTGGGCAAGACTTGATACGTGGCCCAACCCGGCGTCACCGGAGAAACGCCCGCGATGCTCTGCGAAAGAATCAGCGCCGGCGGATTCCAGCCGTGATTCAGCGAGGACGCGTCGTCAAACGCATCAATGCGCGAGGCCCACCAACGGTCATAGTGCTCCCACAGCGTGGTGAAGCTGCAGGGGATCATCGTCTGGTAGCGCTCGCGCATTCGCAACAGGGCGCGTTCCTGTTTCCCCATCGTGCAGAGCGCTTCGAAAACATAAATAAATACATTTCCTTTTCCGGCATCTGCCTGCTGCTTATCCTTTGCTCTGCATTTATTTTTAATGTGCAGCCGAATATTTCG
>JANPGB010000618.1:0-2848 GCA_031423695.1 Verrucomicrobiota bacterium
TCGCCGCTGCGAATCTTTTCAAAACTCCGTGGAATATCTTTGCCCATAATTTTGTGAGTTGAGTTTTTTGGTTTAGCGCTGGCGCGCAGGAGTTCCCCGCGCGCCAGCGCATAGCCCCCTAGCGGAAGCTAGTTGTTGTGATCGATCGCCACGATGCGGACATTCTTGTTCTCGAACACCCGCGTCCAGTTCGATCCGGTTTCCAGTTCTGCATTCGTCGGCGAATCGCCGGCCACGCTGGCGCTGGTGAACTTCACCCCGCGCGGATGCAGGATGTAACGGCGCCGATTGATCAGCACCGAGTCGCTGTCCAGCGGCACGCGCGACAGCTCCACGCCCTCCGTGCCGAACCCGCCCTGCAGCGGCTCGCTGTCCAGCGCGGCCGCGCCCTTGCCAAACGCGCCCGGCCCGAACAGATACGTCGTGAACACCGTGCCGTCCGTCGTGCCCGCCCGCGTCGGCAGATTGTCATCCACCACCACGCGCCGGCCCTGGAACGTCCGGATCTGGTCCTTGCCCTCGCTGTCCGGCAGGAAGTCAATCAGGTCCAGCTTGCGCAGCGCCGCCTCGGTGGCCGAATGCATCGCCACCGCCGTCAGCCGGTCGCCCCGGTCGCCCAGCTTCACCGTCGCATCCACGAACGTGGACCCGTTCAGCCGCGTGGCAGCACTTGCGCCCGCCACGGATTCACTGGCGATGGCCAGCTTGTTGCCGGACATGGAACCCGCCGCGAAGATGCCCTTGAGGCACGACACGACCAGCCCCTCGTCCGTGCGCGCCCAATACTCGCCCACCAGGTCAATGATGGCCTGCATCGGATCGTCGCCCGAAATCACCTTGGCCAGGTGGTTCACACTCCACACCTGCGCGTCATTGTGAATGCGCGCAATGTCCTGATCGCTGGTGATCTTGTTGACCGCCAGCGTCGCGCTGTCGCCCAGCAACTGCCGCGTCGCCGTCAGGTCCTTCCAGAACGGCATCTTGACCTCGCGCCCGCCGCCCGCCGCCAGCAGGTCAAACTCCGGTGCGTGTTCCACGATGCCGCACTGGCCGAACGTGCTCAGTTCCGCCGTGCGCTCGATTGCATACTTTTCAAACTCCGTGGGGATGATGATGTCCGCCACTGCTGTCTTCGCCATAACTCAAACCTTTCTCTTTGGTAGGGCGCGTCGCGCTGCGACCGCCCAAATTTGTTTTCCGGGTAGGGCGCGACACTCCGTGCGCGCCGTTCCCTAACTCGCTGCCTTCAACCGGGCCGCCAAGCCCGGATCGCTCTTCTGCAGTTTCATTTGTTCCGTGAGATTCCACGTCTCCTTGCGGAACGGGTTGCGCGCGGATCGATTACCGGCGGCACCGCCACCGGAGCCCGCGGCACCGCCGCCAGCGTTTGCCTCGAACAGATGCGGGGCGTCGGACACCAACGCCTCCACCCACTCGGCCAAAGTCATCGGCGTGATGCCATCCTTGCCCACCCGGGCCGTCTGGCCGTCCGCCTCCAAAGCCTGGGGCACGCCGTTCACCAGCTTGAAATTCAATCGCGCGCGCGACGCAATGTCGGGAATCGCCGTCGGCCGCAACCCGCGCTTGGTTGCTTCGGTGACCACGGCTTGATCAATCTGAATCGCGGTCAGCCGACCCGTCAGCGCATCGCGCTCCGCCACGACCGGCGCATGAACCTTTTCCCATTCCGTGCGGGCCGTCCGGAGGCGCGCCTCCAGCACCTTGTCCACTTCACCGGCCTTGAGTTGCGCGGCCTCCTCCAGCTTGCGCTTTTCGTCGGCGAGCTGGCGAACGGCGTCGGGATCAATGCCTTCAAACCGTTTCTCGGTGTCAGCAATTTTCTTGAGCAACGCCACGTTCGAAGCGCGGAACTCATCGAGCTTTCCATCACGCTCGGCATCCAGGTGAAACGCGCCGTCCCGCTCCACGTAAAACGATTTCAATTCCGCCGGCACTTCACCGGCGTTCGTATATTTATTTTTCAGTGCCATAAATTTTCCTTTCGTAGCGGCGTCTCGGCAGAGCGCCGCCGTTGTTTTTCCATTCGCTACACATCAATCAAAATCGGCCCCCACAACAGCGTTCCCGGCCCGAGCTGCCCATCGGCGTATTGATGCACCCGGAACCAGATGAACATTGGAACCGGCCACGCACCCCGCGCACCCGGACCCGCGAACGACCCGATCACCGCGCGATAGTCATCGTCAAAACGCGGCGTGTAGTGGTCAGCCGCGACTACGCCCGGCGTGAAGAACTTCACGAAACGCAGCAGCGGCTGCGGCTGTTTCTCGCTGGCGTCCATCGGCCGCGTCGCCCAGATGAACCATTTGGTTCCCGCCGCCAATGCCTGCGTGGTGCGGAACACCATCATGCCGCCGTATTCCGTGTACGGCCCCGCATCCACCAGCGACAGCGCGGACACCAGCCAGCTCGTCGCCGCGGGCGGAAACGCCGGGCGGAGAGCTTCCCCGGCAATGGTGCGATTCCGCAGCACCATCGTCATTGCCTTGTGCCCGCTCACGCGGCGCGCGTTACCATCATCGAGCATCACCGGGTTGGTTCTGGCCCAGGCGCTCCAATCGCGCCGCTGGGCGCGTGTCAAAGTTTTCCATTGGCTCGCTAGTTTCATGGTTCAAGGTTTTGCAGCCGCCGACACCGTAGCAGCCTGTGGAGCCGTGCCGCCGGAGGTGTTCCCAGCCTTAGGAAAGACCCCGGCATTTTTCTCATGACCGATTTGATCAATGAGAGTTTTCTCTTCGGTGTCAGTGCGACCGGTGGGGAGGACTTCCCCTTTTCGGAACAAATCAAACATCGTCTCCCGAGAGATCGCACCGGCCTGCCAGGCACC
>JANPGB010000619.1:0-20356 GCA_031423695.1 Verrucomicrobiota bacterium
GCCCTGGGCCGAAAATAATTGGCCAGCTTTTCGGTTTGTTCGACGGTGCGCCGCGCTGGCTTGGCGTGGAGGATTTCACGGATTTCCGGAGACAGCTCGTAAACCGGCCCGGTCTGGGTGGTCGCGGTAATCCGGAAGTGAGTGAACGGATGGCGATCTTTGCCCGCCTGCAACATCATTACCGAGAGCAACACTTCATCCTCGGCAACCAGTGGCTTCTCGGCTTCGAACACCGCCGCGTGCGGAGCATCGAGCGCGACGTGCCAGCCGGAATGCTTCTGCACATCAATCGCGTTCTCCGGCCCGTTGCCCGGCGTCATTGAATCTGCGGTGGCATTCTTCAGGGCAAGGCGCGTCCAGCCGGAAAGCGCAAATTCCCGGCTCGGCCGCGGTGGGGCGTCAATTTTCTCCGCATAAACCTCGTGGCGATTTTGATCAAGCAGCACAAGTTTTGCGCCGGCCAGTCTTTGCTCATTGCTGTCGGTGCGGTTCCAAACAACAATCTTTTCGAGTGGTTGTTCCGCGCCGAGATCCACTTCCCAGAAAGGATGTTGATCGCCAGTGGCGGTATGCGATACGGAATTCTTTGAATAGTCGCCCGAGGTATTCCCATCAATCGCGCGGGCAGCCTCGCCCCCATGCCCCGTCGTGGATTGGCTGGCCTTGGCTTGCCTCGCGATGTTGGTGCCGCCACTGAAGACTTCGACTTCGGCGAGGCTGATGAACTGGTCAGGCTCGCCCTCCACACGCACAAAGCGGCCCATAGTGGTTTGCGCGGCCACCGGCTTGGCGGAGATTTCAATGCTCGTCAGGGAGGCTTCGCCCTTGGCGGCTAGGTCCGGCAGCGTTTCGAGGCGGAACGCGGTGACCGCTTTGAGCGATGTCTTGAATTGCGCCGTGAATTTTTCGTTGGCGGCGATGTTCGTGCCGGCCTTGAGGGAACCGTCCGGTGCCAAACTCAAGCTGCCATTTTTCGACGAGCCCTCGACAAATGTCAGCGGTTCCCACTTCACGGGCTCGCTCGCTTTCTTCGACCAGTCGGAGAGTTCCTTTTCGAACTCCGGGGTATTGACCTGCAACTGTTTTTCCAAAGCGGCGATCTCGGACTGCAATTTTTCCCAGTGCGCCTCCTCCTTGACCGGCACCGGCAAGAGCGGCGCTTCGTCAGGCTTATCCGCATCCTCGGTCTGGTTAAAGATTGCGAAGAGTTGGTAGTATTCTTTTTGCGTGATCGGATCGAATTTGTGCGTGTGGCATTGCGCGCAACCAGCAGTAAGCCCCATCCACACCTGCATCGTGGTATTCACGCGATCCTTCACTGCGGCGACCCGATACTCCTCATCGTCCGTGCCGCCCTCCATGTTGGTCATCGTGTTGCGATGAAATGTCGTTGCGATCCGCTGCCGCAGCGTGGGGCCGGGCAGCAGGTCCCCGGCGATTTGTTCGAGTGTGAACTCCTCATAAGTCATGTTCTGGTTGAGAGCGTTGATGACCCAGTCACGATACGGCCACATGTTCAGGCGCAATTCATCGCTGCCGTACCCGGAGGAGTCCGCATACCGCGCCAGATCGAGCCACGCACGCGCCCATTTTTCGCCGTAATGCGGCGAAGCCAGCAGTCGCTCAACGACCCGATCGAAAGCGCCGGGCGACTTGTCGTTGACGAATGCCGCGACTTCCTCGCGCGTCGGCGGCAAGCCGATGAGATCAAGCGACAGCCGGCGGATCAGCGTATTGCGGTCGGCCTCGGGGTTTTGTTTCAAGCCATGCTCGGCGAGTTTCGCGGTGACGAAATGATCTATGGGATTTCTGGCAATGGCGTCGCGTTTCAGCTTCGGCACTGGAGGAAGTTTCAGCGGCTCAAACGACCAGTGCTTCGAGTAGGCTGCCCCCTGCTTGATCCATTTTCCCAGGATCTCAATCTCCGGCTTAGTCAGCGCAATCTTGGATTCAGGCGGCGGCATTTGCTCCTCGGGATCGTGGCTGACGATGCGCCGCCAAGCTTCGCTCCGGGCCAGTTGGCCGGGAACAATCGGGGTGATTTCCTCGCGCGGGTTGGTTGCCTCGGAGCGAATATCCAAACGTAGTTTGGCCTTGCGGCTGGACTCGTCTGCACCGTGACACTGAAAACAAGTGCGGCTCAAAATAGGCCGCACGTCCGCGCTGAATTCAACCTTCCCCGCCGCGATGACCTCAAGGGCCACCATCGACCAGAGCGAAATCAAAATCGTTTTGCAGACATGCACGTCCTTAACAGGTAGTTTTTTCCGCGAGCAAGGTCAAAGCCGATCTGAAAGTTGATGCAGCGCATTTGTGTTGAAAATATTCCCGAAGGCTAAGCCATTTTGCCATATCCGACTGAGAATGGCAAAAGCGATGACGGTTTCTCCCATGGGAAGGTAAAACCGCCTTGCGTTTGCGTCACGGTGAAGCCAGCTTTCGCTCCATGAATATTGGATCCCCTTTCAATCGCCGCTCGTTTCTGGCCACCCTCCCAGCTGCACTAGCCTTGCCCAGCCTCGGGGCGGCAGCAAATTCGCCCGCGCCGTCCTCGATTGTCCAGTCGATGAAGAACCCGATCGTCTATCGCTTCACCATCGGCGACATCGAGGCTTTTTCCATCAGCGACGGGACGCTGCGATTCGGTCCGCCCTCGGCAATGATGTATCCCGAGGATCAGCGCCCGACGATGAAGACAGTGCTGGAGCATGAGATCGAACCGACGGATTTCATTCCCTGCTACATCAACGTGCTTGTGTTGCGCTGGGGCAACGAGGTGGTCGTAATTGATCCGGGATTCGGCGTGGACAGCCGGCCTCGCTTTGGCTGGCTGGCAGACGGTTTGGCGCAGATCGGCATCACGAATGAACAGGTGACGGCGGCGTTTCTGAGCCACGCGCACATTGACCACATCGGCGGATTTGTGGCGGGAGGAAAACCGGCGCTGCCCAATGCGGCGGTTTACGTGTTGCAAACCGAACTCGATTTCTGGTTCACCAAGGAACCGGACTTTTCCCAGTCGCACCGCAACCCGGGCGAGCTGCCCGGATTGATCAAGGGTAACCGCGAGAAATTTGATCTGCTGAAACCGCAAACACACGCCCTGAAGGACGGGGCGTCATTGTTCGACGGGCGCATCGCCATCGAAGCCGCACCCGGCCACACGGCAGGCCACTCGATTTTCCGCATTGCCTCCAAGGGTGAAACCCTCCTCCACATCTCGGATCTCGTGCATCATTCGATCCTGATGTTTCACGATCCAAACTGGGTGATCGGTCTTGATCATCATCCCGTGACGGCAGTCACTTCGCGCAAACGCATTTTTGAGCGGGAGTCCGCCGCACGGACGCGACTCTTTGCCTTTCACCTCCCGTGGCCGGGCTTGGGTCACGTCGCGCAATTCGGCACGGGCTACCGCTGGCTGCCAGAATCCATGCGCTGGGACAAGGCGTAAGCGGAAGGCAAACCAACCGAAGGAAGTTTAGGGCCCAAACTCATTTGAGCTATGGTGCGCCGAGCGCACGCCTATAGCATCCTGCCCAAGTCCTGTGCCCAAACCATTGATTTATGAATTTCAAAGTCCTATTCACCGCCGCCCTGCTGGCCTTTCGCGCCGCCGCACAAAACCCCGTGGATGCCTTCATGGGTGACTGGCAGGGCAGCGTGACCCTCAGTGGCCAACCGCAGCCGGTGGCCGTTTACATGATCCCGCTCGACAAAGGTCATTACGAGGCGCGTTTCGTCGCCGACTTCAGCCAGCGCGGGCCGTATCTCCACCGGTTGCGCGGTGAGATTCGCGATGGTCAGTTCCAATTTCTGGATGACATTTCACTGGATGCGAACCACGTCGCCGAGACTACGGACAAAGGCGTTTTATTTCGGGCCTCGTTGTGGTCAGGCAAGCTTGCGGACCACTCAGTTAAAGGCGCGATCACCGGAAACTTGAAAGGCCAATTCGAACTTCGGAAAACCGAGCGCCTCTCGCCCGAACTGGGCAAACCGGCGCCGCAGGATGCAGTCGTGTTGTTCGACGGAAAAAATCTCGATCAATGGCAGACGCGCGACGGCAAACCGGCGGGTTGGAAATTGCTCACCAACGGCGTGATGGAAGTTGCCAAAGGCGGCGACGTTGTGACCAAGGAAAAGTTCGGCGACTTCCAACTGCATCTCGAGTTTCGCCTTCCTTACATGCCGCGCGAGTCCGGCCAGGGCCGCGCCAACAGCGGCGTCTATCTTCAAACCCGCTACGAGACGCAGGTGTTGGACAGTTACGGTCTGGAAGGTCAGGACAACGAATGCGGCGGCTTCTACCAGATTTGTCGACCGTCAGTGAACATGTGCGCCCCGCCGCTCCAGTGGCAGAGTTACGACATCACTTTTCACCAGGCCAAACTTGGCGGCAATGGCAAGAAGACCGCCAACGCGCGCGTCACGGTCATTCACAACGGCGTGAAGATTCACGACAACTTTGAACTGCCGCACGTTACGCCGGGCGGCATGAACAACAAGGAGGGCGAACCGGCGGGCCTGTTGTTGCAGGATCACGGCAATCCCGTTCAATACCGGAACATCTGGATCAAGCAGTTGTGATCGCCTGGCAAAATAAATTACGGAAGCCTGAAAATACTTTGAACAATTTAGCAGGGGACCGCGTCTGAACTCACATCAGCGCGTTGACCCACAAGGCAGCGCCCGGTTTGAAACCGGAATGCTCTTTGAAGAATTTTAGAATTTCGGCGTGAGTCAACAGTTCAGGTCAGCGCCGAGTTTACCACACAAAACCTACAATTGAACTATTCGCAATTCCCCGGGTCTCTCGGCCATCCCCTGGCTGATTGACCCGGTTTTTTTTCCGTGCTCCGCAAACGAACACTTCCGAGCCGGTCCCAGGCCCAGCACGCGGATTGTTCTGTGCTGGCGGCGCTGGCATTGGGCTTGTGGCCCGGCGTAACTCATTTGAGCTATGGCGGGCAGGCCTCGCGCCTGTAGTATCCGATGGATGTCCAGCGAACCCAGCCAGTCATCGCGACTGCTCTCACGATTGAGGGAGCTTTGCGGTAAATCTCACCGGCTTGTTTCAACCGGACCAAGCCTTTGAAAACGATTGCATCCATTGTCGCCACGCTGCTGATCGACGCGTCGGCATTTGGCGCAGACAAACGTCCCAACATCCTTTTCCTTTTCGCCGACGACCAGCGCGCCGACACCATTGCGGCTCTGGGGAATGCTCACATCCAGACTCCCAACTTGGACCGCCTCGTCCATTCCGGCTTGGCCTTCAATCGCGCCTACATGCAGGGCGGACTGAACGCCGCCACCTGCGTGCCGTCCCGCGCCATGCTATTATCCGGGCGTTCTCTGTTCCGCATTGATGAGAAGCTGATGCGTGACGAAACCTGGCCGGCCGCCTTTGGTCGCGCAGGTTATACCACATTCATGACCGGCAAGTGGCACAATGGTCCCAGCGCGCTGCCGAAAAGTTTTCAGATCGCCCAGTCCGTCTTCGCGGGCGGCATGGGCAATCCGCTGAAAATGAAGCTCAGTGACATGACCGATGGCAAGCTCGGACCGCCGGAAGCCAAGGGCAAACATGCCTGCGCCGCTTTCGCCGATGCGGTGATTCACTTTCTCCAGAAATCTCAGGGCGCGCCGTTTTTTTGCTACGTGCCCTTCGATGCGCCGCACGATCCGCACATCGTCCCCGATGATTTTCCGGTTCACTACGACCCGGCCAAAATCCCTCTCCCGCCGAACTTCCTGCCGCAACACCCGTGGAATAATGGCGAGATGATCATCCGCGACGAAAAGCTTTTGCCCTGGCCGCGCACCCCAGACGCCGTGCGCGCCTACCTTGCCGAATATTACCGCTATATTTCTTATCTCGATTCCCAGATCGGCCGCGTACTCGATGCTTTGGAGGCGTCACCTTATGCAACGAACACTATCGTCGTGTTCAGCGCCGATTCGGGTGTCGCCTGCGGGAGTCATGGACTGGTTGGAAAACAAAATCTTTATGAACTCGATTCGGTGCGCGTCCCGTTGATCATCAGCGGGCCCGGCATTCCGGCCGCCACACGGACGGATGCGATGTGCTACCTCTTCGACGTGCTGCCTACGCTCGGCAAAGTTTGCAACGTCACCGCGCCCCAGACCAGCGAAGGGGTTGAGTTCACTGCGACTTTGAAAGACCCGGCCAAGCCTGTCCGCGCTGAATTGATGTTTGCCTACAAAGACTTCCAGCGCGCGGTGCGTGATGACCGCTGGAAACTGATCCGCTACCCGCTCGTGAACCAGACGCAATTGTTCGACCTTCATGCGGATCCGTTTGAGATCAACAATCTCGCCGGCCAGCCTGAATACGCGGCGAAAGTTGCAGAGTTGATGACGCTGCTCGCACGCAAACAAAAGGAATTTGGCGACACGGCACCGCTCGCCGCTAAAAACCCCAAGCCTTCAGCCTGGACGCCGCCGACGGCTACCAACGGCATCCCACTCCAAAATCGCAACCCCGCCAACCCGCCGTGAAACGCCCGCCCGCCATTCTTGCAGCCTTGCTGCTGACCGTTGTCGCGCTTCACGCCGCCGCGGCAAAACCCAGCATCCTGTTCATAATTGCCGACGACGCCTCGCTGCATTTCGGCGCGGCCTATGGCTGCACCTGGGTGAAGACGCCAAACATTGACCGGCTCGCACAGCGGGGTTTGGTTTTCGCCAACGCCTACACACCCACCGCCAAGTGTACGCCATCGCGCTCCGCCATCCTGACCGGCCGCAATCCCTGGCAGCTCGAAGCGGCGGCGAATCATCAGTCAATTTTTCCCGCCAAATTCAAAACCTTCACCGAGGCTTTGCACGACGCAGGGTTCCATGTCGGCGGCCAGGGAAAAACTTGGGGACCGGGCGAAGCCAGGACCGCCGATGGGCAGCCGCGCGACTGGGGCATGGTCAAAGGCGGCTTCCGGCAATTTCTCGCGTCGCGTCCAAAAGATGCGCCGTTCTTTTTTTGGTTTGGCAGCACGCATCCGCACCGCCCCTACCCAGCAGACTCTGGTCTCGCCGCCGGCAAGAAGATTTCCGACGTCGACCACGTACCGCCCGTCTGGCCAGACAACGACGTCGTCCGCCGCGACTTGCTGGACTACGCGGTGGCGGTTGAGGCCTTTGACAAAGAGGTCGGAGAGCAGTTGAAAATCTTGGAGGAGAGCGGTGAGGCGACGAACACGTTGGTGATCGTCACCTCGGACAACGGCATGCCTTTCCCGCGCAGCAAGGGACACAACTACGACATCGCCAACCATCTGCCGCTCGTCGCTTGTTGGCCTGCCGGCATTGCGAAGCCCGGAAGAAAAGTCAGTGAGTTCATCAGCTTCATTGATTTCACGCCCACGTTTCTGGAACTGCTCAGAGTGAATGGCGAGAGGTCCGGCATGTCGCCGCTCACCGGCCAGAGCTTCACCGACCTGCTGCGCGGCAAGCCGACACGGGAACGCGGCCATGTGATCACGGGCCGCGAACGCAACGACCTGAACGCCCGACCCGGCAGCGAATTCGGGCTGGGTTATCCGATCCGCGCCATTCGCGAGGGCAGCCTGTTTTACATCCACAACTTCACCCCTGACCGCTGGCCGTGCGGCAATCCCGAGCTGGGACTCAAAGACACGGATCAAGGGCCGGCCAAGAAGTTCATCGAGGGACTTGGCGAACAGAATCATTTCTGGCAGCTCGCCTTCGGAAAACGACCGGTCGAGGAACTCTATGACTTGGCATCTGATCCCGACTGTTTGAACAACCTCGCCGCGAAATCAGAGCACCAATCAGAGTTGGCCAGGCTGAGCAAAAAGCTGACGGCGAAACTCAAAAAACAAAATGATCCTCGGGTGCTGGGCCACGGCGAGGTGTTCGACAATTACCCCGGCAAGATGAATCCGACTCCCGCTGCGAGGAGACAGAAATGATCCTGAAATTACCCTTGCGGATTCAACGAACGATCAGAACACGCCAACACGTTCTGAACATTTTTTTACTGAGCAGCCTGTGCTCACCTACGGCACTCCTGGCCGCCACCCCGCCGGCATTGGCAAGCAAGCCCAACATCCTCGTCATTGTGTCCGACGATCAAGGGTATACGGATGTGGGCTTTCACGGCAGCACCGAAATCCTCACCCCCAATCTGGACCGATTGGCGAAGTCCGGCGTGCAGTGCACCAGCGGATATGTGTCGCACCCGTTCTGCTCGCCCACTCGGGCGGGTTTGATGACCGGGCGCTATCAGCAGAGGTTCGGCCACGTGTTCAACCCGTTTTATGATCCAAAGAATGAGAATGAGGGGCTGCCCCTGAACGAAAAGCTTTTGCCGGAGCATCTGCGCGCCGCCGGTTATGTGACGGGCTGGATCGGCAAATGGCATCTCGGTGCCGCCCCGGAGTTCGTGCCGGAACGGCGCGGGTTTGATGAAGGGTTTGGTTTCATCGGCGGCGGGCATCATTACTTCAATTGGAAACCCGGCACGGGCGAATACAACCTGCCCATCCAGCGCAACCGCCAGCCGGTGGATGTGCCGGAGCATTATACAACGCGGCTCGGCACGGAAGCCGTCGCCTTCGCCAAACACCACACAGAGTCACCCTGGTTTCTCTATCTCGCCTTCAACGCGCCACACACACCGCACGAGCCGACACCTGAGCGCGCGGCAAAGTTTTCACAGATCCAAAATCGTCAGCGCGCCCGTTACGCCGCGCAAATCAGCCTGATGGACGACGCCATCGGCGAAGTCCTGGCCGCGCTCGACGCCACGCACCAGCGCGAACGCACGCTGATTTTCTTTTTCAGTGACAATGGCGGACCGCTGAACGTCGGCACGCTGAACACCCCGTTGCGCGGAGGCAAGGGCGAGGTCCTTGAAGGCGGCGTGCGGGTGCCTTTTCTGGTGAGTTGGCCGGGGCAACTCGCCTCCGGCCTGAAATACGACCAGCCGGTCAGTTCGCTCGATGTCTTTGCAACTTCACTCGCCGTTGCCGGCGCAAAGATGCCCGCGGACAAGCCATACGATTCGGTGAACCTCCTTCCGCATCTGCTTGGCGAAATCAAAACCGCGCCGCACAACCGCTTGTTTTGGCGAACCGGTACTGGACAATCGGCAGCCGTCCGGGAGGGCGATTGGAAATTGGTGCGCCGCCAGCATGAACCCGACGAACTTTACAACCTCGCGAAAGACATCGGCGAGGCGAAGAATCTGGCCACGGAACAACCGGCAAAACTCAAGCATCTGGCTATGGCACTCACTGCATGGGAAAAAGAATTACCCCCGCCCGCCTTCATTGGCACGAGTGAAAAAAAGGAGACGCAGCAGGCAGGCAAATCCACGACTGCGCCATTGCCCGCCAAGAAAATCACAACGCCAGTAACACCCTGATGGGTTAATCATCATGCGAAAACACTTCCTCCAACTGCTCATCCCTGCTTGCTTGTTAAGCCAACCCGTGCTGGCCGCAAATAAGCCTGCTCAACCGAACATCGTGTTCATTCTGTTCGACGATCTTGGCTATGGCGAACCGCCGCTCTACCGCACCAACTCTCCTTTCAAGATGCCGACGCTGGATCGGCTGGCGCGCGAGGGAATGCGTTTCACCGATGCCCACACGCCCTCAGCTGTCTGCACTCCGACGCGCTACGGCGTGATCACGGGCCGTTACCCGATGCGCATCGGGCAGTTCGGCGTTTTGGGAACGTACTCGTCTCCGATCATCGAGCGCGAACGCCTTACTGTTCCCGCCATGCTCAAGCAACAGGGTTATCACACTGCGGCGTTTGGCAAGTGGCATCTTGGAATGAACTGGGACAGCACGCCTGACGCAAAAAAATCCAAGACAGGCATGCCCGTCGACACGGTGGCAACTGATGGGCCGATTGCTCGTGGCTTTGATCAATTCTGCGGCTACACACACGCCGCTAACATTGGCATGGTGATCGAACAAGATCATGTGCTCACGAACATTGAAGACGTCGCCGTGCAACCATTCCTCGCGAGGAAAATTGTCAGCTACATTGACGAACGCGCGAACGCCGGTGGCCCGTTCTTCCTTTACGTGCCGCTCTGCACGCCGCACATGCCGCATGTGCCCGCGCTGGAGTTCCAGGGCAGAAGCGGGACGGACAAATACGGCGATTGGATTCTTCAAGGCGACACGGTGACCGGGCAGATCCTCGATGCCCTCGAACGAAATCACCTTTCTGAGAACACTCTTGTCATCGTCACCAGCGACAACGGAGCGGAGCATCGGCCATATCCACCGCTACGCGAATCCAAGCGCAGCATCTACGAGGGCGGTCATCGCGTGCCATTCCTGGCGCGCTGGCCCGGCAATATCAAACCCGGCTCGACCTGCACCGATGTCGTTTGCCTCGCTGACCTCATGGCGACGGCGGCGGAAATTACCGGCGCAAAAATTCCTCTCAACGCCGGCGAAGACAGCGTGAGCATCCTGCCCGATTTAATGGGCACGGCCAAAGTGCCGGTGCGCGAAGCTACGGTGCATCAATCCATCGCCGGCGATCTCGCCATCCGGCAAGGCCCATGGAAGTTGATCTTCAAGACCACAGGCGTCCGCGAATTGTATAATCTCGCCGACGACGTGAGCGAGACCCGCAACGTGATCACAAACCAAGCGGACGTTTCGGGGCGACTCGCCAAACTAATGCAGTCTTACATCACGAATGGCCGCAGCACGCCGGGCGCGCCGCAGAAGAACAAGCATGACATCAAACTGGATGGTTCAACAAAGAAAAAGAGAACCGCAGGAAACCAAACTGCTGAAAAAGATTGAACCTGTTTCCCACCATGAAAAACTTCAAGATGAATCGCCGCTCCTTCATCCGAAACGCACTTTCGCAAGCACCATAAGCAGCAGGTCTCGATGATACGCTTTCTACTCAAGCTCGTTACTTTGGCAATTTATCCGCTGGCAGCACTACACGCCGCCGATGTGCCGAAGAAAGTTTTGCCGATGCCGGGCGAGGGCTTCCAAGTGCAAGGCCACCATGCCTTCGTGATTTTGCCCCAATCCAAACCCACGAACACAACAACACCGTGGGTTTGGTATGCACCCACGCTTCCGGGGCTGCCCGGCATCGAGGAGAAATGGATGTTCGAGCGCTTCACGCAAGCTGGCATTGCCATCGCGGGCATTGACGTTGGCGAATCCCACGGCAGTCCCGACGGGCGAAAACTTTACTCGGCGCTTTACGACGAACTCACCCAACATCGCGGCTTTGCGCCCAAGGCCGTCATGCTCGGACGCAGTCGCGGTGGGTTGATGACGCTCTGCTGGGCGGCGGAGAATGCGGAAAAGGTAGCCGGCTTCGCCGGCATTTATCCCGTGTGCAACATCGCCAGCTATCCGGGACTCACGAACGCATGCGGGGCTTACCATATGACGCCCTCGGAACTTTCTGTTCACCTGACCGAGCATAACCCAATTGATCGCCTCGCCGCCCTTGCCAAAGCCGGCGTGCCGTTGTTCGCCATCCATGGCGACATCGACAAGACCGTTCCGCTGGAATTGAACTCCGGTGAAATGCGCAAACGCTACGAAGCGCTCGGCGGCAGAATGCAGGTACTCATCCCGCCAGGCCAAGGACACAACATGTGGGCCGGGTTTTTCCAGTGTCAGCAGCTCGTGGATTTTGTCGTCCTTCGTGCCAAGTGAACCCGGTTCTGAACAGGAATGGAGGAATCAATTCATCAGAAATGATACGTCGTCCGAACTCAGCTTCACCGCGTCCGGCAGATTCGCGCCATCGAGTTGGAGGACGAGCGTGTTCACACCATGCTTGAGTTCAACGGAGAATTGCGCGCCGGCTTTTACGGGAACACCGTTGAGCCATGCATCCTTGGCTCCGCCGACCAGATTGAACCTGGCTGCACCGCCGCTCGCGGACTGAAATTGCGTCGCCGCAAAAAAGCCACGCGAGCCGCCGCGCGACGGCATTGTAACATCGCAGACGTCCCGAGATAATTCTCCGTTGACGAGGGTGACAATGGGCACCCATCCATCCCGCTTAAAATCCCCGCGGATCACGCCCTCGATTCCGAGAGGCGCGTTTCCGCTCGTCGCCAGATAAAGGCGCCAAAGTCTCGCCACGCCGCCTTTTGCCGCGTCGTATGCGCCGGGCTTGCCGAGGGACGAAAGGAACTTGATGAGATCGAGCCGTTCCTCGGGCAACAACCCATTCATGAGTCCATCCGGCATCAACGACCCGCCGTTCACGCGCTGGGTGATGTTCGCTTTAACAACTGACACTTCCTGGTTGGCGGCGTTGCGAATGACGACTTCATTTTCCGTTTCTTTCACGACGATGCCGCTGAGTTCTTGATCGTCCTTGGTCGAGATGCTCGCAGAGTGAAACCCTTCCTTGATCTTCGCATTAGGATACAGCACTGACTCGACGAGATAATCCGCCTGGGCACTCGCGCCAATACTGGTCAGGTCAGGACCCACCTTGCCGCCCGCGCCGCCGACGGAGTGACAGTTCATGCACGCAAGTTCCGCGCGGCGATAAATCCGTTCGCCACGGCCCGCGTCTCCTTTCGCAACGGCTTCCTGCGCGAGCGCCAACATGTCAGCGGGAAAAAGTTGTTTGTCCGACAGTGTCAGCCCGGCGATCTTCAACAGTGCCTGCGCGAGTGCGGGATTGCGACTGCCTTCCCGCGCGGCCCGCGCGCCCACGCGGGCCGCTTCGGGCGACAATGCCAGCGCGGGCAAATTCTCCGTGAGTTGCTTTCCCGCGTCTTTGATGGCGAGCAGCTCTCGCCAGAATCCGCCGGCGACGGCTTCGCCGGTCGTTCCGTTGAGCGTGGTGCCGATTTCCGGCACTGCAACGGAAAAATCCAGGCTGGCCAAAGTTACAACCGCCGCCCGGCGGGTTTCCGTCAACGGTGTTTCGCTGAGAAGCTTCTGTAATTGCTTGATGGTGTCAGCGCCGCCGATGGCACGGAGGGAGGAAAACGCGGCGGCGCGCTCCTCGGGAGAGGACACGGCCGAACCCGCAGTTTGAACCAGTTGCGAAATCAGCGCGGACATTTTCCAGACGCCGGTGAGTTCCAACGCAGCCACCCGCAGCGTTTGACTTTCCGCCTTGAGCAACGAGCCGAGAGATGCGAGATCGCCATCGGGTTGCTGTTTTCGAAGCCGGGCCGCGTCCCTCAACGCAGTGAATGCGCGCAATGCGGCGGCTTCGCCAAACTGACCGCGAACAAGCGGATCAAATAACTGCCGCAATTCATTCGGCCCGCCAGACGCACCTATAATTTCGATCCACGGACCCAAGCCATCGTGAGGCACGCCTTTGCTGCCGAGCAGCTGGCCGAGCACCGCACTGGCGAGGGAGGGTTCGATGGCCCTGAGCGCAAACTCAAATTGCTTCTCGTGCCTTTCGGTTTTCCACGCGTCCGATTTCATGGCAGCAAGCCACGGCTCGGCGAGTTCGTTGATGGTGAGCCATAGAGCGTAGTCCAGGAAGTCGTCCATCGGTTTGTCGAGAACGGTCAATGCGAGTTCGGCGGCACGGGCGCTTTTGATCCGGCCCAGCGCGCGGACTGTTTCCAGGCGAACGCGCGGGTGCTCGTCTGTTATGGAAGACGCGAGCAGGGCGGTGGCATTGGGAATATTTTCAATTTCATTCGCCAATGCACGCACAGCGGCAGCGCGGATTCGCCCGTCTTTCGCCCCGAGCAATTCGATTGCGAGCGCGCCACTCGCAACGTCGGCATTCCCTGCGGTCAGCGCCTCGCTCATCCACATCGCCTGCAAGCGCGCGGATTCGTCCGGATGATTCCTGGTCCAGGTCACAAGGTCTTTCTCCACCTTCGTCGCGCGACGTTCGACCAGCACGCGCCGCGCTTTTTCCTGTTCGTAATCATTGGGCGAAACTAATTTGTCCAGCAACTCAGAATTTTTTAATTTCGTTAAATCTGTTTTCGCCAACAAAGGTCGTCCTTTGGCAGTGATGCGCCAGATGCGACCGTGTTCTTTGTCGCGGCGCGGATCGCGGAAATCCACTTCGCCGTGTTGGATGATAGGATTGCTCCAGTCGGCGACGTACAGCGCGCCATCCGGACCGAGTTTCAGGTCGATCGGTCGGAAAGTATCCGCTGTGGTGCGCAAGACATCAGGCATTTCCTTCGTCACGTAAGCGGAGCCTTGTTCACTGATCTTGAACCGCACGATACGATGCGCGCGAAAGTCGCATGTGATCATGTCGCCCTGCCAGTCAGGCGGGAATTGTTGGCTGCGGATGATCTCGAGGCTGCAGAATTTCGGATAACTGCCGGGGCTGACACTGTCTAAGATGCGCCGTGCCTTCGGTGCGGTGGCGTAGCTTGCCCCGGGCAAACCGAAGTTGATGCCGCCACCGCCCGCGCCGTCCGTAAGAAATGATTGGCCGAAGTCATCGAATTGATGTCCCCAGGCGTTCACCCAGCCCCGGAAGAGAATTTCCATTTTTTCATCGCGCGGATCGAAACGAAACACGCCGCCACCTTTCAACCGCACCATGCCATGCGGCGTCTCAGTATCAGTGCGCGTGTAAATGGATTGATTCATGTAGAGCCGACCATCGAAGCCCCAGTGCAGCGTGTGTAGATTATGATGCGCGTCCTCCGTGCCGAAGCCGCTCAACACAGTTCTCTTCACATCGGCTTTACCGTCACCGTTCGTATCTTCGAAAAACAGCAGCTCCGTGCTTTGTGCGACGTAGCAGCCACCATCGCCGGGTTCGACGCCGGTGGGAATCAACAATCCGTCGGCGAACACCGTGGCTTTATCCGCATGACCTGCGCCATTGGTGTCTTCGAGCACGATGATTTTGTCGGTGGCGGCCTGGCCGGGTTCGATCTGCGGATAGACTTCCGAACTCGCAACCCAGAGCCGGCCTTGCGGATCAAAGTTCATCTGAATCGGCTTGTTGAGAAACGGGTTATCAGCCCAGAGCGTGACTTCGAGCTCCTCTGCGACGGTGAACGTGGGCAATGGCTGCTCAGTGTGTCTGGCGGTGAGATTGCCGACGCGGAGTGGAATTTCCGGAACGTTGACACCGGGTTTGAGCGAGCGCAGTTGCGCGATGCGCTTTTCCTCGGCCTCGATCAACGGATCAAACATGGGTATTTCGACAGAGTTCCTGCCTTGCTCACCTTTTCGGAAGCCGAAAATGTAAGCCATGTTCTCCGGGCGCGAACGGTGAAAGAACCACTCGTTTTTGCGGATGATGGCCTGGCGCAGGAGTTCAGCCCTTTTCTCATTCCTCCATTCACCCACGCCCAAACCCAATGATAATTCGATCGTCGTTGCAACACGCTGATACCCATGAACGGTTAGATGAATGCCATTTTCAACAATCGGTCCGCTTCCGAATACTCCCATCAAAGTCTGAAAAAGCTGGATGAACTTTACATTTCTCTTTTCGGCGATCTCTCTGATCGCTGTCACGTAAAGTTTCAATTGCTCGTTGTGTTGAATGGTTTCTTTTCCAAGGTCTGCCCGTTTTGTGCCCGCCCCATCTTCGATTGGACTGAGCAAAACCAGTCTCACTCCCGGCGAAATCTTCTCAATCGTATCAAGCAGCCGGTTGTAACCGGCCTTGAACTTCGGTAAACCCGCTTCACCATCAAACGAACTTGCCATGCCGTAACCGACGAACACCACGGTGGGCTTGGCTTCGTCAAGTTGTTTGACGAGTTGATTCCAGCCTTCGTCTGCGGGTTCGTGCCCGGCCTGCAACAGGGACAGCCCGAAACGCGAATCGCCCGCCGGCGTGTCGGCGCTCCAACCCAGATTGCGGAAGGTGACGTTGCGATCCGGGAATTGCGCGGTGAGCATCAGTTCGATCCATCCGAATTCTTGTTCGCGCTCGATGAAAGTGTCGCCGATAAAAATGACCCGATCGCCATCACGCAACTCGAACGGGGCCGGCTTGTCCGCGGCGCAAACGCTGCCACAGATTAAAAGGAATAAGACGAGAGTTGCGACGATATTTTCCAAACCGGCACTGCGGGATATCAATCGAGAGCAGGGGCCAATTCGAATCACTGACTTGAGTCCCCCGGAGCATCTCGCGTTGACTCCAGTTGATCTCACTGTCGCCAAGGTTGTTCGCATAATTGTTGTGAAGGGCACAGGATGAAATACTCCTCATTCGCAATCCAACACAATTTGACACCTCATTTGGGTTGCAGTCGGACGCGAACGTGATTCCCGGGATCCAGTTCAAAAACAAATCTGCGAGAATCAGCGCCCGCTCCAGACCAACAAAACCAGCTGGACACTCAAACCGAACAAAAAGTTTCACTTGCTCGCTTGCGCGCGGAACTTTGGCCTCAACCCCATACCTCAAAAGAGGTATGGTAAATATCCTTCTGCGCTGCCATCATTCTCATTCGCCACTGACGATACCTATACCAAAAATGCGAACCAATCACCTGACGACAATCATTGTCAACCCAATCGCGTGGTGCCTCGCCAGACGAAGCCGGTCGTGACTAACGGAGTTGTGCTGCTGCCGCGGCACTGCCATCACGACGTACGAATTCATGAACCACACGATCCGGGCCGAGGATTGGCGTTACATCCATTACCGCAACGGCGACGCCGAACTCCACGACGAGCGCAACGACCCGAATGAATGGACAAACCTCGTCAACAAAGCTGAGTTTGTGTCGAAGAAAGCTGAATTGGAAAAGTGGCTGCCCAAGGTGAATCATGCGGACATCGGCGGACGCAAAGGCGCAGGGGCGGAAAAAGGCATGTCTTCGGACTCGGACGAGTCACAACCCAAAACCAAACGCGCCGCACGAAAGAACAAAAAGCAACAATAGGTTCGAACCGATTCCATTTGGAGAATATTCCTCCACGAAGCCAATGAAACATTTGAAACAATTTGTTCTCGGATTGCACTTCTTTGGGTCGGTATTTGCCGTTCATGCCGCCGGACTCAATCTCTCCTCGCCATTCGATTTTCAAGTCGTGCAGCGCCAGGTGGAAAACACAGGCAGCATTGTCATCGCCGGAGACATGACTATCGTTAATTCCCAACCAACCGCACTTGAAGCACGCATCAGTGCTGATGGAAAGATCGGTGAATGGCAGAAACTGGTGGTGACCTTTCAGGAATCGGCTTTTCGAGCGACACTGAAACTTCCCGCAGGCGGATGGTATCGCCTGGAACTGCGGGCTTTGAACGGTGACACTATTCTTGGTGAGGCAACGGTCGAGCATGTCGGTGTGGGCGAGGTGTTCGTTGTCGCTGGCCAATCCAACTCCGCCAATCACGGCGAGGAAAAGCAAAGCACGCAGACCGGCAAAGTTGCCACCTTCGATGGCAAACACTGGCAACTCGCCAACGATCCACAACCCGGTGCCAGCGGTGGCGGCGGAAGTTTTCTGCCTCCATTCGGTGACGCCATGGCGAAGCGTTTCAATGTGCCGATTGGTTTTGTCGCCTGCGGCATCGGGGCAACGAGCGTGCGGGAATGGTTGCCGAAGGGCGCAAAATTTCCGAACCCACCGACGATCACTGGTCGCGTGCAACAGCTTCCTTCCGGCGATTGGGAAAGCAAAGGTGACGCCTTTGAGATGCTGGTCTCACGGTTGAATCAACTTGGGCCGCTCGGATTCCGCGCGGTGCTCTGGCATCAGGGCGAAAGCGATGCGAATCAGTCGGACACCACTCGCATGTTGCCCGGCAAACTCTACCGCGAGTCTCTGGAAAAACTAATCCGCGATTCGCGGCGGGAGATCGGCTGGACTCCGCCCTGGTTTGTCGCCCAGGTCAGTTACCACGTGCCCGGCGACGAAGCCTCGCCCGACATCCGTGCAGCCCAGGCGTCGCTGTGGAAGGACGGCGTCGCGCTTGAAGGACCGGACTCGGATGCGCTCAAGGGCGAGTGGAGACAGGATGGAGGCAAGGGTGTTCACTTCAGCGGTGCAGGCTTGCGGGAACACGCCGCACGCTGGGTGGAAAAGGTCGCGCCGTGGCTGGAACAACAAGTCCGGCTGCCAGCCGATGGATTGATTCTCGATCTCGACGCCGAGCGCGGCGTGACGGTGGAAGATGGCAATCGTGTTTCGTTGTGGCAGAATCAAGTTGCAGGATTTGCTGCAAGAGATTTTGTGAAACGCGATGAAGGCCGCAAGGAAGCAGGCTCGGGCCGTCCGACGTTGCGCAAAGGCATCAAGGCACTCTACGGCCACAGCGCGCTCGTGTTTCGGGGGCAGGAACTCGTTTGCATGAATGAGGACGCGTTTGATGATCTTACGCGCGGTGGCGGTTGCACCTGGTTCGCCGTCCTCAGCGCACACGAACAGCAGGTCGGATTGAAAGACGTGAATTCCATTTTTGGCAACCTCAAGAACGGCGGGAACTTTGAGGGACTCTGGGCCAACTTCACTGATGACAACACCGTTTATTGGGGCGCGCGCAACGGCATCACCTTCGGCCGCTTCGACACAAACAATCCCCAACTGCTCGGGCCGAAATTTGCGACCGGTCGATTTTACTTGCTCGCCGGACGCATGGCCGCCGGCACGGGCAAAGTGAAGCTGGAACTCTTCGTCAACAACGCGAGTCCGGTAGCGAGCACTGAAATCGCGGTCAACCCCAAAGCCAATCCCTCAAAACTCGCCATCGGCCAGGAACGCGACGCGACGAATCATCCCGGCCACGAGTCGTTCGATGGCGAGATCGCCCGCTTCCAAATGTATGCCCGGCCACTGGAGGATGCGGAACTCAAGGCGAGGATGCGGGAGCTGGGGGAGCGCTACGGAATCAGGTAAACTCCAGGTATGTGGCAATCAAAAAAAGGGCCCGTGATACATTCCGATTCGGTACTTTTTGGACGATAGGAGCCTCAGTCCGAAACGCGCCGTCGGCTGCTAACGGATAGGTGTTCGGTCAGCTCAGTGAACCACCAAGTTAGAGAGGGTCTCCTTCAGCTTAACCTGTTCTTGCCTGTCGGCTCTCAGTCGTTTGTCATGGAAGGCCGGCAGGAGTTTGTCCCAAACGACATTGAGTTCGGCTTGCATGTCGCGAGTGTCTGCGGTTATGGCGACCACCGCGTCTTGATCGGGCAACACGATGCAGAATTGCCCGTTCGCTCCATCGCCCCGGAACGCATTGTGACGGCAGCGCCAGAATTGAAAACCATAGCCCTGATCCCAATCTTTTGTGGGATCGCTGCCGTTGGAAACCTGCTTGGTCGTCGCTAGCTCAACCCAGTCTTGCGGCACGATTTGCCTGCTGTTCCACTTTCCTTTTTGGAGATAAAGCTGGCCGAACTTCGCGATATCCTCGGTGCGAATCTTCAGTCCCCATCCGCCGAATGACACGCCCTGCGGACTGGATCCCCATTCGGGGTTCTCGATTCCCAGAGGCTCAAAGAGCCGTGGACGCAGATACTCCAGCACCGTTTGTCCCGTCACCTTTTGCACAATGGCGGAAAGCATATAGCTACCCGGAGTATTGTAGCGGAAATGGGTTCCCGGTTTGTGGGGGACCGGATGCGCGAGGAAGGTTTCGACCCACGGCGCGTTCGTCGAGTATTTCACCTCGGTTTCATGGCCGCTCGTCATCGTAAGGAGATCTCGCACACGCATCGCCTTGAGTTTCTCAGCAGGCTCCGCTGGCGCGGATTCCGGGAAAAATTTCAACACCAGATCATCAACGCTCAACTTCCCTTCTGCAACCGCCAGTCCAACGGCCGTCGAAGTAAAGCTCTTGCTGAGCGAGTGCATCACATGGGGCTTCTCGGCGGCCTCCGGCTTCCACCAACCTTCCGCAATCACCCGACCATGGCGCACTAGCATGAAGCTGTGCATGTTGGTTACCTCACGGTTAGCAGCCTCGACGTACTCTCGAATCCCAATCGAGGAAACCCCTTGGGCCTCAGGCGTACTGCGTGGCAAAGGTGATCCAGCCGCCTGGGCCGGAGAATGTAGCAGCACAAGGATGACTGTGAAAAATGACGAGAGCCTGGGCAAGATTAATATCGCTTTCATAGCCGTGAGTATAAAATCTGACCTTGCAACGTCCAGCGCGCAATGAGCACCGAAGGATACGCTGAGAAATTTATGGGGCCTAATTGTCCAACGCGGCGCGCTGGGGCCTGACGCGCCCCACCACCCACCGCCTGACACAAATGAGTCATGGCGAAATCTCCCACTCATTCACCATCATGGCGGGAAATTATCCTTTGTCCCGGCAACCGCCCTTAAGGCACAATCAATTTATGAAGCCAGTCACCCGCATCGCCGCGATTGCTTTGACCGTGTTGCTCATCCTGCCGGCATTTGGCGCCGAGGCCCGCAAA
>JANPGB010000620.1:0-16242 GCA_031423695.1 Verrucomicrobiota bacterium
CCCGCCATGTTCGGCCCGGTGATGAGAGCGATTTGGGGAAAGGTAGCGGCCATCGGCCCGCCTGCCGTGGAGGACGGCATCTTGCCGCCCGGACTGGCGTTCGAATCTGCAGCAGGACTGGAAATTTGAACGTGCTCCGAACTGTCCGCGCTGTTTCCGCCGGGCTGGAAGCCCGGCTCTACGGCAGGCAGGATGCCTGCCGCTACACCCAGCCCCGTGTCATTCGGCACGAAGCGTTCTTCCACCAACCGCTGCTCCAGCACGGGATGGCGTCCGTCACGAACTTGAAGAACGCCTTCGTCGGCAACATGCGGGCGACAGTAGCTGTGCAAGCGCGCGGTTTCAGCGAAAGACGCCAGCACATCGAGTTGCGCGAGGGCGGAGGCGGTTTGCTGGATGCGTGGCAACTGACCCAGCACCTCCTCGCGCACGCGCTGGAAGAGTTCGTATTCAAGCTTCACGCTGCGCTCTTCCGCGCCGAGAATTTTGCTCTCCATCGCCTTCAACTCGGGCGTGATATAGCGCTCACCGTTGGCGACGGTCTGCTTTCGAAGGTAATGCGGCGGCACCTTGTCGAGGTTCGACTTGGTGACTTCGATATAATAGCCGAACACGGAGTTGAACCGCACCTTCAGCGAGCTGATGCCAGTGGCGGTGATTTCGTCTGCCTGCAATTTGGCGATCCAATCCTTGCCACCGCGCTGGGCATCGCGGAGTTCGTCGAGGTTTGGATCGAAGGCGTCGCGGATCATGCCGCCTTCCTTCACGGCGAGCGGCGGCTCGTCCACGATGGCGCGGGAAATCAATTCGACGAGGTCGGGTGACTCGGTGAGCTGGGCAGTGAGGTCGGCCAACAAAGTTGGAAAGCGTTCACCCGCGTCCGTGACTTCCTCTTTGATCAAGGACGCGGTGGAACGCGTCCCTACCAAATCAAGAAGAATGCTTCTCACCGCCGGGATTTGTTCCAAGGCCTGCCGCAGCGCGACGAGATCGCGGGCGTTGCCGCCGCCGCTGCTCAGGCGGCCCAAGGTGCGTTCGAGATCGCGAACACTCGCGAGTTGTCTGCGGAAACTGTCGAGACCTGTAGAGTTCTCGATGAATGTCTGCACCGCTTCCTGACGGCGTTGAATCGGTGCGACGGCGGCGAGCGGTTGGGACAGCCAGTCGCGCAGGCGGCGTGCGCCCATCGGCGTGACGGTCTTGTTCAACGCGCCATAGAGCGAGGCGTTGCGCGGGGCGTCGTGGTGCTGCGGTTCGAGAATTTCCAGATGCCGCAGCGTGGTGTAATCGAGCGTAAGAAAATCCGTGCGGCGATAAAACGACAGTCGCGTGAGATGTTTTACGTCGCGGCGAAGATGCTGGGTCAGATAATGCAGCGCCGCGCCCGCCGCGCCAATGGCGGCGGCGCGATCCTTCAAGCCAAAACCGTCGAGCGACGCGACCTTGAAATGTTCGCGCACGGTGAAGAGCGCCGTCTCCGGTACGAAGACCCAGCCGTCGTAGAAGTTCAGGATCTTGAAGGCGTCGCGAAGAAAATCGCGCAGTGCCGTGGACTCGGTGGGCAGAATGATTTCCGCCGGACGCAGCCGTTCCAGTTCGGCGAGCAGCGTGGTGTTGTCTTCGAGTTCGGTCGTGAGAAAATCCCCCGTGGTCAAATCCACCAACGCGAGGCCGAAGGATTTTCCACTGGGGCAGACGGCGGCGAGGTAGTTGTTCCGCTCGGCGACGAGCATCCGTTCGTCGAAGTGCGTGCCGGGCGAAAGAATTTGTGTGACCTCGCGGTTGACCAGCTTGCCGGGTTTGGCTTCTTCGGTCTGATCGCAGATGGCGACCTTGCGACCGGCCTTGAGGATGCGGGCGATGTAGCCGTTGGCGGCGTGATGGGGCAGGCCGCACATGGGAATGCCGTTGCGCGCGGTGAGCGAGAGGTTGAGCAGTTGCGCACCGGACTGCGCGTCCTCGAAGAACATCTCGTAGAAATCGCCGAGCCGGAAGAGCAGCAGGGCGTCTTTCGGCAGCTCGCCCTTGATGCGGCGATACTGCGCCATCATGGGCGTGAGTTGGACTTCGGCGGACATGCGGGCAGCAGGCTAAACGTGAACGGAAAAATCGTCTAAGATTTTTTGCACCAGAATTTGTTCACTGTCCGGTTGAGGGGGTTTGACTTTTCCGGCTTGGTTTGCTGAACTTCGCGCCAATGAATTCTTTTCATGCTCAGAAGCTGCAGACGCGGTTGTGCTCATCCTTGGGACTTCTGCTTTTTTCGGCGAGCCTCGGCGGCGCGCAACCGGTCACACCGGCGACCCCGGCGACAATCAATTCCGGCGACAACGCCTGGATGTTGATGAGCTCGGCGCTGGTGCTGATGATGACGGCGCCGGGATTGATCTTGTTTTATGGCGGGCTGGTGCGGAACAAAAACGTTTTGTCGACCATGATGCACAGCCTGATCCTGATGGGGCTGATGTCGGCGGTGTGGATGGTGTTCGGTTACAGCATGGCGTTCGGCGAGGGCAACGCCTTTTTCGGCAATCCCGCGCAGTATCTGTTCCTCAAAGGCGTCGGCGCCGCCCCCAACCTGGATTACGCGCCGACGATTCCCCATGAAAGTTTCATGCTGTTTCAAATGATGTTCGTGATCATCACGCCCGCGCTGATCAGCGGCGCGGTGGCCGAGCGCATCAAGTTCAGCGCCTACACCGTGTTCATCCTGCTGTGGACGGTGGTCGTGTATCTGCCGCTGTGCCACATGGTCTGGGGCAAGGGCGGATATTTCAACTGGGCGCTGGGCGGAAAAATTCCGGTGCTCGATTTCGCGGGCGGAACGGTGGTGCATATCAGCTCGGGCGTCTCAGCCCTGGTGGCGGCCCTGGTCCTCGGCAAGCGCGCCGGCTTCCCGCACGAACCGATGATGCCGCACAACGTGGTACTCTCGTTGATCGGCACGGGTTTGCTGTGGGTGGGCTGGTTTGGCTTCAATGCCGGCAGCGCCGTGAACGCGGGCGGACTCGCCACCAGCGCGTTTGCCGCGACGCATTTTTCCGCCGCCGCCGCCGCCTTGAGCTGGGCGGGCATGGAATGGCTGTTGAAAGGCAAGCCCAGCGTGCTCGGTGCGGCTTCCGGCATGGTGGCTGGGCTGGCGACGATCACCCCCGCGTCGGGATTCGTGAACATTCCCTCGGCGTTTTGCATCGGCCTGATGGCCGGGGTGGTTTGCTACACCGCCGTCTCCAAGCTGAAAATGAAATTTGGTTACGACGACTCGCTGGACGTGTTCGGCGTGCATGGCATCGGCAGCGTGGTCGGCATGCTGCTGCTCGGGTTTCTGGCCAATGCCGAGGTGAATCCGGCCATTGCCAATACTTTTCAATCCGGCGGAAAAATCATTTCGCTGGCGGGCGGGTCGGCACAATTTCTTAATCAGCTCAAGGCCGTGCTCTTCACGGCGGTGCTCAGCGGCATCGCCACGTTTGTGATCTTGAAACTGGTGAACGCCGTGATCGGCCTGCGCGTGGATCAGGAAGATGAAAGCGTGGGGCTGGACTTGTCGCAGCACGGCGAACGCGCCGACAACGAATAATCGCTATGAAAAAAATCGAAGCCATCATCAAGCCGTTCAAACTTCAGGAAGTCAAAGAAGCCTTGAACGAACTGGGCATCCAAGGCATGACCGTGACCGAGGTCAAAGGCTTCGGCCGGCAGAAGGGGCACACGGAAATCTACCGGGGCAGCGAATACACGGTGGATTTTCTGCCGAAGATCAAAATTGAAACGGTGCTGCCCGACGCGCAGGTCACCCCGGCGGTGGATGCCATCATCAAGGCCGCCAAGACCGGCAAGATCGGCGATGGCAAGGTGTTCATCTACCCCGTGGAAGACGCCTGGCGCATTCGCACCGACGAGCGGGGTGACGGAGCCGTGTAGCCCGGCCGCGCCGGCGGGCGCCCTTGAGGCTGGCCGCGAGGATTTTCCCAGCCCGTCGGTGCGCCTTAACAGTTGCCCCGGCACGCGGCCTGCGGCAATTTAGCGCGTCATGGTTGCCGACCAAGCGCAGGAATCGTCGTTACGTCTGGGCCGCCCCGAAATTTCGCGGCTGGTCTGGGCGCTGGGCATTTCCCTGGCGCTGCATCTGGGGGTTTACGGCGCCTACCGGCTTGGCAAAAAATTCAACGTCTGGCAGAATCTGCACTGGCCGGCTTGGATGCAGCGCGCGAAAATTTTCGCGCCCGCCCCCAAACCGCCGGCGCAACCGCCGATGTCCCAGGAGGCGCCGCTCATGTTCGTGGATGTGAGTCCGCAGCAGGCCACGCCCGAGGCGCCCAAGAACGCGAAGTTTTATGCCGCAAAAAACTCCAAGGCGGCGAATCCCGACCCGGCCCAGGACACGGACGTGCCCCAGATCGCCGGCAAGCAGACCGAAGTCGTGAAGGTGGAGGACACCAAGCGCGTGAAGTTCGACAAGCTGCAGCCGGATTTCGCCGCGCTCGCCCGCGAGCGGGAAGCCGAGCAGTCCAAGCCCAAGCCCACCCAGGCGCCAGGAGATCTCGTGCTGGCCAAGCCCGACGTGACACTGCGCCAGGACGACGGTTTCACCGAACATTCGCGGCCACGCACGATCAAGGAGGCATTGATGCGGCAGAACCGGACGCAGCTCGTCGGGGAAAAAATGAAGCAAGCTGGCGGGGTGAATCATCGCCTCGAAATGTCGTCTCTGGACGCCAAGGCCACACCATTTGGCTCATACGACGCGGCGCTCATCGAGGCGATCCAGTCGCGCTGGTATGACCTGCTCGACCAGATCAGCTACAACAATTACCGCGCCGGCCGGGTGGTGGTGCAGTTCCGGCTCAACTACGACGGGCGCATCACCGACATGCGGATTGCCGAGACCACGGTGGGCGACACGCTCGCCCTGCTCTGCCAGAAAGCCATCCTGGATCCGGCGCCGTACGAGAAATGGCCGCGGGAAATGCGGCAGCTGGCGGACAAAGATTTTCGCGACATTAGTTTCACGTTTTATTACAACAACTGAACGCAGCACCGCTTAACCGGTCACAGACATCACATGGAAACTTTTATTTACGGATTGCTGATCACGACCTCGATTGTCGGCCTGACCTTCATCATCACGCTGGGCCGGACGCTGCGCTGGCAGAAAGTGCTGCCGCGCGAGATCGAAACGGCGGTGGGCGCCTGCCAGGCGCCCGAGGATGTGCCGATGCTGCGCCGCGCCTGCACCCAGCACGATGCGCCCCTGAGCCGATTGCTGCTGCTCGCGGCGGATCACCTGGATTGGCCGAAGCCCGACAACGTGGACGCGGTGCAGACGCAGGCGCGGCACGAACTGGTGCGGCTGGAACGCGGGCTGGTGGTGTTGGAAATCATCGTCGGCATCGCGCCGCTGCTGGGCCTGGTCGGCACCATCGTCGGCATGATGACGGTGTTTGGCGACCTGGGCCAGACGGGCTTGAATGACGCGGCCAAGCTGGCTCACGGCATCGCCACCATTCTGCAGGCGACGCTGGCCGGCCTGCTGATCGCCATTCCGTCCCTGGTGTTCTGGAGCTATTACACCAAGAAAGTCGAGGTGCTGGCCGTGGAAATGGAATCGCTGTGCGAGGAGTTCATCCGCCGGCAGTACCGTGACGCGGCCAGAAAATAATCATGCACTTCCAAGTCCGCAAACGCCGCCAGACGCCCACGGTCATCATCGTCGCCCTGATTGACGTCCTGATCGTGCTGCTGATTTTCCTGATGGTCACGACCACCTTCAAACAACAGCCGGCGTTGCGGCTCGCGCTGCCGGAATCCTCGCAGGCCAGAAAATCCGGGGCGGATGAAAAGGAGCTGCCGTTGGTGGTGAGCATTGACGCGACGGGAAATTTGCGGCTGGGGGCGGAAGCGCGACCGGTCACGACGGAGCAACTGCTTTCCGAATTGACCCTGAAATCCTCCCTGAATCCGGAGCTCAGACTGGCGATCAGCGCGGACAAGGGCGCGCCGTTCGGGCAGATCGTGAAAGTCATGGACGCGGCCAAGTCGGCGAAGATCAAAATTGTCAGCGCCTTCACGAAAGAAGCCAAATCGTCCGCGGAATAAGCTTGAAAAACGGGGCCGGTCTGATTTACACTCCGCCTTCAGCCATTCTATGAAACATTTGTCGATTTGCCGGCTTTTGCTTTGCGGTCTGATCGCACCAGTCGCTCCCCTAACGGCACAAACTTGGACGCAGACCGCTGCCCCCTCCAGCTCGTGGTATGCCCTGGCCGCCTCCGCCGACGGCAGCAAACTGGTCGTCGCCATCGGGGGCGCCAATGCGGGCGGGATTTTCACTTCATCCAATTCCGGAACCACCTGGCTGCCGACCACCGCACCCGTGACCAACTGGTTTGCCATCGCCTCCTCGGCCGACGGCGTCAAACTGGTGGCGGTGGCCGGTGGCGGCCCGACCATCAAGGGACTCATTTATACTTCGGCCAATTCTGGATTGACCTGGGCGGCCACCAGCGCGCCGAGCAATTACTGGTACACCGTCGCCTCCTCGGCCGACGGGACGAAACTGGTGGCGGGTGGTTCGCGCAACAAAGTGGCCCCGCTTTATTCCTCGACCAATTCCGGGGTGACCTGGGTGTCCAACAACATCGCCCCCATGAACTGGCGTGCGCTGGCCACCTCGCCGGACGGCAGCAAGATCATCGCTCTGGCCGGCGGCAACAGCGGCGGCATTTTTATCTCCACCAATTTCGGAGGCAATTGGACTTCCAACGCCGCACCGAACCCACAATTGCAAGCCATCGCAGCTTCCGCAGATATGACTAAGATGGTTGCAGTGACGTACGGCCCCTCGCCGGGACCGATTTACACCTCGATCAATTCGGGCGGCACCTGGACACAGACCATTGCTCCCAACAATTACTGGGCGAGCGTAGCCGCTTCGGCAGACGGAAGCAGATTGGTGGCGGTGGCCAGTGTCGGCGGCATTTATACCTCAACCGACGCGGGCGCAAATTGGACCTCAAACAATCTGTCCGTCGCCGCCTGGAATGCGGTCGCCAGCTCGGCGGACGGCGGCAAACTGGCGGCGGCCGTCAACGGCGGCGGGATTTACACCGCGCGAACCACTCCGCCTCCGGCGTTGAACGTCAGTCCCGCTGGACTCAACCTCACCCTCTCGTGGATCGTGCCATCAACCAACTACACCTTGCTCCAAAGCTCCAACCTCAGCGCAACCACCTGGCTCAACGTGCCCATCGTGCCGTCGCTTAATCTCTCCAATCTGCATTACGAAGTCTCCCTGCCGGCACCTCCCGGCAACGCATTTTATCGGCTGAAGACTCCCTGAAACCGTCCGGCGTCCAGCCGGCTCGTCCTCGGCAACCTCCGAGAATCCTGGACACCAGCCTAGACGACGAACCCCGCGAACTCAGTTTCAAACCCGCGCGTTATTTTTCCACGACCCCTTTTTTGCTGAAAAGCCAGCCCACCACGCAGACCACCAACGTGCCGAGCGAAATGATGGTTCCCGCGCGAAACATCCGGTCTTCGTAAACCAACTCCACCTGGCTCGTGCCGCCGGGGATCGCCAAGGCCTGAAAGGCGTGGTTGGCCCGGAGCAGTTCAACCCGGTGGCCGTCCCGATACGCCTGCCAGCAGTGGGAAAAAGTCTGCGCCACGACCACGAGCGCCGGTTCCGGCGCCGTGACTTGGAATGCAATTTTTTGAGCGGAACATTGCTCCAGGAGAATCTGCGGGGTGGAGCGTTTCGCGATGGCCACCGCGCCGGCATTTTCCGTTGGCAGGTAAACGGTGGTGCGCGGGTCGAAATCCGAGGCGGCCAGGCCAGCCAGGGTTTCTTCCCGCCCAGCAAACACCGGCTGCTGCCCGGCCGTGACCCACGGCAGATGCGTCGGTCGGAATTTCCAATCAATGTTTTTTCCGGGCGACGTGACATGGGAGACCGCCAGAAAATCCAGCAGGCCCGCCGGCGGCTCACTGGTGCGATAAAGCGTGCCCAGCACTTCGGTCAGCTCCTTTCCGTAAAGCGAAAAGAAACCGTCCACCTTGGGGATGCCATCCAACAGGTTGCAGTCGTCAAACATGGCCAGCCGGCTGTAGACATAATTCTCCGCGGGATCCGGCAGCGTGGAAAACCTCAGATTCCGATCCGCCTCGCGGCTCACCATCAAGCGCGCCTGCCCGGGCTCAGGCGGCGCTTCAAAGTGTGATTCCCTCACGCCGAGGCCGGGTTCATAAACCCAGCGCGGCACGTCGGGGTTGGGGGCCGGACCATTCGTGGTCGCGTCCAGCCAGAAAAGCAAAATGATTCCCAGACACGTCAGCACTTGCGAGCGCAACGACGTGACCTTTCGCACCAGAGCGAAGGCTCCCAGAATCAAAACCAAAAAACAAAGGCGGGTCACCCCGCTCGTCGCCGTCACCTGCCAGGAAGCATACGGTGACGGGTGCCGATAAACTGTCCAAATCAAGCCCGCCATCACCGCGCCCATCAACCCGAACAAAACCACCCCCCGGCGGCGCAGCTTCCCGGCAGCACTGTCCTGATCGGTCAGGAAATCCTTGATGGCAAAGGCCGCGAGCAGCGGAATCAACAGGGTTGGCAAGGCCGCGAACTTGACGGGATAGCGCATCAGGCTGAGTTGCGGCAGCACCCGACGCAGAGTCGAATATACAAAGTTGTTTTCTCCCAGTGCAAACAGCAGGCACACGGCGGAAAGTGCCACCAGCAGCCAGACGCGCGGCCGGCGTGGCCGCCAGCAGGTCAGCAGCGCCAGCGCCACCGTGCCGACGCCGAGGTAATACGAGAATATCCAAAACTGATTCGGCTGCGTGTAAATCCCAAACGTCGTGGGACAGCTCCGATACAGCGGAATCAGAAAATTCGCCAGACCCCAGCCCGGCATGGACCAGTCCTCGGCGGTGTAATTCAGGTCGCGGTCCGAGTGCCGCAGCAAATCCGCGAACGGGAGCAATTGCGCGGCGGAGAGTCCGCCGACCAACAGGACGACCGCCAAAAACCGCCCGGGGCTGCGCCAGCGCAATGCCTTGACGGACGAGCGCAGCTGCCCCGGCAACATCGCGGCGAGCAAAACCCAGGTCAGCAAAATCAACTCCGGCGCCCCCGCAAGCATTTGCAGCGCGCCCACCAGCGCCGCGACCAGAACCGCCCGTCCGCCGGTCTGCCACGCGCGTTCAACGCACAGCACCACCCATGGCATCCACGCCATGGCCGCGAGGTTGCTGGTCCACATCATGCAGTTCAGCAAAACGCCGCTGAAGGCAAAAGCCGTCCCCGCCACCGCCGCCGCGAAACGATGCTCCGTCCAACGGTACGAAAGAAAATACGCCCCCATTCCCGCCAGAAATAGATGTCCCAGAAAAAAAACGCCCAACGACCAGGACAGAGGAAAGATCAGGCAAAACACCGACGGCGGATACAGCACCGCCGTGTTCCACTGCGCCAGAAATGGAATGCCGCAGCAGTTCAGCGGATTCCACAAGGGAACTTCCCCCCTCAGCCAGGAGGCCTTCTGCCAGGCGGTCACGGGATAGGTGAACAAACCAAAGTCGCGATGGAAAAAAGTACCGGCACCGGTGACGAGCGCCGGATAGCTGGCAAAGATCAGCAACAGCAGCATCCCGGCAAAGCGCCCCGGAGTAAATGCGTCCTCCAAACTTTTCCCCAACGCAGAGTCCGCCGCGGATTTGCTCGCCATCATGGGTGGGCAATCTGCCAGACCGAGGCTTCAACCCAAGCAAATAATTCCACCGGCGCTCCCAAAAATAGATCCCCGGACCCGCGGAGCGCGCCAGCGTTGGGGACGGCTATTTCACCAGTTCTTCCGCGATCTGCACCGCGTTGAGCGCCGCGCCCTTGAGCAGTTGGTCGCCGCTGACCCAGAAACACAGGCCGTTGTCCAACGCGCAATCCATGCGGATGCGGCCCACTTCGCAGTTGTATTTCTCGGAGGTGTGCAGCGGCATCGGATACTTTTTGTTTTCCGGCTCGTCCACGAGATCGAGGCCCGGCGCTTTCTTCAGCACAGCCCGCGCAGCCTCCACCGTGATCGGCTTATCAAATTCCGCGCTCACGGCGATGGAATGTGAGCGATACACCGGCACGCGCACGCAGGTCACGCTGGCGCGAAACGCCGGGTGATGCATGATCTTGCGGCCTTCGTTTTCCATCTTCATTTCCTCCTTGGTGTAACCCGTCGGCAAAAATGAATCCACATGCGGCAACACGTTGAAGGCGATCTGGTGCGGATAAACCTCCTTGGTCACCGGCTCTTTGCGGACGATCTGGCCAACCTGACGTTCAAGTTCTTCGAGTGCCTTGGCGCCCGTGCCAGACACGGCCTGGTAGCTGGAGGCAAAAATGCGTTTCACGCCGAACGCCTGATGCAGCGGATACAACGCCATCAGCGTGATCGCCGTGGTGCAGTTCGGATTGGCGATGATGCCCTTGTGCGCCTTGATGTCGCTGGCGTTGATCTCGGGCACGACCAGCGGGACGGAGTCGTCCTGGCGGAACACGCTGGAATTGTCCACGACCACGCAGCCGGCTTTGACGGCGGCAGGTGCAAATTCTTTCGAGATGCTGCCGCCCGCGCTGAACAGGGCGATGTCCACGCCCGCGAAGGAATCCTTGGTCAGCTCCTTGATGGCAATTTCCTCGCCCCGAAATTTCAACTTCTTGCCGACGGAACGCGCCGAGGCGAGCAGTGTCAGCTTCCCAACGGGAAACAGGCGCTTCTCCAGCGTCTTGATCATCTCAATGCCCACGGCTCCCGTTGCGCCCACTACTGCAATATGCGGTTTTTTATTCATAACAAACGATGAAAATATCACGGGAGCTTTGCCCGTGTCAACGCGTTCACAACCGCGTTATGGTGGGGCTGGTGTAATTGGAATTGGGTGAGGGTCTTTTATTTCGTCCCGGATTTTACTTTTGCTTCCTTGACCAGCTTTGGAAGATCGGGTGGTGCCGGACGTTTGTGCGCCCGAAAGGCGGCTTTAACTTCATCCGTCAGTTGATTGGTCACATCCCAAGGCAGGTCAGTAGCCGGCTCCAGGTTCCGCTCGCCGTGGGGACTAGTGACGGACTCGCCGCTCAAACGGAAAAATTCCTTGTTGGCATTGAGATACTTGATGTCAATGCGTGTGTAGATGGCTGGCTCACGGCTGCTCTTGATGAATTTTCTCCGGCACAACGGAATTGGCCGAACCTTGAAACCATTCCGCCCGATTTGCGACGATCAAAGAGTTGATTGATGACCATCCATTCCGCGGCATCCAAACCGCCTCCTCCGCTTTCAGTCCTCTGGCATCAGCACGGGAATGACCTTGTTGCCGTGACGGCGGTAGATGCGGAAGTCCGCGTCGAGCGTGAAGATCTGGCTGACTCGATGCAGTTCACTCAAGCGAACGAGCGTGGCGTCGGCCAGAGACATGGGGACATTTCGATAACGCCGCATGAGTTCGCGCAACGCGGTCTGCTCATCGTCAAAGCGCAAGCCGATAGAGACAAGTCCCGCTTCGGTGAGAGCAAACAATTCATCAGCGTCACAGCCATCTCGTCGGAGAAGATGCAGAGACTCGGTCAACACCGGCTCGCTGGTGAGGAGTGGCCCGGTCAGTGGATCAATTGTCTCTCGTGCCCAGGAATGCCGCTCGTCGTTGGGATTGAGCAGTGCAGTCAATGGCCCTGCGTCAATCAGTGTGACGGGCATCATTCACCGAAGCCCTTCATGTATTTCGGGTTGGTGGCGAGATCGCGGGGAAGTCTGCCATTTCGCGCCCACGCTTTTTTCAGGATAGGCAATGCTTGGTCGTAAAACGATTCACCGGGTGGCAGTTTCTTCAACTTTGCGACCGGGGGTTTCGCGGGAAGTTGTTTTTCCAAACATTCGCGCACCAGCGATGACTTGGTGGTGCGGCGGGCCTTGGATTCTTTTTTGAGCAGTTCCAGCAGACGATCCGGCAGTTTGAGTGAAATCGTACTCATGCAAACGAGGGTAATACGTTCAATACTTGCCTGCAATACCCAACTGCACCGTCGTTCTGTCACGTTCGCAACATGACCGCCCAAAACTTGTTTGCCGAGCACAAATGTTTCCATCATAGTCCCGCATCCAATGTCATCCCCGCTGGTCATCGAAACGCAAGCCCTCTGCAAAAGCTTCGGGCCGCAGCGGGCGTTGGACGGCGTGAACCTTCAAGTGGCTCCGGGAGCCATCGGTCTTCTCGGCCCGAACGGCGCGGGCAAGAGCACCTTCATGAAATGCCTGCTCCAGCTTCAGCCCGTCACTTCCGGCTCCGCAAAATTGCTCGGACGTGAAGTCGGACGTGAAGGACGGGAAATCCGCAAGCGCGTCGGCTACACGCCGGAACAGGATTGTCACATCCCTGGCATGGTCGGCTGCGAGTATGTCACCTACTGCGCGCAATTGTGCGGGCTGCCGTTTCAAGTCGCGCGGCAACGGGCGCACGAGATGCTCGACTTCGTGGGCATGGGCCAGGAGCGTTACCGGGCGATTGACACTTACTCGACCGGCATGAAGCAGCGGTTGAAGCTCGCCCAGGCGATCGTACATGATCCCGAAATTGTTTTCCTCGACGAACCTACCAACGGCCTTGACCCCAAGGGCCAGGCGCAGATTTTGGAATTGGTGCAAAGCCTGTGGAAGACCTATGGCATCACAGTGATTTTGTCCTCGCATCTGCTGCACGACGTGGACCGCATCTGCGAACAGATCATCATCATCGCGCGCGGCAAGGTCCTGGTGCATGACACGCTGGAAAATTTGAAGTCCCGCAAGCGCGGCGCGGCGGAAGTGGTCGTGGCCACCCGGCACCAGGAATTGCAGGCGGCCTGCGCACGTCAGTCTTGGTCCAACGAACTTCTGCCCAACGGCCATGTGAAGGTGGAACACAACTGCGAATCTCTGAACCCATTGCTCAACCTGCTGCACGAACTAAAACTCGCGCCGTTGGAAATCATCCCCAGCCCGAACGCGCTGGAGGAAACCTTCGTGCAGGCCCTGGAACTTTCTCATGCCGCTCCATGACACCCATTATCAGCACTGGGACGGCGTCCACCTCGGAGTCTGGAGCCGCCGCTGGGCCATTGCGCGCAACGGCCTGACCGCGTGTCTGCGCAACAAATGGCTCCGGCATGTGGTGGTGCTGGCGTGGGGCACGGTGCTGGCGATGACCGCCCTGCTCTTCCTGGTGGGACAACTGCTCGTCGCCGACAGCATCGTGGTGCAATGGGTGGGCAACTTCAATCCGATGCTGCAATCGTTCGCGCACCTCCTCACGATGTGGCTGGAGCAGCATCCGGAAATTTCCGTGCATACCACGCAGAACGTGTTGTTTTATTTTTTCTGCACCTACCTGATGCGGGCGGGCATTTTTATTTTGGGCATGGCCATGCCGATGCTCATCACCCGCGACCTCGCCAGCAGCGCGATCATCATTTACTCGTCGAAAGCCGTCAGCCGGGGGGACTATCTCCTGGGAAAATTCTCCGCCGCCTTCGGCCTGCTGGCACTGGCGTGGCTTGGGCCGGTTTGCGCGGCGTGGCTGCTGGGAAATTTGCTCGCGCCGGACTGGAAATTTTTCTGGCACGCGCGATCTGCGCTCGGTCACGCTTTGCTTTTCGGCTTGGCCGGCATGACGCTCCTGAGCGCGCTGGCGTTGGGCGTGTCGGCCATTTCCGGCAAGGAAAAATCCACCTCCGCCTTCTGGTATATCTGGTGGATCATCGGCGGCGTGGTGGCTCCCATTGCCCAGAAGACGCAACCCTGGCTCCAGCATCTAAGCTTCAACTACAACCTGGACCAGCTCGCTCTCGCGATTTTCCGACCCGGCGAAAGCCTCACCCTCGCCAAGGAAAACATCCCCATCCTCGGCAACATGCTGGGCAGCATTCCCGACGACGCGATGTCCGCCTTCAATTCACCCACGACCTGGGGCGCGGTCGGATGGTCGCTCGCCATGATCGCGGCCGCCGCGCTCATCCTCCGCCTACGCGTCAAACCCGAATGAGCACCATCATCCAAGCCCGCGAATTGAGCCGGTGGTACGGCCTCGTCATGGGATTGAACAACGTCAACTTCGAGATCACCGCCGGCCTCACCGGACTGGTCGGTCCGAATGGCGCGGGCAAAAGCACGTTGATTCAAATCATCACCGGCCAGCTTCAACCCAGCTCGGGATCCTTGACCGTCTTCGGCGAAATTCCCTGGAACAATCCGTCGCTGATTCAACGCATCGGCTATTGTCCCGAAGGCGAGGCCGTGCCGCAGGAACTCAAGCCGATGGACTGGCTGCGAAGCCTCGCCTATTTGTCCGGCTTGTCCGGCGAGGCCGGGACGAAGCGGTGCGAGGAAATTCTGGATCGCGTTGGATTGCCCCGCCAGCATTGGGGCAAACGGATGGGACAATATTCCAAAGGCATGAAGCAGCGGGTGAAGCTGGCGCAGGGCTTGTTGCACGAACCCGACCTGCTGGTACTCGACGAACCGATGAACGGCCTCGACCCGATGGGCCGCCAGGAAATGGCGAACCTGCTGAAAACATTGACCACCGTCGGCGTCAGCGTCCTCATCTCCAGCCACATCCTCGCCGAACTGGAAGCGCTGTGTAAAAACATTCTCATTCTAAACTGGGGCCGCGTCCTCGCCTCCGGTAGCCAGAAGGAAATTCGCAGCGACCTCAAAAACTGGTCGGAGGAATTGTCCATCACCTGCGATGCCCCGGAAAAACTCGCGCGGCATTTGTTCAATGCCGGCGTCCTGCTCGGTTTCGATCTCAATGACACGGACGGACTCCTGCACATCCGGGTCAAGGACGCGTCGGCATTTTACTCACGCTGGACCGGGCTGCTTTTGGAAAGCCAGGTCACCGTGTTCGGCATCCGCAGCCAGAGCCGGTCGTTGAAAAACATTTTCGACAAGGTCACCACATGAGCGCACCGGAAGCCGGAAAAAAAACGCTGACGCTGCAACCCTCGCTGTTCCGGGCGTGGTGCGGCATCTGGTTGCTCACCTGGAAAAGCCAGTTCACCTGGCAGCGGCTGCCGAAACAACTGCTTGGTTTGCTGGTGTTACCCGTACTGGTTTACATCACCACGAGCGCGCCTGGAAAGTGGTCGCGGCACAACACGCTGTTTGGTGATCCGGGAATGCAGCTCAACAATTTTTCCGGCCGGCTGCTCCGCGCGAAAATCCCGCTCCAGTCCGAACAACCAGGGCAGATGCACCAGATCTTCGAGGAGGAATTCACCCGCGCAGAAGCCGAGTGGCAGAACAGCGCGGGCGGTGGAGTGAACCGGCGGAACGAACAGATCGAAGCCTGTTATTCAAAAATCCAGGCTCGCGCCAAGGAAATCCTGGATGACCGCCAGTTCGCCCAACTCCAAAACTTTAGCCAGAGAAACATCTCCGTCGCCGAGTCAAATTCACCCGCGATGGTCTGGAACCGGACCTCTCCGTTCTATCACTGGCTCATTGATTTTTATTTCTTCATCGCCCTGCCGTTGAACTGCGTGCGGCTCTGCGGCGGTTTGATCCGCGACGAGTTGCTGACGAACACGCTCAGTTTTCTGACCACGCGTCCGCTGGGCCGGGGCCGGCTGCTGATCCTCAAATATCTTTCCCAGACCGCGTGGCTCCAAATCATGCTGTTGTTTGAAACCCTGCTGTTGTTCATGGCCGGTCAACTCCGCGAGGTTCCTTCGCTGGGCGCGTTGCTCCCGCTTTTTTTGGCGGCGCAATTTCTGGCGGTGTTCGCCTGGAGCGCCCTCGGAATTCTTCTAGGTCAGATCACGAAGCGCTACGTGGCCATGGCGATTGTCTATGGTGCCGTCGTCGAAATGGGCATTGGCCGCATCCCCACCAACATCAACACGCTTTCGCTAACCAAACATCTTAAAACGCTGCTCGCTCACCACCCTGCCCTGCAGAGCACCTACGAATGGACCAGCACCGGCGTGCCGCTTTCAGTGGGCGCGCTGATCCTTGCCACGGGAATCTTTTTGGGCCTTGCCGCACTCCTGTTCACTTTCCTGGAATATCATCACACCGCGGAGATGCAGAAATAAGCGCGCGCGCCGCGCCTGCCAAATCCGCTTGCGGCCGCTCAGATCGCGGGCATAATACAGCCCGGTTCGAGCGTCGTGGAAGGGTGGCTGAGTGGTTGAAGGCACCTGACTCGAAA
>JANPGB010000621.1:0-1504 GCA_031423695.1 Verrucomicrobiota bacterium
GCCGGGTTCGGGTTGGGCCGCGCCCGGTTGGGTCGCATCGGTTTTTATTTGCTGTTCGGATTGTCGGTAACCGCTTCGGTGCAGATGGTTGGAGTCTATCTGGTGTTCTCCAGCCTGATCGTGCCCGCGCTCGCAACGCGCAATGCAACGCATTTCCGGCTGACGAAAGCCTACGTCGTAAGCGGACTTGGCTATCTCTTCGGATTGGTTGCTTCGACCCTGTTCGATCTGCCCACTGGCGCCATCGTCGTCTGGGCAATGACGGTCGTCGGCATCGTCTTTTCCTGCCTCGAACGTAGCGCCCCCAGACCGGCAACTTGAACTCTCCAGTACAATCCGCCATCTGAGCGTTATCCACCGGGCACTTCTCGTGCCCGGACCTTTTCTCTACCGACGACATTTGGCCGCAACAACTTTTCGCCATGAGCGAGCCCTTTCACGGCACCACCATAATTTCCGTACGCCGCGGCAAAACCGTGGCGCTTGGCGGCGACGGCCAGGTCACCTTCGGCAACGTCGTGCTCAAAGCGAGTGCACGCAAGGTGCGGCGGCTGTTCCATGACCGCATTCTTGCCGGCTTCGCCGGCGGAACGGCGGATGCCTTCACTCTGTTTGAGCGCTTCGAGGCAAAACTGGAAAAACATCAAGGGCACCTGTTACGCTCCGCGGTCGAACTGGCGAAGGATTGGCGTACCGATCGCATCCTGCGCAGACTTGAAGCCATGTTGGCGGTTGCCGATCATGAGTCTTCGCTGATCATCACCGGCAACGGCGACGTGGTCGAACCCGAGCTTGGCCTGGTCGCGATCGGCAGCGGCGGTCCCTATGCACAAGCTGCCGCACGCGCTTTGCTCGAGAACACCGAATTGGCGCCGCAGGATATCGTCAAGAAGGCTCTTAGCATCGCCGGCGAAATTTGCATTTACACCAACCAGAATCATGTGATCGAAGTGCTCGAGTGACGCGTGACGCGTGACCGGTGACGAGTAAATGATTAAAAGCCGCTAAATCTGGTCACTCCTCACACGTCACTCGTCACAGAATTTGACATGTCATCAATGACCCCCCAGGAAATCGTCCACGAGTTGGATAAGCATATCGTCGGGCAAGACGACGCCAAGCGCGCGGTCGCGATTGCATTGCGCAATCGCTGGCGGCGCCAGCAGGTCGCCGAACCCCTGCGCCAGGAAATCACCCCCAAGAATATTTTGATGATCGGCCCCACCGGCGTCGGCAAAACCGAAATCGCGCGCCGTCTGGCCCGGCTTGCGGAGGCGCCCTTCATTAAGGTCGAGGCGACCAAATTCACCGAGGTGGGATACGTCGGCAAGGATGTCGACTCCATCGTGCGCGATCTGGTGGAAACCGCCATCAAGCAGACCCGCGAACAGGAAACCCGCAAGGTGCGCCATCGCGCCGAGGATCTCGCGGAAGAACGTGTTCTCGATACTTTGCTGCCGGCGGCGCGGGAGTCCTCTGTGCTGCCCGAGCAGGATGGCGAAAA
>JANPGB010000622.1:0-6210 GCA_031423695.1 Verrucomicrobiota bacterium
CAAGATCAGGATTAAGAACGGCGAGCGCCCGCCTCCTATTCTTAATCATCATCTTAATCATAATCGCATTCACGGTTTGGTAATCCTCAACCCGTCTGAATGCTCGAAGTGATGGAGAACATCGCCGACAGCACGCTGAAGAGCAGGAAGCCGACGAGCACCGCCATGCAGATGATCATGGCCGGCTCGATCAGGTTCGTGACCACGCGCAGCGCGATGGTCAGTTCGCCCTCGTAAGTGTCGGCCACGTTCTTCAATGCACCGGGTACATCGCCGGTTTCCTCGCCGATCTTGATCAGGTCGATCATCAACTGCGGGAAAATTTTACTTTGCGCCAGCGGCTGGGCGATGGTCTTGCCGTCCGTCACCTGCTCGCGGGTGCGCGCGATGGCTTCCTTCACCACGGTGTTCGGCATGATGGCCTCGGTGATCTTCAGCGCCGTCAGCACCGGCACGCCATTTTCCAGCAGTGTGGACAACACGCGGGCAAACTGGCCGAACAAATTTATTTTCACCACCTTGCCGACAATCGGCGCCTTCATCTTCCATTCATCCAGCCGGCGCCGCCCGTGCTCGCTCGCCTGAAAACGCTTGAACAAGATCACCACCGCCACCGCGATGAGGATCAACAGCCACCAGAAGTTTTGAAACACATTGCTGATCGCGATCAGAATCCGCGTCGGCAAGGGCAGTTCCACGCCGAAGCCGCTGAACATCTCGATGAACCGGGGCAGCATGAAGTAGATGAAAAACAGAATCAGCAGAAAGCCCACTCCAATGACCAGCGCCGGATAAATCAACGCGGCCGTGAACTTGGACTGCACTTCCGCGAACTGCTGGAAATGCTGCGCCATGCGCCGCAGCACCACCACGAGCGCGCCGGATTGCTCCCCCGCCTTCACCATGTTCACGTACAGATCGGAAAAAATCACCGGCTGTTTGGCCATGGCATCCGAAAGGCCGCGCCCCTCCATCACTTCCTGCCGCAAATCCTTCGCCACGCTCGCGGGTATCCCTTTCGACTCCAGATGCGTCATGCTCTGCAACGCCACCGTCAACGGCATTCCCGACTTGAGCAAATTCGCCATCTGCTGCGTGAACGTCGCCAGTTCTTGCAGCTTCGGCTTGCGCTGCTTGGTCAGCGCCTGACGCACGGAAGGCGGCAGCATGGCCATGAAATCCACCTTGGTCCGCGCCTGGCCGGGAGCCGCTGCGGAGGCCGCCCCCGCCTTGGTCGCATCCACCGCCACCGGGAACAGCCCCAGCCGCTCGATCTGCACCAGCGCCGCCGCGCGGTCGGCCACTTCCAACATTCCTTCCACCATTTCGCCGGAACGGCGGCGCGCTTTGTACGAAAATGACGGCATAACTTGTTATCAAAAACCTGTGCAACCTAAAAGTTGCACGCCATCATCATCAAACAATGCCGCCCGCAAAGAAATAAAAAAACCGCCGGATAAAAAAACGGCGGTCGGCAACGGAGAACAGGGAAGGATTCTGACGCAAAAACGCACCCGTGCCTCCTGCATTCACTACCTCTCCACCAAATCGAGGCAAGGCCATTGCTGGAAAATAAAAAGCCCGGACGCGAACGTCCGGGCTTTGAATGTTTTGGCAAAAACTATTTTGCCGGGACGGCGTTGGTCGCTGTGGCGACCGGGGCCTGTGCAGCGGCGGCTGTCTTCATCGCGGCCGCCTGATCAGCCAGCTTTTGGTTTTTGTTGTCCTCCGCCTTTTGCAGGTCAAGCAGCTTTTGGACTTCCACGGACGGCTTGCCACATTTGCCATCCGTCCAACGGTAGAGCCGGCCTTCGCTGTCATTGAGAAACGCCCAGACAAACCAGAGCACAAACGCGACGAGCAGGAGTTTGGGCCAGACGACCGGTTTCTCGGCATATTCATCCGCCGCGCCAAAAGTCGCGCCCGGCGGCAACGCGGCCACGCCCGTCAAGGCGCCGCCGAACGGCACGTTCATCTTGGCTTTGGCATTCACCGCCCAGCCGTTGGCGTCGAGGATCGGGCCGAGGTTGCGCTTCCGCAGCTTGAGCCACGCGATGGCCATGGACGGCGCGGAAATCACCAGCATGATGCCGAGGACCACCAGCGGAACCTGCCACGCTTCAAACTTGCCGAGGAAGCCGAGGATGCCGGCAAACGCCGCCGCCAAGCTGCCCAAGGCCAGGCTGATCAGTGCGATGACGCTGGGATCCAACGCCGACTTGGATGGCGCAGCCGGAGCCGCCGTGCCAGCCGGAGCGAGGGGCGCATTGGCGGCGGCGGTCAATGACGCGTTGGAGCTGGCATCCGCAGCGGCGGCCTGCTTGGCGGCGCGCTCTTCAATCATGCGGACCAATTTTTTGTAGGGCGACCAGAATGCCTGCCGGATGCTGATCGGGTTGTCCACAATCTTGGTGATGGTGGCGTCCCAATCGCGGCCTTTGCGGTCGTAGAAAATACCGTTGCGCCCGACCATGAGATTGTCGGAATCGCCGCCGGTGAACGCAGCGACGATGGACAACTTCTCGCCGCTGCCTTTGCGCGCACAATCGCAATACGCGAGGTAGGTGCCGGCCATGCCCGCCATGGCGGCGTGCTTGCCCGCGTCATCCACCGTGAGGCACAGGTCGCAACTGCGCTGGTCGAGATACAGCGTGCCTGCCTGGAAGATGGCCTTGTCCTTCCGGCCATAAAAATCGGCGAAGTTGACGAAGTTGCGGCAGAGGCCGGCCAGATCGCGATGATAATGAATCAGACGATGCAGGCCGATGACGGCAACGGAATTGCCCTCCTCGGCCTTGTCCTTGGCGATCAGCGCGGTCAGGGTTTCCTTGGCCGTGGTGGCAAGAATTTCGCGGGCGCGCGCGACGCCGATTTTTTCAACCGCGCCGCCGGTCTTGCCCGCGTTCCACGCATCGAAGGCGGCAAGCTTGCCGACCAGCGCATGCCAATCCGCCTCGGTCAGCACCGTCCGGGCACCGAGCAGCGGCAGGATGGCGTGGGTTTGCAACGCGGCGATCGCATTGGCCCAAGCGGGATTGATGCCCTGGGTCAGCGGCAGCGGCGTCGTGGCGCCGACTTGCGCCAGCGGCAGGCTGGCGATGTCCGCATGATTGCTCGTCAAATCTTTGGCCCCCAGCGCGGCGTATTCCTTCTCGTCGCGGTTCAGGGCATTGACCGAGCGCGGATCAAAAGCCGCGAGCCGGCCGCGCGCAAAGTAATCGTCCACCTTGGACTTCACGGCCTTGACGGCGGCGGCGGCGGCCTCGGTGTTCAATCCCAGCGGCAGCACCGACGCGTCACCTTCAGCTTTTTTCCACCAGTCTGAGTATGCCGCAGCGGCGGCAAAAAATTGATCCACCCTCGCCTGGCTCACGCCGGGCTTGCCGCTGGCGTCTGTGTCGGCCCCGACACAGTTGATGATGTCCGCAATGACCGCCTTGGTGGCGTCGTCGCTCGCGGAATCGGCGGGCACGATGCCGTCGCCGTTGAAAGGCTTCGCCGCAAAAGTCTGAGCGGCGGTGCCGGCTTCCTCAAACGTGACTTCCGCCGTGTCTGACTTACCCAGAACCTGCCGGGCAAAACTGGCGATCAATCTGCCTTCCGGCGTGGCGTCATTGATGGCGGATGGCCGCAGGGTGGGGCTGCCCTTGAGTAGATCGTCCGGGTTTTTCATCAGACCGCCGGCCCACTTGGCGGCGGCGATGAGTTCCGGCACGCGGATGCGTCCGTCCTTGTCCGTGTCTATCAACCCGGCGGTGCGGGCGTCAAATTCCAGTCCGGTGGTCGGACAGGCCAGCGCCACCCACAACTTCTGGTCGAGCTGATCCAAGTTCATGAGGTCGGCGCCGGTTTCAAGTTTGACTTGATCGAAGCCGCCGGCGCGGAAGAAGCGCCAGTTGTAGATAAATTAAGAATTGGTCATAGATCAGTTAAGTTGTCTGTCGTTTACGATTAGAAATTAAACAGTAGCTGCTGAAAAAGCAAGCGGGACTGCCCAAAAGCAGTCCCGCTTGTTGAATTCAAATTAAAACTTGTAAACGATCGAGGTGATGAGTTTGACGTCGTTCTTTTCACGACCCGCCGCCGGCTGGCTGTTGAAAGTATCCATCAACACGGCGCGGAGTGACAATTTCCGGTCCGCGGTGAGATCCGCTTCAATCCCGACTTCGGCATTGACGATGTAATTGCTGAACTTGTCCACCTGGGGCATGATTTCCGCATACTGCCAGACCCGGGCGCGGTCGCTCAACTCATGGGAAAACTTGTCAGCGACCCGCAGCGTGACAAAACTCTTGTTGACGCCGCCCAATTTCTCGAACACGAAGCCCGGACCGACTTCCACGCTGAGACTGGTTTTCTTCTCCTTGATCAAATAATAACCCAGACCCGGCGAGAGGGTGATGCGATAATTAATGTCAGCAACGGCATCATGCAACCCTTCCAGGCGAAGGTAGCCATACAAACGCTCGTTGAAGAGGCGGTTATATTGTCCAAATGCATGAATCGATCCGGCCGTGGTCTGATTCACCCCGGCAATCGTGGATTTTCCATAGGACCCGTCAATCCCGAGGCTGACCTCGTTCTGGTCCCATTTTTTGCCGGTCGCCGCGCCGAGCGTGGCCAGCAACGTATCGCTGTTGCCCCGGGTCAGGGTCAATCCCGCAGCAGCGCTGCTCTTCCAACCCGTGTCCGGCGGAGGGGTGGGCGCGGCCGCCTGCGCTTGGGCGGAAGTCACGGCGGTGAGTGCAGCCACGGCTGCCACGATCAGTTCTAATTTTCCTTTGAGGCTCATTTCTACTTTGTGTGTGTTTGGTTGTTGGTTTTGGTTTCGCGAAAAATTCCAGTTATTTGCCCAGCAGATTGCCGACGGCTTTGCCCGCATCACCGCTCATCAGCTTTTGAATCTGCTCCTTGAGTCCGTCCACTACTTTTTGCTGGGTGTCGGAAAGCTTGGTGTCTTTCAAGCCGCCCAGCGTGGTGAGGGCTTCCTGATATTTCTTCTCCGCCACGAGCCCCTGCGCTTTCGTAATCACGCCCGTGACACCAGCGTCGGCGGCCTTCGCCTGCTCAGTCGCTGCGGCGACCGCATTCTCCCCGGCCTGCTTGACCGCCGTGACCGTCTTCTCGCCGGCCTGCTTGGCTTCGGTGACGGCCTTGGCCGCACCTTGCTGGGCCGCGGTGGTGGCGCTCTCCGCGGATTTCTTGGCCTCCTCCACGGCGGGGCTGGAAGAATTCTTGTCGCAACCCGTGATGGCGGCGGACAACAGGACGCTGGCGATTCCGAGACGAATGGTAGTAATGTTCATTTTTTTATTTTCTAGTTTTGGTTTGTTATTAAAAATCAACGCACGATTCCGCAAACGCTGTGATACAAATTAAAAACTGCTATTGGTGGTTCTGTGACCAAACTCAGACTGACCCATCCACGTAATGTCACCTCAAAGTGACAAACGGGCGCGAAACCTAGCACTCAATTATTCAGGCGCAACATGTTTTTTACCCGGAACCGTCGGTGCGTTTTTCCGCAACCGTGGTTGACGAGGTGGCCAGAATAGCCGAGCCGGCTTTTGGAACAATTACAAAAAGGGGCCGAATTTCCACCCGAACAAGGAGCACCGCGCCTGGTTGGATCGAAAACTAAACCAACTCCGATTCTTCAATTTCCCTCGGAGCCAAAACCAGCGGGGTGCCGTCCGCCGCTTCGGGATACTCGAAAATCTTTCCCTCGTAATTGCGGATGACCACCCGGTCGGCATTGCGGCTCAGGACGTATTCCGGGCTGATGGGCACCTTGCCGCCGCCGTTGGGCGCGTCAATCACATACGTAGGCACCGCGTAACCCGTGGTGTGACCGCGCAACTGTTCCATGATTTCAAGTCCCTTGCGCACACTCGCGCGCAAATGCGCCGAGCCGGAAATCAGGTCGCACTGGTAAAGATAATACGGCTTCACGCGGCACCTGAGCAGCTTTTGCAAGTGCGCCTTCATCACGTCCGCGTCGTCATTGACGTGGCGCAACAGCACGGACTGGTTGCCCAGCGGGATGCCTGCGTCGGCCAAACGGCCCAGCGCGTCGCGGACTTCCGTGGTCAGCTCGCGCGGGTGATTTGAGTGGATGCTGATGAACAGCGGATGAAACTGTTTCAACATCGCGCACAGTTCCGGCGTGATGCGTTGCGGCAGGAAAATCGGGATGCGCGTGCCGATGCG
>JANPGB010000623.1:0-7825 GCA_031423695.1 Verrucomicrobiota bacterium
ATCCGTTGTCGATGAAGACAAAAGTATTCACCGGTCCGGGCCGAATAAATCCGGACATCTTCTGATACTGAAAGCATGGGTAACCTTCACCCCAAGGGTCATACTTACCGATGTGATTGTTCATGGAATAAGTCCGGCAGCAGGGCTGCCCCACGTAACCGAGCAATGTGCTTTTCCGGGGATCACCGGGACATTCATAGACTTTGACATTTCCACTGAGATAAGTGGTCAGTTGAGCGGTCTTAAGCTGTCCATACAAATCGATAAACTCGCCACTACCGGGGTCGCGGACATCCACTGGCATCCAGGTCCCAGAGTTTGAGAGTTTGTCACTGTTGTCACCCGCATACATGATCCAGGCAAGGATGAGCTGCTTGGTATGGTTCAAACACGTGATGCGCTGAGCCTTGGTTTTGGCACTGCTCAAAGCGGGCAAAAGCATCGCCGCCAAAATCGCAATGATGAGGATTACCACAAGCAATTCGATGAGGGTAAATCCCCCCACGCGATGAGGACGCAACTCGGCTGAAGAGCGATAACCATCGGTTGTCATCCGGACAATGCTAGCATACTCATTCCATCAGGCCATACCTCGCCAGAGGTATTGCTCAGGTTTTACGCATTGCTAGCCTGATGCGCATAAAACCACATGCCCCTGCTCGCCGCACGAAATTATGCAAACTGACCGGCTCCCTCGTCGTTGGATAATCTCCGCGTTGCTTCTGCTGCTTGGTCTGCCCGCGACGGCTCAAATCACCAACCGTGAAGTCACATTGCGCTGGATCGATGCGAAGGAACTTTGCATCGAAGGCAAGGGCTGGAAAGACACGCAGAAATTTTACGACCGGCTGCCGGCGAAAGCCGAAGGCGTGGTGCGCGAACCGGTTTGGAATTTGAGCAAAGACTCCGCCGGGATCACGGTGCGGTTCGTCACCGACGCCACCAAAGTCTGGGCCCGCTGGACGTTGCGGAAAGACAGACTGGCGATACCCCATATGCCGGCCAGCGGCGTGAGCGGGGTGGATTTGTATGTGCGCCATCAAGGCGGGTGGCATTGGCTCGGCGCGGGTCGCCCCACAAGCGGCATCACGACAGCTCAACAACTAACGACTGGGATGGCGCCGCAGCCGCGCGAATGCATGATTTATCTACCGCTTTACAACGGTGTCGAGAAAGTTGAAATCGGCGTGCCGCCAGAAGCCCAGTGCCAACTGCCTCCGGCGCGGCCGGAAAAGATGAAGCCCATCGTGTTCTATGGCACGTCCATCGTGCAGGGTTCAGCGGCCTCACGACCCGGCATGGCCTATCCCGCTATCCTCGGCCGCCGACTCGACAACACATTCATGAATCTGGGATTTTCTGGCAACGCCGTGTGTGAACCCGAAGTTGCCGCGCTGCTGGCGGAACTTGATCCGGCGGTCTACGTGATTGATCCGCTGCCCAACATGAACGACGAAGGCGTCGCCAAACGAATGCCGGAGTTCATCGCAAAAATCCGCGAGGCGCATCCGAAGACTCCGATTGTGCTCATCGAAAATACCGAGATGGGCGATGCGCCGGTCAACCCATCGCGGCGCGGCGGCTACTCGCGTTCCAATGCCGAACTGCGGAGAATTTTTGAGCAGCGCGTCAAGGCGGGCGATCGAAAGCTATTTTACGTCCGGGGCGAGAAACTGCTCGGCGATGACGGTCAAGGCACGGTGGATCGTGTTCATCCCACCGATCTCGGTTTCATGCGCATGTCGGATGTGATTGAACCTGTCCTGAAGCGGGCGTTGCGCGCTTCGAAATAATTTCTGAATAGAACATTTTTCAACCAGTCCAAGCTGCCTGACTAACATGATCAAAATCCTATTCATTCTGTTGCTTGGCATTGGCCCAACAATCGCCCGCGCTGAAACTCCACGTCCGGCGATGACGGAGTTCATGATCTCGACCGGCTGGCCCGCAACAAATGTGAGCAGCGCTGCGACGGCGCAGGCTCTCGCCAAAGCCAACTTCAATACCGTGCTCTGGCCGTTGGACAAGTTGGAAATCTGTCGCGCAAACGGTTTGAAACTTCTCGCCGAGCACGTTCAGCCGGAAGACGCGAAGAAGCTGGCGAATGATTCTGCGCTCTGGGGCTACCACCTGGCAGACGAGCCGAAAGCACCTACGTTTCCCAAGCTCGCGACTGAAGTTAACGATTTCCGCCTCGCTGACCCGAAGCGTCCCGCAAACATCAACATGCTTTGTTTCGCAGGCGAACTGCTCCACGAATACATGGCGACGGTGAAGCCGGATGTGCTGAGTTACGATCACTACCAATGGTGGTGGGGTTCGCACAGTCATTTTGAAAAGCTCGAACAGCATCGCGACGCCGCGCTCGCCGCCGGCATTCCGCTCACCTGCTGGATCGAAGCCAACGCCAATCCCAACGTCGAGTGGGGTCACGACTATTCCGTGATTCCGGACAACGCCGTGAAACTCCGCCAGAGCGTTTACACCAGTCTCGCGTATGGCGTGAAAGGCATCCAATGGTTCAGCGCGAACATGCTCTTCAAACCCGGCACGACCGAGTTCAACGAATGCGGCCAGCAAGTCGCCCAACTGAACTCCGAACTTGCGAAGCTCGGCCCGACCCTTTGCAAACTCCGCTCGCTCGATGTTTTCCACACCCAGCCTTTGCCGCGCCGCACTCACGATTCGCAACACGACCACTGGGCGCAGGTCGTCGGCGAAAACTTGCTCTGGGGCATGTTCAAAGACGAATCGGACACCGACTACATTCTCGTGGCCAATCGCGACATCCACAATCGCCAGCAGGCGACCGTCCAGTTCCAGCGTGCAGGTTACGGACGGAAAGTGAAAACCGTTCTGCAACTCGACAAGAAAACCGGCGAATGGATTCCATTCACGTCGCGAGTCCGCGTCCTGTTTGTCGTGAACCTCGAACCGGGAGACGGACAATTGTACAAAGTGCTGAAAGAGGATTTCAGCGCGTCCAAGTGAACCAACCTTGCCGCGACTCCAGCATCGGGATAATTTTCTCCGACCAAACAGCCGTCGAATGATTGCCGTGAAGAAAAAATATTTAACCCTGCTTTGCCTAAAGCCTCAACTCGCGGCGATGATTTTATTGGCAGGCGCAGTTTTGCTTCATGAAGCCGTCGGCGAAACTCAGCCTCAGGTTGATTTCGTCCGCGACATCCAGCCGATCTTCGTCAAGCGCTGCTACGAATGTCACGGACCGGATAAACAAAAAGGCGGCCTGCGATTGGACCACAAACCCGACGCAGCGCGCGGCGGTAAGTCGGAGAAACCTTTTTGGGTTGCGGGCAAGAGCGCTGAGAGCCATCTCCTCGAGCGCGTCACGACCGAAGATGCGGATGACCAGATGCCACCCAAGGGCGACCGACTCACCTCGGATCAGGTTCGCGCGTTGAAAGCATGGATTGATCAGGGCGCAATCTGGCCTGAAGAAAAACCGCACTGGGCATTTACCAAACCGGTGCGACCTACCGTGCCGGTCGTCAAAAACAAGCGCTGGGCGCGAAACGAGATCGACGCCTTCATCCTCGCCAAACTCGAGCACGAAAAGTTGTCACCGGCGCCTGAAGCGGATCGCGCCACATTGATACGCCGGTTGAGTCTCGATCTTACTGGATTGCCTCCAACAATTCCGGAGGTGGATGCATTCGTGAAAGATCGCAGCAAGAACGCGTATGAAAAATTGGTGGATCGCCTGCTCGCTTCTCCTCACTTCGGTGAGCATCAGGCGCGCGGTTGGCTGGACCTCGCCCGTTACGCCGATTCAAACGGGTATCAGGTGGATTCGACGCGTTCGATCTGGCCGTATCGCGAGTGGGTCATCAATGCGTTCAACCAGAACATGCCGTTCGACCAGTTCACCATCGACCAACTCGCAGGCGATCTGCTGCCAAACGCCACGCTGGAGCAGAAGATTGCCACGGGTTTTAATCGCAACACCAAGACCAATGACGAAGGCGGCGGCGACGAAGAGGAATATCGCACGAAGGCGGTGAAGGACCGCGTTGCGACGACCGGCACAACCTGGCTTGGCCTGACCGTGATGTGCGCAGAGTGTCACACTCACAAATACGACCCGATTTCTCAGGACGAATACTACCAGCTTTATTCATTCTTCAATTCGACCGAGGACAAGGGCAACTACAGCCTCGAACCGACGGTCAACGTTTCCGCCCCTTCGATTGCGGCAATTTCCAACTACCTCCGCGGCCGTCTCGCTCAATCGCGACAAGCACTCGCCGCTTCGGAAAAGCAGTTGCCAGTGGAACAGGCAGCTTGGGAACGAAAGATGACCGGACTTGCGAACGTCTGGGTGACACTCGATTTGACCAACGCACTTTCCACCGGCGGCGCAGTTTTCACGAACCTTCCCGATGCGTCCATTCTCGCCACTGGCGTGAATGCCGTGTACGACACCTATCTGATCGAAGCGGCGACCGGCCTGAAAAACATCACGGCCATATTGCTGGAGGTATTGCCCGATCCAAGCCTGCCCAAAAACGGGCCGGGACGCTGGGGTAAGACCGGTAATTTCATTTTGGATGAATTCGGTATGACGGCAGCGCCGCTATCAAGCTCGGCGGCTGAACCGCAAACCATTTTCTTCGGCAAGGCTACCGCTGATTGGGAGCAGAATTATTATCGCGCCGAACATGCGGTGGATCAGAATCCGAAGACCGGCTGGGCCATCGGTCCGCGATTTGGCGAGCGTCATTTTCTCATCGCGGAGTTGAAGTCGCCCCTGCGTTCTGAATCAGGCGCGAAGCTGGCTTTTCGATTCGACTCCTACCACGGCAACAACCACACCATCGGTCGCCTACGGCTCTCCGTTACGAGTGAGCCGGACGCCGCCAAACTCTGGCCGCTGCCCGCAGAGGTCACAGAATTACTCGCGATTCCGGCGCAACAACGCACCACGGAACAAAAGGCGCAACTGGCCACTCACTATCGCGCGATCTCTCCAACCATCCGCGAACTGGAACGGGAAATCTTCCGCCTCGAAGAACGCGAAACGGAACTGGCCAAACGGAAATACACCACCCTCGTGATGAAAGAGCGCGCCGAACCCCGACAGACTTTCGTCCATGTGCGCGGGAATTTTTTGGAGAAAGGCAAGGAAGTCGTGCCCGGCGTTCCAGCAGTCTTTCCTCCGCTGCCGAACGATCAACCCACCAATCGCCTCGCCCTCGCGCGATGGTTGGTGCGCGCCGATAATCCGCTCACGGCTCGCGTGGCGGTGAATCGCTTTTGGGAACATTGCTTCGGCACTGGCATCGTGAAAACAAGCGAGGATTTCGGCAAGCAAGGCGAAGCTCCCTCGCATCCTGAATTGCTCGATTGGCTCGCGACTGAGTTCATGTCGCCAACCTCGTCCCAAAACTCATCCGCAGACTCTCAACCGCCCCACGCTTGGGACGTGAAGCACATTCTCAAACTCATCGTCATGTCCGCGACGTACCGTCAAAGCGCGGCGACTGATCAGGAGCGTTTGGACAAAGATCTCTACAACCGGCTGCTCGCGCGCGGCCCGAGATTCCGCATGGACGCCGAGATGATCCGCGACCAAGCGCTGGCGGTCAGCGGCCTGCTTAATCCTGAGATCGGCGGCCCGAGCGTTTTCCCCGAACAAGTGCCGAATCTTTGGAAGGAACTCGGATTCCTCCGCCCCGAGATCGGCATGGACGAATGGCCAGTCAGCACCGGTCCGGACCTGTATCGACGCGGGCTTTACACCTTTTGGCGGCGCGTTTGCACTTATCCGACCTTCGCGACCTTCGACGCGCCGAGCCGCGAACTTTGCACGGCCCGTCGTCCCCGTTCCAACACACCCTTGCAAGCGCTGGCCGCACTGAACGAGCCGACACTGCTCGAAGCCGCGCGCGTTTTGGGACAACGCATTTTGCTTGAAGGCGGCAAGGACACGAACCAGCAAATTGATTTCGCCTTTCGACTGTGCACCGCGCGACCTCCCACCAAACTGGAACGCCAACGGCTGGCCAGCCTTTACGAACAGCAATTGAAAAGTTTTGAGCGCGATGAGAAATCGGCTGAAGCACTGGTCAATCATGGCTTGGCGGAACGACCGGCCAATCTGGATATCCGCAAATTGGCGGCGTGGACCATGGTCGCCAATGTGTTGCTCAACTTGGACGAGACGCTCACGAAAGGTTGAATATGTTTGGACCTGATCTGGAAATCTTGAAACGCTCCACGCGCCGGAAGTTTTTGCAGCAATGCGGCACGGGCATGGGCGCGCTCGCGCTGGGTTCGCTGCTGAATGAAAAACTTTTCGCTGCGTCGGCCAAGGACGCCGTCGGTGCAGCCACACCGGGCACGCACTTCGCGCCGAAGGCCAAGAACATCATTTACCTGTTCCAATCCGGCGGGCCGTCGCACCTCGACCTGTTCGACTACAAACCCGAGTTGATCAAACGCAACGGCCAGAAGATGCCGGATGAGATCCTGAAGAACATCCGGCTCGCGCAGATCGGCAAAGACGCCGCCTTGCTCGGCTCGCGTTATCAGTTCAAACAGCACGGCAAATCCGGCGTCTGGCTCTCCGAACTCTTGCCCCACCTTTCCACCATCGTGGACGACGTCGCGTTTGTTCAGGGGTTTTATTCCGAAGCCTTCAACCACGATCCCGCCACGCTGTTCATGAACACAGGCGCACAACTTTCCGGTCGGCCCAGCATGGGTTCGTGGTTCAGCTACGGCCTCGGCAGCGAAAACAAGGATCTGCCCGCATTCGTCGTGATGGCCACCGGCGCGGGGCAACCGCTCACGAACAACGCCTGGGGCAGCGGCTTCCTCCCGACGGTGCATCAAGGTGTGCAACTGCGTTCGCAAGGCGATCCGGTTCTGTTCGTCTCGAATCCGGAAGGCATGGGATCGGAACGACGTCGTCAATCGCTCGATGCCGTGCGCGATCTGAATCAGATGCGCTTCGATGTGTTGCGCGATCCGGAAATCGCCACGCGCATTTCCGCCTACGAACTGGCTTACATGATGCAGACCAGCGTGCCGGACGTGATGGATATTTCCAAAGAACCGAAAGCCATGCACGACGCCTATGCCACCACGCCGGGACGCGCTTCGTTTGCGAACAACTGCCTGCTCGCGCGCCGATTGGTCGAGCGCGGCGTGCGCTTTGTTCAATTGTATCACCGCGGTTGGGATCACCACGGCGGACCGGATGGTAACCTGGTTTTTGATTTGAAAAAGCGCTGCCAGGAAACAGACCAACCCGCGGTAGCTCTGATCAAAGATTTGAAAGCGCGCGGGCTGCTCGATGAAACGCTGGTAGTCTGGGGCGGTGAATTCGGGCGCACCCCGATGATGCAAGGCAGCTTGTCGCCGGACAACATCGGTCGCGACCATCATCCTCACGGTTACACCGTCTGGCTCGCCGGTGGCGGAATCAAACCCGGCATCGTTCACGGGAAGACCGACGACTTCGGCTTCTTCGCCACTGAAGACAAAGTCCACGTCCACGATCTCCACGCAACGATTTTGCATCTATTTGGCATCAACCACACGCAACTGACCTATCGCTTCCAGGGCCGCGATTTTCGTCTGACGGACGTGCATGGCGAAGTCGTGAAGTCATTGTTGGCATAACAGAATCGATGACGGAACTATGCTAAAATTCATCGCCTCCTTAGTGGGTTTAATTTTGACTGCATCATTGCCGTGGGCCAATGCCGCGAGCGTAGTCAAGACAGCCACGGCTCACCCACAGGTTGATTTCAATCGCGAGATCCGCCCAATCTTCTCCGAGCATTGTTACGCTTGC
>JANPGB010000624.1:0-3803 GCA_031423695.1 Verrucomicrobiota bacterium
GACATCTACACCATGTCGCCAAAATTGCCGACGATGTTCAACAAGCTGATCCGCCTTACCTCCAGTGAATATTCCCAAACCATTACGTCGCATTTTGCGGCTGATGCAGGAATTAAAAATAGTTTCATCGAGGCGGCAGCCAAATACGAACGCGAACAAGTTACGCAAATTAAGACGAAGGCAGCTCCGGGAATCGGAGATATTCATGATGCCTACGAGCATCTACTTGCAGACAGAGAGGGAAGAATTCTCTTATTAATTGATGAGGCTGGGTCACTTGGAAAAGCATTCTTTGCAGATGGAGGTGGCTCGTCACTGTTCGAAACTTTGATGAATCAACTGCGAACGACAAGTTTTCTGCGAACGAAGATAGCAATTTATCCGAACACACCGGCAGACATGTTGTTTGAAACGCGATACGGCGACTTAGTTGAGCTCACCGAAAACGTGCTGGATGACGTCAGCTACAATCAGTTTCGCAAGAAGGCTCTTAAAATTATTGAGCGTTATGCTTCTCGTTCAGCTCAAACCCTGGTTAGGCCTCACGAGCTATTCGATCTTGATTCGTCCGAATTGCCAAAGGAGGATGCGCTGGAGCAGGCACTCTATTCGTCTGGCGGAAATATGCGGCGTTTGGTTCAAATCCTCGATCAGTCCATGCTCGCTGCATTTGCGGACCACAAAGGCAGCGCAACAGTTTCAGTAAAACACGTTACTGATGCCCTGAAGCGTCAGTCGCATGCTGCAGAATGTATTTATTCTGATAGCGACATGGAGTTTTTAGCCGGCGTTGCGAAGGTATGTCACAGCCGGGGAACGTTTCGGTTTCAGTTCCCGTATAAATCGCCAGCCTTACTGAAGTACACATCGAAATCTGAAGAGTATAATCTCCTTAATGTCGTCGAAGCTGGGGGAGGCAGACGCAAAACAACATATGCGTTCGATTACGCGTATTGCGTTAATCACGATATTCCAACCCACCACCTAAAGGATTCAGAACGCCTCGATAAAACCAGGTCGAGGAAAACTGGCCAGTGGATTATGCGGGCAGCGCAAATTTCGGAAGAACTGCTTTTGCATGCAAAACTTCTGAACAAGCTAAATGGCAAAATAGGTCTCTTGGCCAAACAATCAGGATATATCACCGATGACAGTGGAAAAGAGTACTGGTTCTTGTTCAGCGACGTAATGGACGGCGAAGCAAGCCAACTGGTTGTTTCAGGCAAGAAGGTGTTATTTTACCCCTCGGAGTTTAACGGCTCACCAATGGCTGTCGCCATAGAGATTTTGTAACCAGATTGTAAGCGTCCGCTGGAGCACCCCTATGCGATAAGATCATAGCCGTCGTAGTCTATGTGGTATGACAACTACGAAAGCTACGAATCCGGGCAATGAACTCATGATTTTAAAGCAGGATGGACGGGGGCGTGTGCGGACCTCGGCTGCCCGCCGGGAACAGTTGCTGGTTGAGTTTGAGCGCAGTGGGTTGAGTGGTCCCAAGTTTGCCGAGTTGGTCGGCGTCAAATATCAGACCTTTGCGACTTGGGTGCAAAGACGCCAGCGCCAGTTGGGTGCGGCGGCCAAGGTGCCGGTGCCCGCCACCGAGAGTGTGAAGTGGTTGGAGGCGGTGATGGCGTCAGCGCCGCACGCGGTGGCCGGGGCGGTCCTGGTATTGCAGTTGCCCGGCGGGGTGTGCCTGGAAGTGGCGGATGAAAAACAGGCCGTGCTGGCCGCCGCGTTGGTGCGGGCGTTGGCACACCCCGCCACGGCATGCTGAGTTTTTCCGGCAGTCTAAAAGTATGGGTTGCGCTCGAAGCGTGCGACCTGCGCAAAGGCTTCAACGGTCTGCACGCGCTGGTGACGGAGCGGTTGGGCGAAGACCCGCGTCAGGGCGCCTTGTTTGTGTTTTCCAACCGGCGGCACACGCGCTTGAAGATTTTGTGCTGGGATGGCACGGGGCTCTGGGTGCTGACCAAGCGGCTGGAGGAAGGAACTTTCTCCTGGCCGAAAAATCTCGAACCGCAAACCACCAAGCTGAGTTTGACGCCGCAGGCGCTGGCGATGTTGACCGACGGGGTGGATTTGCACGGGGCTAAATTACGTCCGTGGTATGAGCGCGAGGCCTAAAAATTTCACCGTAAAATTGTTCCAAAAAGTTTGAACTTTTTCGCAGCCGGCGCGTCTGATTTGGCAACTCACGATGGACGCCACCCTGCCCAACGAACTGAGCGCACTACGCGAGTTAGTGGGCACGTTGCGCGCCGCGCTGGACACGGCCAAGCAGGAGTATCAACAAACCCGCGCGCAGTTAGAAGTTGAAAACCAACTGCTCCGCCAAAAGCTCGCGTTGTTCCTCAAGCGTTACTTCGGTGGCACGAAGAACGAACGCCTCGACCCCAAGCAACTCGAACTGTTGTTGGCGGGTTTGGAAGCCATGATGCCTGCGACGCCGGTGGCGGAGCCGCCCGCGCCCGCGCGTTCCGCCACCGCCGCGCGTCCAGTGCGCCAGCCGTTGCCCGCGCATCTGGAGACCGAGCGCGTGGTGCTCGAACCGGTGGAAGTGCAGCAACAGCCTGCGGGCTGGCGCAAACTGGGCGAGGAAGTCACCGAGGAGTTGGACTGGAAGCCGGCAAAGTTCATCAAGCGCCTCTATATCCGGCCCAAGTATGCGAACGCCGAACGCATTGTCATCGCGCCGCTGCCCGCCCGGTTGATCGAGAAGGGGCTGCCGGGCGCGGGTCTGCTCACCCAGGTGATCGTCGGCAAGTATGAAGATCATCTGCCCCTCTACCGGCAGGAACGGATTTACCGCGAACGCCACGGCGTGAACCTCTCCCGCCAGACGCTGTGCGGCTGGGTGGAAGTGGCCGCCGATTGGTTGTCGCCGATCTACCGGGAGATGAAAGCCGGGTTAGTGGCCGGAGATTATTTGCAGGCCGACGAAACTCCGATCCGTTACTTGGATCCGGATGTGAAAGGCAAAAGCCAGTCCGGCTGGTTGTGGACTTACAGCCAGCCGCAGGGCGACGTGGTGTTCGAGTGGCAAGTGAGCCGCTCGCGCGAAGGACCGCGCGCGTTCCTGAAAAGTTTTCGCGGGAAGCTCCAAACCGATGGCTATGGAGTCTATGAATCTTTGGCGCGCGCGCGGGGCACAGAACTAATCTTGATCGGTTGCTGGGCGCACGCGCGGCGGGGCCTGCATGAAGCCTTGGGCGAGGGTCGGTCGGCCGCGTGGCTCGTGGGCCAGATCGGCCGGCTCTATGCCGTCGAAAAACAACTGCGCGAGCAGCACGCCGGACCGCAACTCCGCGCCGCGATGCGGGCGTGGCAAAGCCGACCCATCCTGGAGCGACTCGGCCGGGCCTTGGAAATCGTGCGCCGCCGGGTGCTGCCCAAAAGTCTGCTCGGCCAGGCCATTGATTATACCCTCGCCCGCTGGGCCGCCTTGATCCGCTACGTGGACGGCGGTCGGCTGGACATCGACAACAATGCCTGTGAGAACAGCATTCGGCCCACTGCCATCGGAAAGAAGAATTTTTTGTTCATCGGCCATCCGGAAGCCGGGCAGCGCAGCGCGGTGATCTACTCGGTGCTGGGCAGTTGCCGCCGTCACGGCATCAATCCGGCCGAGTATCTCCAGGATGTTTTTGAACGCTTGCCCAAGGCGAAGACCTCCGAAGTGCCAGCCCTCACGCCGGCGGCCTGGGCCAAGGCCAAGCGCGCCGCCGCCCGCCAGGCCAACTGAAACCCTTCCCGTCGTCAGCTTTTGTGCCACTCACTGGCGCAGTTCACCAAACGGATAC
>JANPGB010000625.1:0-1994 GCA_031423695.1 Verrucomicrobiota bacterium
ATTGGAACCTCAAACCCGCCAACGTGATCGCCCGTGACCCGGCCACCTGGTGGCGCACCGTGCAGATTGACCTCGGCTCCCGCGACGGCATCAAGACAAACCTCACCGTCCTCAACTCCAACGGACTGGTCGGGCGCATCGCCACCGTGGGTTACGACCGCTCGCACGTCGTTCTGCTGGGGGACGCCGACTGCAAAGTTGCCGCCCTGGTTGAAAACAGCACCCGCGACATGGGCATCGTCGGCGCGGGCGGACCATTCGACAGCTCGCTCACCACGATGAGTCATCTGCCCAAGGACGCAAACCTCAAGGCCGGCCAAACCGTGGTCACCAGCGGACTCGGCGGGATTTTTCCAAAAGGAATAACCATCGGCAAAATCGTAAACTCGCGCCCGGTGGAATACGGCCTCTACACCGAGGCCCGGCTCAAGCTGGCCGCCAATCTCAGCGCGCTGGAAGATGTGTGGGTGGTGATGCCATGAACCCGCTGGGCTCCATTTTAATTCTGGTCGCCGCCTTCCTCGCGGTGTTTTGCGAGGCCGCCTTTCCGGTCGTCCGCCATCTGCTCGGCACTCAAATCAATCTGCTGCCAGCCCTGATCGTCTGCGCCAGCCTGCGCGCCGGCTTGGTCACCATGACCCTGGTCGCCGCGTTCGGCGGACTCAGCTTCGATGCGCTCTCGGCGAATCCGCTCGGCATCAGCGTGCCGCCATTGTTCCTCGCGGGTTTCCTGATCTGCTGGAAAAGCGATCTGATTTTACGCGACCAGGTTTACGCCCAGTTTGTGCTCGGCCTGCTGGCCAGCGCCCTCGTGCCGGTCATGACGCTGCTGCTCCTGCTGACGGCCGGCCACGCGCCGCTGCTCGGCTGGGGTTCCCTGTGGCAATGGCTCGTGCTGACCTGCGGCGGCGCGGCGGCCACACCCGTCCTGTTCAAAGTGCTGGATCTGCTGGAACGCAGCCTGAGCTATCGGCGCGCCCACGAAACCAGCTTCCGGCAAGACCGCGAAATCCGGCGGGGGAGAAAATAGCCATGCTAGTTTTCGACCAGCTCAAACGCAACGACCCGCAACTCCGGTTGGTCACCGTGGCTGTGCTCGCGGGACTCGTCGTGTTGCTGATCGGGCTGTGGTGGGTGCAGATCGTCTCCGCGCGCGACTACCAAGCAAATTTGGCCACGCAATCCTTCCGCACCGTCCGCATCCCGGCGGTGCGCGGAAAAATTCTGGATCGTCACGGCAGCACGCTGGCAGAAAACCGTCCCGTCTATAACGTGAGTCTCTACCTCGAAGACTTGCGCGCGCAGTTTCAAAAAACCTACGCCGAGGCGCGGCCGAAAAAAACCATCACCAACGGAGCCCCATTCTGGAAACGCTGGCTGGGCGCGAGCAACGTCCAGACCCAGACCGTCCGGCTCGATCGCGAGCAGATCAACGCCCTGACCTGGCAGTCCCGCGAGCGGGTGGCTCGCTCCACCGTGGAGCAGGTCGGCCGGCAAATGCAGCTGCCGCTGACGCTCAACCTTGCCGACTTCCGCCAGCACTACCAACAGAGCCTCGCCTTGCCCTTCCCGATCGCCCGGGGTCTGGACGCGACGCAGATCGCGCGCTTCGAGGAGCAATCCTCCAACCTGCAGGGCGTGGATCTGGAAGTTCAATCAGCCCGTTATTATCCCAACACCACCACCGCCGCGCACCTGCTGGGCCACCTGCAAAAGGACGACCGCTCCGTCGAAGGCGAGTCCTCTTTTTTCAACTACCGGCTGACGGATTATCGCAGCGTGCTGGGCATCGAAGGCGGTTACGATCAGCAACTGCACGGCCAGGCCGGCGAGAAATCCGTGCTCGTGAACAACCTGGGGTTTCATCAGGGCGAAAACATTTTGTCGCCGGTCGAGCCGGGCCGCAATGTGGTGCTGACCATTGATCTCGCCGTGCAAGCGGCAACCGAAAAGGCGTTGCCGATTCTTGGCCCGGAGACGCGCGGCGCGGCCGT
>JANPGB010000626.1:0-25138 GCA_031423695.1 Verrucomicrobiota bacterium
GTTTTGAAACCGGTTGGGAGTTTGGTCAATCCGCTGGTTGGGAGGGCGAGATCTTGGGGTTGGGGTGGTTTTCGGTTGAAACGTTGCCACGGTGGAAGCGAGCGATTCGCAAGGTCATCCGCCAGCAGATGCCCGACTTCCACACCCGGCCTGATTGGGCAACGCAGCGGCACAGCGCCATTGCCCGCGGTCGCGGCACGCCCGGTGAAATCCAAAATGCGATTCTGGACGACATTGCCAGCTCCTTGGAAGGGCTCGCGCCACCGTTGGAGCTGCCGAAACCCGCCTGCTGAATTTCAGCAGCTGAACTAAGGGAGGCGGGACAATCAGCCATGCCTAAGCTTTGTGGGCATGAGCTTAACATTCGTCAGTAGTTCCTCGCTCCGCGCCGTCGGTTATGACGGTTACCATCTCTGCGTTCAGTTTCACACGAGCGCCACAATCTATACCCATTACGGTGTGCCCTATTGGGTCTATGGCGACCTGATGTCAGCCTCGTCCATCGGCACCTATTACAACCAGCACATCCGGGGGAGATACAGATGAACGATTCAACAACCGGCACCTCATCCAGTCTTCGACCACCTTCTCCCCATCGGATGCGGAGAAGGAAATGAACTTATGCCCAAGAAAATGTCACCCAAACAAATTGCCGCCAATCAAAGCAACGCGCAGAAATCCACCGGACCAAAAACACCGGCGGGCCGCGCCGCTTCCAAAATGAACGCGCTCAAGCACGGGATTCTTTCCAAAGAAGTGTTGGTGCGTGGCATCCACGGCAGGGAAAGCCGGCGCGAACTGGCCGCGCTGTATCAACGGTTTTGGGATGCGCTACAGCCCGCCGGGCCGGTGGAGGAAATGTTGGTGGACCAGATCGTCACGACGCACTGGCGGCTGCGGCGGGCGTTGACGGCGGAGTCGGGCGAGATTGCATTAAGCGTGGATGGCGACGCGTGGCGCCGTGAAGATCACGATCCGCTCAGGCACCTGTTCGTCATGCCCCGCAGTCCCTTCTCGGAAACACTGGTCGTGCAACTGAAACAGTCGGTGGCTGGCTGCCACTACCTGATTCATTGCCTGTCAGAAGTGCGCCAGGCGGTGGAGCGGGACGGCGAATTGACCGAGGCAGTGCTGAAAGATTTCACGCAATGGCTGCTGGAGGAGCCAAATGACATGCGCAAACATCTGGAACAATTCTGCGCGTGGCGGACCGCCAACCCCGAAAAACTGGAGCCGGAGGCCTTGCACGCCCGGCACAAAGAGGAGGTCTTGAAATATCTGGCCCGAAAAGTCCGGGACCTTGAGTTCCCGCTGGAGCAATGCGAGCGGCGGGCGGACGCGACAGCGGAAGCACGTCAGTCCGCGGCGGCGCTGCCGACCCTGCCGGCTCTCGATAAAATCCTGCGCTACGAAACCAAGCTGGAGCGGCAGCAGTATCGCGCCATGGCGCAACTGGAAAGATTGCAGCGGATGCGGCGGGGCGAGGCGGTGCCGGCACCGTTGAGCGTGGAGCTGTCGGAAAGGGCGTGAATGAAAAGTGTTTTTGCCAAACGAACCCATCTTGTCGGCAGCGTCCAAAGAATGTTGCTGACGTCCGGAAACTGTTGGCACAGGATGACCGTCAGCGGGTTCCGGTCGGATGCAGCCAATCAAAACCAAAGGATACTTATGCCACAGACACCCCACCTCGAAAAACATTTCACGGCCGGCGAAGCGGTGCGCGATGCCGTCATCGGCATGTCGGACGGGTTGACCGTGCCGTTTGCCTTGGCCGCCGGACTGACCGGCGCGATCGCGTCGTCGCACATCATCCTCACGGCGGGCTTTGCGGAAATCGCCGCCGGCTCGATCGCGATGGGCCTGGGCGGCTATCTGGCGGCGCGCAGCGATGCGGAGCATTACGCGAGCGAACGGCTGCGGGAGGAGCAGGAAATCGTGACCGTGCCGGACGTGGAGGCGGTGGAGGTGCGGGATATTTTTAAGACCTATGGGCTGACGGACGAGGAAAGCGCCACGGTGGTGGAGGCCTTGCGCAAACGCCCGCAGGACTGGGTGGATTTCATGATGCGGTTTGAACTGGGGCTGGAAAAACCGGAGCCGGGCCGCGCGTTGAAGAGCGCACTGACCATCGCCGGAGCGTATGTCGTGGGCGGCATCATTCCGCTGAGCGCATATCTGGTTTTCGCGGATGCGCACCGGGCGTTGTGGGTGTCGGTGGGCGTGACGCTGGTGGCGCTGGGAATTTTCGGCGGGATCAAGGGGCGGTTCACCGGCACGCCGGTGATTCGCAGCGGACTGCAAACGACCTTGATCGGCGGACTCGCGGCGGCGGCGGCGTTCATCATCGCACGGATGATATCCTAGCATGCCACGCATTTTATTCCGGCGTCTGCGGAGGGTGATGGAAGCAGCCGTTCCGCTCGCTCAAATTTCCTTTCCTGTCCCCCGTCGGCCGGTCTATGCTGACGATGCGTGACAGAAAAATGCCTGCGGTGAACCGGCGTTATGCCAAGCAAGAAGCAAGCAATCAAGGTTGACAAGTCCGGCGGTGGGAAAAAAACAGCCGCCAAGATTTTCGGGAAAGCCGCCCCGGTCCCGGCCAAAGTTCGACCCCCGGCGGTCGTCCCCCAACCCTTCCCGATCGTTGGCCTCGGCGCATCCGCCGGCGGACTGGAGGCGCTGGAAAAATTTCTTTCCCATGTCCCGCCGGATTGCGGCCTCGCGTTTGTGGTGGTCACGCATCTGCATCCCGGCCACGTCAGCCTGCTGCCGCAGTTGCTTGGGAAATGCACGCGGATGCCCGTGGTGACGGCGACGGATGGCGTGCTCGTGGAGCCGAACACGGTTTACATGTCGCTCCCGGAAAGCTACCTCGCCATTCTCCACGGCACCCTGCACATCATGCAGCCGGACGAAGCCGGGTTGTTGCGGCTGCCGATTGATTATTTTTTCCGTTCGCTGGCCGAGGATCAGAAGGAGCGGGCCGTCGGCATCATCCTCTCCGGCACGGGCACTGACGGCACGATCGGCCTGAAAGCCATCAAGGGTGCGGCCGGCCTGACCATGGCCCAGGAACCGGACTCGGCGAAGTATTCCGGGATGCCGGCCAGCGCCATTGGCACGGGTTTGGTGGATTTCATTTTGCCGGTGGAGCGGCTGCCGCAAAAACTGGTCGCCTACGCCCAGGGGCCGTTTCTGGGGGCGACCGAACCGGAACTGGGCGGCGAGGAGGCGCTGGCCGAACCTTTGCAGAAAATCCTCGTCACGTTGCGCGCCCGCGCCGGCAATGATTTCTCCGTCTATAAATCCACGTCGATCCGCCGGCGCATTGAGCGGCGCATCAACGTGCATCAGCTCGACGGCCCGCAGCGTTACCTGCGCCTGTTGCAGGAAAATCCCCACGAGCTGGACCTGCTCTTCAAGGAACTGCTCATCGGCGTGACCCATTTTTTCCGCGACGCGGAAGCCTTCGACCTGCTGGCCCAAACGGTGGTGCCCCAGCTGCTGGCCGGGCGGTTGGACGACGCCCCGGTGCGCGTGTGGGTGGCGGGCTGTTCGACGGGCGAGGAGGCGTATTCGCTGGCGATGCTCCTGCAGGAGGGCATGGACAAGCTGGAGAAACGTTTTCCCGTGCAGATTTTCGGGACCGATCTGGACCCCGCCGCCGTTGAAACCGCGCGCCTGGGATTCTACTCGGACGGCATCGCGCGCGATGTGCGCCCGCAGTGGCTCGCGCGGTTTTTCCTCAAGGAGGACGGCGGCTACCGCATCAAGAAGGAGATTCGCGAGCTCGTGATCTTTGCGCCGCAGAACGTCTTGAAAGACCCGCCGTTCACCAAGCTGGACATGGTCTCCTGCCGCAACCTGCTGATCTACGTGAAATCCGCCGCGCAGGAGCGGCTGCTCTCGCTGTTCCACTACGCGCTCAAGCCGGAGGGAATTCTTTTTCTCGGTTCGTCGGAGGGCCTCAACGGTCTGGACGATCACTTCCGGGTGCTGAGCAAGAAATGGAGACTGTTTGCGCGCAAAGCCACGGCCATGCACAACACCTTGCCGGACGGATTCGCCACGCCGACGGTCAGGGACGAGAAAAGCCAGATGAGTGCGACCGCGGCGGTGGCCCGCACCCGGAAGCAGCAGTTCTCCACGCTGTTGGAGAAAACGCTGCTGTCGCGCTATGCGCCGGCCAGCGTCATCGTCAACGACCGCGGCGACATCTTCTACATCCACGGCCGCACCGGCGATTATCTTGAACCGGCCACCGGTCATCCCCGCCTGAACGTCCTCGAAATGGCGCGCGAAGGCTTGCGCCTCGAGCTGCCCTCGGCATTGCGCCGGGCCGCAAACCAGAACGGCGAGGTCGTCCATGAAGGCGTGCGCGTGAAGACCAACGGCGATTTTTCCTCCGTGCGGCTCACGGTGACGAAACTGACCGAACCGGAATCCGTGCGGGGTTTGTTGCTGTTGACCTTTGAGACCGAACCCCGAAATCCGAAATCCAAGGCGCCGCGCCGCGCGACGAAGACGCAAACCGTCCGCGTTCCCGAACTGGAGCGCGAGCTGGAATACACGAAGGAGACATTGCAGGGCACGGTGGAGGAGCTGCAAACCACCAATGAGGAACTCAAATCCACGAACGAAGAGTTGCAGTCCACTAACGAGGAGTTGCAGAGCACGAACGAGGAGATGGAAACGTCCAAGGAGGAGATGCAGTCGCTCAACGAGGAACTGCAGACGGTCAACGCCCAGTTGCAGGGCAGGCTGGACGACTTCGCCGTGGCCAATGACGACATGAAAAATCTGCTGAACAGCACGGCCATCGCCACCATTTTTCTGGACCAGAATCTCCACATCAAGCGCTTCACCGCGGAGGCCACCAAGCTGGTCAAGCTCATCCCGTCGGATGTGGGACGGCCCATCGGCGACCTCGCTTCCAACCTGCAATACGACGAGCTTGAGGCCGACGCCACCGAGGTGTTGCGCCGGCTGGGCTCCAAGGAAAAAGAAGTGCAGACCCGGGACGGCGAGTGGCGGCAGGTGCGGATCCACCCCTATCGCACGGCGGAAAATGTGATCGAGGGACTGGTCGTGACGTTCCTGGACATCAACCGGGTGAAGCTCGCCGAGCAGTCCGCGCAGCAGGCGCGAGCCTACGCGGAGAGCATCGTCGCCACCATGCGCGAACCGCTGCTGGTGCTGGATGAAGAATTGTGCGTGGTCTCGGCCAACGCCGCCTTCCACCACACCTTCAAAACCTCCGCCCGCGAGGTGGAGCACCGCTTGATTTACCAACTCGGCGACGGACAATGGAACATTCCCGCGCTGCGCCATTTGCTCGAGGACATTTTGCCGCGCAACCAAGTCTTCGAGGGTTTCCAGGTGGAGTATGATATTCCCGGCCTCGGCCGCCGGACGATGCACTTGAACGCGCGGCGGCTGAAGCAGGAGCCGGGCGTGCCGGAAATGATTCTGCTGGCGTTCGAAGCGGAGACCGCCGGGCGCGTCGCGGAAAAGAAACCCGCCCGCCGCCGAAAGGGGGCCGCCGCATGAGGGCGCGCCGCAGCTTGGCCAATCCCGACCGGAGCAAGGCTTGCAGCCCGGCCGGGCCGCCACGCGGCGGAGCCGCCACCCCCGGAGCGCGGACCGCCGAGTCCGCGAATTCTGGCTGGGGGCCTCTGGAGACGGTTTTGAACTGGGGACTGGAAAGTCCGCAGAAACCGCAGACAAGAATATCTGCGCCACGCAGCGCAGGCTTACCAGCCTGCGGGTGCCGGCGACTTTCCAGGCGCGGGTATCTTCGCCCGCCAGCCCCATGCACCAGAACCTTGTCCAGCGCACCCATTCCGATGCCCGCTTAAGTTCGTGCGGACTCGGCGGTCCACGCTCCGGCGCCGTGTCGCGTTCACACCTGGCCAGAAACCAAGCTGCATCCATGAAGCCGCCCCGCACTTTATCCGCGTCTCCCGAAGAGCTCCGCGCGCGCGCCGAGCAGCGGCTGGGCACGACGCACCGCGACGTGGCGCAGATGTCGGCGGAGGAAGTGCAGAAGCTGGTGCAGGAGCTGCAAGTCCACCAGATCGAGCTGCAGATGCAGAACGACGAGCTGCGCCGGACGCAACTGGAATTGGAACAGGCGCGCGACCGCTATGCCGGCCTGTACGATTTCGCGCCGTCCGCCCTGCTGACCCTGGACGCGCACACCCAGATTCTGGAAGCCAACCTCGGCGCCGGAAAGTTGCTCGGGATGGAATGCGGGCAGTTGATCCAGCAAAAGTTCACGCGATTCATCGCGGCGGAATCGCAGGATGCCTGCTACCTGCTGTGCCGCGAGGTCTTCAGCTCGGATGCGCCCCGGCGCGCGGAGCTGGAGCTGGTGAACGCGCAGGCCCGAAGACTTTTCGTCCAACTGGAGGCGGTGCGCGACGGGACGAGCCCGCGGAAACAGTGCCGGATCAGCTTCAACGACATCACGGAGCGCAAGCTGGCGGAGCTGGCACTGCTGGAAAGCCAGCAGTTCGCGCAGACCGTGTTGAACAGCCTGACGGCGCATATTGCGATTGTGGATCAGAAGGGAATGATCATCTCCGTGAACCAGCGGTGGCTGGATTTTGCGAAAGCCAACGGGGCCGTGCCGGAGGCCGTGAGCGCCGGCGCCAATTATCTGGAGGCGTGTCTCCCCGGCGCGCGGTCGCAGGAGGACATCGCGGCGATCACTGCCGGCCTGCGCGCGGTGCTGGGCGGAGAACGCTCGGAATTTTACCATGAATACGCCTGCCATTCACCCACCCGGCAGCGGTGGTTCACGATGCAGGCGACCACCCTGCATGGCGATCCCCAGCGCCGGATTGTCGTGGCGCATGAGAACATCAGCCAGCGCAAGCAGGCGGAGCTGGCGCTGCAGGAAAGCCAGCAGTTCAACCAGCAGATCATCGCCGGTGCGAGAGAGGGCATCATCGTCAATGACCGCGAGCTGAAGCATCTGGTTTGGAATCCGTTCATGGAGCAGTTGACGGGGCTAAGGGCCGCCGAAGTAATCGGCAAGCACCCGGAGGAGATTTTCCCCTTCCTGCGGGAGGCGGGCGTCATCACCCAGATGAAACGGGTGCTGGCCGGAGAAACGGTCACGCCGGCGGAGGTTCATTTTCAAGTGACTCGAAGCGGCCGCTCCGGCTGGGCTTCCAATTCGTGCGGACCCCTGCGCAACGCCAAGGGCGAAATCATCGGCGTCATCAACGTGGTCACCGACATCACTGAACGCAAGCGGGCGGAGTCGGCCTTGAAAGCCCGCGAGGCGCAACTGCATTCCTTTGTCCAGCAGGCCCCGGCGGCGATCGCCATGTTTGATCAGAAGATGAACTACCTTGCCGCCAGCCGGCGGTGGCAGACCGATTTCCATCCCGACCCCCTCGGGCTCATCGGCCGCAACCATTACGAGGTCAACCCCGACCTCCCAGACCGGTGGAAGGAGGCCCACCGGAAAGCCCTGGCCGGTGAAGTCCAGTCCTGCGACGAAGACCTGTGGCTGCAGGCGGATGGAACGAAGGTCTGGTTGCGCTGGAGTGTGAATCCCTGGCTGGATGCCCAGGGGCGCATCGGCGGCATCATGATCCTGGCGGAGAACATCAGCGCGCGGAAGGAAGCCGAGGAAGCGTTCGGGCTGTTTCAATCGCTGGCGAACCAATCCAGCGATACCTTTGAAGTCATTGATCCGGCTACCGCGCAGTTTCTTGACGTGAACGCCCATGGCCCCGTCGAACTGGGCTGCACCCGCGCGGAGTATCTGGAGCTGCGGGTGACCGACATCGACCCGACGATGTCCCTGTCGCACTGGCGGCAATTTGTAAAAGAGCTTCGGGTCAGCGGCACGCGAAGAGGCGAGGGACGCCACCGGCGCAAAGACGGCTCCACGTTCCCGATTGAATTCAACGCAAGATGGATTCATCTCGACCGGGACTACATCGTATCGGTGGTGCGCGACATCACCGAGCGCAAGCAGACCGAGGAGCGCATCACCCAGCTCAACCGCGTGCAGGCCATTCTGGGCGGGGTGGATCACGCGATTGTCCACCTGCGCGACCGCCAAAAACTGCTGGACGAGATCTGCCGGGTGACCGTGGACAAAGGCGGGTTCAAACTGGCCTGGGTGGGCATGGTCGTACCGCATGGAGTGGTCCGTCCTGTGGCGAAGGCCGGGGCGACGGGGTATCTCAAGGACATTTGCGTGCGGACGGACGATGGGCCGGAGGCCGGCGGGCCGGTGGGCCGGGCCATTCGTGAAAACCGGCCCGTCATCGTCGAGGATATCGAGCGGGATCCGTCGATGACCCCGTGGCAGGACCGGGCGCGCAAGTTTGGGCTGAGTTATGTGGCCGCGTTTCCCCTCCGGATTGCGGACCAAGTGGTGGGGGCCTTTACAGTCTATGCGCCGCAGGTGGATTTCTTTGTGACGGACGAGCTGACGCTGCTGGCCCAGGTGAGCGAGGAGATTTCCTTTGCGCTCACGGCAATGGCCGACCAGCTCGCACGCAAGCAGGCGGAGGAGGCGCTGCGCCGGAGCGAGGCGCGGTTCAAGCTGATTTTCGACACGGTGCCCATTGGCATCGCGCTTTACACCGTCCATCCCGACGGCTCCTTCACGCGCACCGTCAATGACGCGCAGCTCCGGATCTGCGGCCTGACGCGGGAGCAGTATGAGCAGCCGGGCCTTTATCGCCAGATCACCCATCCGGAGGATCTGACGGTTCAGCGCCGGATGGAGAAACAAATCAAAGCCGGCAGCCTCAAACAATTCTCCATCGAGAAACGGTATCTCCCTCCGGGCGGCCGGGGGACGTGGGTCTATTATTCACACCAGCACGAACGGTATCCCGACGGAACCACCGAGGATTTGACGACCGTGGTGGACATCACCGACCGCAAAAACGCGGAGGAGGCGCTGCGCCGCAGCGAACATCAGCTCTCGAATTTTTTCAGCCAGGCCCCCATCGGCCTGATCCTGTTGTCGGCCGGCGGCACCATTCTGCGGGCCAACCAGGCGCAGCTGGACCTGCTGGGCTGCGCGGCCGAGGAGTACCTCGGACATTCTTTCCTGGAATTCGGCGTGGAACCGGCGCAGGGATGCCATTTGCTGGAGCGGCTCGCGAAGAAGGAGACGGTGCGAAATTTTCCCATGACCCTGCGCCGCAAGGCCGGCCAGCTCCAGCATGTCCTGGTGGACGCCGCCTCATTCTGGAGCGGCAACCAGTTCCAGTATTCCTCCATGTTTCTGCGCGACATCACGGACCGGATCGAACTGGAAAGGGAGATTTTGCAGGCCACCGAGCGGGAGCAACGACGCATCGCCCAGGACCTGCACGACGGTCTGGGGCAGTTGCTGGTGGGCACGGCCTACCTGGCCAGCAGCCTGCACGAAAAGCTCGCCGCCCAATCCCTGCCGGAAGCCCGGATGATGGCCCGGATCCTCAAGGTGATCTATGAGGCCATCGCGCAGACGCGCAGCCTGGCCCGGGGCATCCATCCGGTGGAGCCGGAGCCCAACGGTCTCATGGCGGCCCTCGAGACGCTGGCCACCCGCACGAAAGCACTCTTCGGCACGGACTGCCGCTTCATCTGTCGCCGCCCCGTCCTGATCCAGGACAACTCCGTGGCGACGCACCTGTTCCGCATCGCCCAGGAGACCATCACCAACGCCATCAAGCACGGCAAAGCCGGCCACATTGCGATCAGCCTGACCGAAACGCCGCAACGCATTGTTCTCGCGGTGAAGGATAATGGAACCGGCCTGCCGGCGCGGCCACGGAAAAAAACCGGCATGGGCCTGCGGATTATGCGCTACCGTGCCGGGATGATCGGCGGATCCCTGGTGATTCAGAAGGAGGCGGACGGCGGCACGGTCGTGGTCTGTTCGGTGCATGTGCCGCAAAAAAATGTGAGTGCACCTCCCCGGCCCCCGCAGAAAAAGGATGACCTATGACGACGCGAAAACGAGTCAGCGCCCCGGCGGCGGCACAAAAAAAAATTCTCATCGTGGACGACCATCCGATGATGCGCGAGGGGTTGCGCGAGGTGATCAACCGGGAGCCGGACCTGCGGGTGTGCGGCGAATCGGCAAACTCCGTGCAGGCCATGGCCTCCGTGGAAAAGCTGGACCCCGACCTGGTGCTGGTGGATGTCACGCTGCCCGGAAAAAGCGGGCTCGAACTGGTCAAAGACCTCCGGGCGCTGCATCCCCGCGTCATGATTCTGGCGATCTCCATGCACGACGAGGCGCTCTACGCGGAACGGATGCTCCGCGCCGGCGCCAGCGGCTACATCACCAAACAGCAGCCGCCGTCGGAACTGATCACCGCCATCCGGCACGTGCTGGCCAACCGTGTTTACGTGAGCCGGGAAATGTCGGAGAGCCTCCTGCAGCGGATCGCCGGAAAAGTCCACGCGAACGAGTCGCCGATGGAAATTCTCACCGACCGCGAGTTTGAAATCTTTCAACTGATCGGTGCCGGCCGTTCGCCCAAGGAAATCGCCCGGCAGCTCCACCTGAGCGTCAAGACCGTCGCCGTGCACAACGCCAACATCCGGGAGAAGCTCAAGCTCAAGACCACCGCCCAGATGATCCGGTTCGCCGTCCAATCGGAGGATCTGCGAAATCTGACGCCCGCGGACTGAGCCCCGGGCCGGGTTCGGCCCAGGCCCGGAGCCCGAAGTTTCGTTGGAAGCGGGAGGTTGGTCCTCGGAGACAGCCGGAAAAAATCAGCCCGTTGGCGCGCCGGCAAAACCCGGCCGGTTGGGCCGGGCGCCCTTTCACTCGGGCGGGGTGTCGAGATTCGAGGTGTGCTTGAATTTGAGCTTGACGGTTTCGGTCACCCGCGCAAGCAGGGATTTTTTGACTGGCTGGCGCGGGCCGCCGAACGGTTCCACCGCCCCGCTGCAGAGCGGACAGAGCAGGAGGACTTTTTTCCCCCCGGTGCGCCGCAACTGATGGACGCAGGCGTCGCACATGACCTCCTTGCAGACCGAGCATTGGTAGGTGACGTGGGCGAGCCGGTGGCGGGGACAGACGAGGGTGCCCGGGCTCAACACCACCGGCGGCGCAGGCAGATCGGTGCGGATGAATTTGGGAATGGCCACGGTCGCCTCGGTGTTTTCGACCCGCAGCTCCACCTCGCCGAGGCGCAGGATCTGGCCGGCGGACAGCTCGGCTTCCTGCACGGGCTGGCCGTTGATGAAGGTGCCGTTGGTGGAACCCAGGTCGCGGACCGTCACGCCGCTCTCGCGCAAAATCAGTTCGCAATGCAGGCCGGAGACGGTGGCGTGGGTGATGGGAAAATCCGCGTCGGGACTGCGCCCCACACGGTTCACGCCGAGCCGGAGGTCAAGCAGCTGGCCGTCGAAACCTTTGGTCTGGATTTGCAGTTGTGCCATGCCTAGAAGATTTGAATAGCCAACCCGGCCGGCAAACGCGAGCCGAATTATCATGGGGTGAAATCGCCGGGAACAAACCGCCTGAGTCGCGCGCCGTCCACGCAGTTGGCGAAGGAGACAAGCCTCCGGATTTCATCGCCGACTTCGCGACCTTCGCGCGACCATTGAGGGACGTGCCACGACCGGGTTTCAGCTCCCCAAATCTGATTGCCCCGCCGCCGGTTTTGCCGCATTCTGCCAGTGGTAAAACATTTTCCTGATCTTATGAACCAGCTCGACCAGCTCAAAAAACTCACCCAAGTGGTGGCGGACACCGGCGACTTCGCCACGCTGAAGGAATACGCCCCGCAGGATGCCACCACCAATCCCTCGCTGATTCTCAAGGCCGCGCAGATGCCCGCCTACCAGCACCTCGTCGAGAAGGCCGTCGCCGACGCGCAGCAGTCCGGGACGACCGGCCGCGCGCTGCTCAACCAGATCATGGATCAGTTGCTCGTGCTGTTCGGACTGGAGATTTTGAAGATCGTTCCGGGCCGCGTTTCCACGGAGACGGATGCGAATCTTTCCTTCGACACCCAGGCGCTGCTCGACAAGGCGCACCGGTTCATCACGCTCTATACCAAGAACGGGATTGCGCGCGAGCGCGTGCTCATCAAGATCGCCACGACCTGGGAAGGCATCCGCGCCGCCGAGGTGCTGCAGCGCGAGGGCATCAACTGCAATCTGACGCTGCTGTTCTCCCTGCCCCAGGCCGTCGCCTGTGCGGATGCCAAGGTCACCCTGATCTCGCCGTTCGTCGGCCGGATTCTTGACTGGTACAAGGCGAAGGAGAAAAAAGAATACGCGCCCGCCGAAGATCCCGGCGTGGTGTCGGTGAAAGAGATCTACGCCTATTACAAAAAATTCGGCCACGCCACGGAAGTCATGGGCGCAAGCTTCCGCAACAAGGGTGAAATCCTCGAGCTGGCCGGCTGCGATCTGCTGACGATCAGCCCGCAGCTGCTGGGTGAATTGAAAAACAGCGAGGAGCCTGTGGCGCAGAAACTCATCGCCGCGGAGGCCAGACAGGCCAAATTGGAAAAGCTCGTGCTCGACGAGAAGAAGTTCCGCTGGCTGTTCAACGAAAATGCGATGGCCACCGAGAAAACCTCCGAGGGCATCCGCGCGTTCCATGCCGACGCCGTCAAGCTCGAGCAGTTCATCACCGCGCGGTTGTAACCCCCATGGACGCGGATGAAAAAGACATCGTCACCTATTTGACCGCCTGGCGGGGCCAGTATGTTTCCGCGCGCGAACTGGCCCGGAAAGCCGCGGGCAAAAAGCGTTTTGAGAAGGAGCCGGACTGGGCGGTGCCGGTGCTGGGGCGGCTCCAGGAGAAAGGCCTCGTGGAGTCCGACGCCATGTCCCATTACCGGCTCATCGCTGAATCCAAACGGGAAAAACCCTCGCGCTGGATCTCGCCGGAAATCCAAAAACTGCTCGACAAGACCGGCAAGGATTTCAGTGCAGGTGCGGAAATCACCGAGCCGCCTGCGTCGGCGGGCGAGGCCAAGTCCGGCGGCTGATTCCGCCGTCAGCCCGCGCGCCACGGCAGCTCCACCACCTGCCCGTGGTCCTTGCGGGATGGATCCACGCAGCGCAATTCCAGATTCATTCCGTCCGCTGCCAGGGTCGCGCGCACCCAGCCGCTCGGCTGGCCTTCACGAAAGATGTAGGCCGTCGGCGGCAGGTTGACCAGATGGATGCCGCTCGGATCCGGCGTCACGCTCCAGTTGTGCGTGTGGCCGAAGACGCAGGCTTTCACCTGTTTCCTGGGGCGGATCACTTTGAAAAAATCTTCCGTGTCCTCCAGGCCGATGGATTTTTCGCCCGAATCCGGGTTGTGATGAATCAGGACGACGGCGGGTTTGTCCGGGTTTTCGTCGAGTGATTTGGCGAGCCAGTGGAGCTGCTCGGCGCCGGCCACCCCGCGCGTGTAGAGCGTCTTCGCCAGCGAATCGAGCAGAAACCAGTTCGCCCGCGGGGTTTTCACCAGCGCCACCTGCTGGTCGGCCAGCGGCCGCCGCGCGCGGCGCTCCTCGACAAACGCGTTCCAGAACCGCTCGCGGTTGTCGTGGTTGCCGAGCAGGAGGTGAACCGGCAGGCCTGCGCGGCGCAGGGGTTCCAGCAGGCTGGCGAACGTCGCGTAATCGCCGGCCTCACCGCTGCTCCACGCGCAGTCGCCGGCGACAAAAACGCCGGCGGGCTGCTCCGGCAGCGCCAGCAGGTCGTTCGTCACGCCGGTCAGATTCGCGGCCATGTTCGTGTTGCGGGCGATCTGGCCGCGATCCGCCGCGATGTGGGTGTCGGAGAAAAACGCCCAAAAGTTCCCGTCCGTTTTTTTTTCGGCGGCATAAAGTGGCGGACTCAGCAGCAGCCCCGCACCGGCGGCGGCGGAGCGGACGAGAAAGGAGCGGCGTGACAGCGGCGGCAGATGAATGGGCATGAAAACCTTCTACCCCCGCGCCGGCGCCCGCACAAGCAGATTTTCCAGGGGCTGGGGAAATCGAGTTTGATGAACGATGGTCAGGGAGTTTGCCGCGGCCTCGTTCCCGGGAGGCGCATCCGCGGAATCAGGAGGAATTGCGGCGGATCTCGAAACCAGCCGGTTGCTTTGAATGAACGGGCTGGTTTCTTCCGGGTCTGAGCCTTAAGCTGGGCTGACATTTCGCCGACAGCTAAGGCTGACCCGGCAGCAAAATGGAAGCAACCGTACAAAAATCACGATGGTCGCACCTGCTTCGCGCGGTGGTGATTGGGCGCAACCCCAGGTTCACCCTCGTGCGGATTTTCGTGCTCGTGCTGGCGGTGCTCCTGACCTACCGGTTCGTGCTGGTGCCCGTGCGCATCCAGGGGCCCAGCATGTTGCCGGGGTATCAGGAGAATGGCATCAACTTCGTCAACCGGCTCGCCTACCGTTCCCACGAACCGCAGCGCGGCGACGTCGTCACCATCCGCTACTCGGGGCCGAGCATCATGCTGATGAAGCGCGTGGTGGGACTGCCCGGCGAAACGATTGCCTTCCATGCCGGCCGGGTCGTGGTCAACGGGATCGCGCTGGAGGAGCCATATGTCAAATATCCCTCCGACTGGGAGCTGGCGCCGGTGACCGTGGAGGACGGAAAATATTTTGTGGTGGGCGACAACCGCTCCATGCCCCAAAACCTCCACACCTTCGGTGAAACGGAGCGGCGGCGCATCGTCGGGAAAGTTCTTTTATGCAAAAATCTCTTCGCCTCGCCGGTGCCGTCGCGCTGATCGGCCTCGGCGTCTGGGGCTGGTTCATCCTTTTTCCCAGCCCGGAAAAAGTGATCCGTTCGCGCCTGCACAACCTGGCCCGGACGGTTTCGTTTGAATCGAAGGACGGGACCCTGGCCCGTGGCTACAGCGTTCAGAAGGCCGTCGGGTTCTTCACCGCCGAGGCGGAGATCCGAGTGGACGGGCGCGGCCTGGAGCCGCTGCATTTCAGCGGACGCGATGAAATCCAGCAGGCGCTGCTCTGGGCCGTCCGTTCGTTTCGCGGTTTGAAAGTGGAGTTTCTCGACGTCAACCTCACTTTCGGCCCCGACCGGCAGACCGCCAAAGCCAATCTGACCGGCAAGTGGACGACCGCCGGCGACCGCGATTTCAACGTGCAGGAATTCAATTTCCTGCTCAGGCAAGTGGACGGGGTCTGGCTGATCTACCGGGTGGAAACCGTCAAAACCCTTTCGTAACGGCCCGCCGCGCATGAACCCGGAAGCCCTCGCCCACCTCTGCGCCAGCGACAAAATCCTGGCGCGACTCATCAAAAAAGTCGGCCCATGCAAACTGAAACCGAAACGCCGCCCGCCGTTTGAAGCGCTGGTTTCCGCCGTCACGCATCAGCAGCTCAACGGCACCGCTGCCAGGACCATCTTGAACCGGGTCATCGCGCTGTATCCCGGCAAACGCTTTCCCACGCCGGAAGATTTGCTGGCCACCTCCGACGAGCGGCTGCGCGGCGCCGGACTTTCCCGCGCGAAAACCGCCGCGCTCAAGGATCTCGCCGACAAAACCCTTTCCGGCCTGGTGCCGGCATCGCGCGCCGTTTCCAAGATGAGCGACGCCGAACTGGTCGAGCGGCTGACGGTCGTGCGCGGTGTCGGCCCGTGGACGGTGGAGATGCTGCTGATGTTCACGCTGGGCCGGCCGGATGTTTTGCCGGTGGCGGATTACGGCGTGCGCAAAGGCTTCGCCGTGACGTATGGCCTGGTGGATCTGCCGACGCCCAAGGAACTGCTGGCGCACGGCGAACGCTGGCGGCCGCATCGCACCACGGCGGCGTGGTATCTGTGGCGGGCGCTGGAGCTGCCCGAATAAATTGCAGAAACGGAGGGCCGATCTCCGGTCCGGCGTGGATTGGGCAGACATTCAACATTGAATGTTCAACCCCGAATGGATCGCGCTCGTGCGGTTCGAGAAAACCAGGAGTTTGAGTTTGAATGTCGAAGGTTTTCTCCGCATCCCGCCGGCAAGCCTTACCGCCGCGAAACAAACCCGCTGCCTTCCAGGTAAAATCTCAGCGGCAGCGCCGCGGCCTTGGTGATGCCGATGCGCGTGGTCGTGATGAGCGGGCCGCGCTGGCGCCGAAACTTTTTCACTTCGGGATTTTCCGCGATGAATAACTCGGATCGCCGATCGCACAAATCCACGCCGTCGAGCTGTCGGGTGATATGCATCGCCTCGCACAATTTCGCCGGGCCGTTGGACAGGCTGACGGCCCCGCCCGCCGGCCTTCGAGCGTGCATCTGCTTTTCTCCAAACGCCGGTTCGATGGCGCGGATCAAAACCGCTTCTGCGACACCCGCCGGATGGCAAACCGCGTTGACGCAATGGTGCAGTCCGTAGATCAGATACACGTAGCCATGGCCGGGCGGGCCGAACATCACCCGGTTGCGCGCGGTCGGTCCGGGCGCGCCATGACAGGCGGGATCGTGCGTGAGGTAGGCTTCGGCCTCCACGATGGGGCCGCCGCAGGGGCCGTCCGGGGTGTTGCGGATCAGCCAGTGGCCGAGCAGTCGGGGCGCGACGGTTTTGGCTGAGGGCTGGTAAAAGGATGCGGGCAGTGGTGAAAAAATCTTCATGCAGCGATGCGGCGAATTTAATGGGGCAAGGCGGAAAGTCGAATTTCAAAAAAGTTTCCGCCCGCGCGCAATTGTTTTGTTTCCGGTGAACCCTTGGCCAGTCGCGGCGGATGCCGGGGTGCGCGGTCCGGCGCGGCGCTTGCCCATCGCAGCGCGAGAAGTGCCACCCCAAAAACTCAGACCAGATGCCGCGCCTGGCGTTTGGGGAGGCCGGATTTTGCGCCGCGCGGAGCACGCGGCTCGCTGGCGGGCAGAAAATCTTTCATGAAACCGGGCTTGTCGAAACGTCCGCCGCGCTGGTAGTCGCGCCAGAGCGTTTCGGCGACGTCCTTCGGGTCAAGCTTTCGTTCGTTGGTGAGAAACTCGAAGAGCAATTCCATCAGGCGCATGAGGGCGATGCTGTCGGTGCGCTTGACGCGCGCGTGCAGCCAGTCGCTCCAGCGCAGAAAACTGTGGAAAGGCGAAGCGCCCCCGGTCCAGAGCAGCGGGGTGGTGGCGAGAAAGTTGCCACTGTTGCCGACCAGATCCCAGTAGCGGGCGAAGCGCCGGAGCCGCTGCATGGTGGCGAAGTCGAGCAGCTTGTTTTGCAAAATCTCGTAAGGCGGATGCGCGCTGTAAACCATCTGCCATTCCGCATCGTGCCGGACAATCGGCGTGCCGCGCAGCCGTTTGAGAATGCCGACCTGAATCTCCTGCGGGCCGAGCGCGATGAGGCGGTCAAAGCCGGCGGCGAAACTTTCGAGCGTTTCACCCGGCAGCCCGACGATCAGGTCGGCGTGGATGTGAACGCCAGTCTGGCTGCGGAGGAATTGAAAGTTGTCCGCGAGTTTGTCGTAATTCTGGCGGCGACTGATGAGTGCGCCGACGGTTTCGTTGAAGGTCTGGATGCCGACTTCAAATTGCAGCGCGCCGGGAGGAAACCGGGCGATGACTTCGCGCAACGCCTCGGGCAGCCGGTCGGGAATCATTTCAAAGTGGAAAAAGTGTCCCGGCCGATAGCGTCCGAGAAAAAACTCCAGGATGCTTTTGCTCGTGGTTGCGTTGAGATTGAACGTGCGGTCCACGAACTTGAACTGCTTGACGCCGCGATTAATCAGGCGTTGCATCTGCCCCAGCAGGACGGGCAGGGGAACCTGGCGCACGGGAATGTCGAGCGAGGACAGGCAGAACTCGCAGGTGAAGGGACAGCCGCGCGAGGCTTCGATGTAAATGATGCGATGCGCGATGTCGTCGTCAGAGTAAAGCTCGTAGGGCAGTGCGATGCGGGAAAAGTCGGGCAGCTCGGCGGGTATGATTTTGGGCAGGGTTCGGTAGGGCGCGTCACTCCGTGCGCGCGGCTCGTGCAACGGTTCGGTGGCGGGCAGGGCACTGCCCGACCTGCCATCAAGCAATTCCCCGCAGACCTCCGCGAATTTCAAATCCGCCTCGCCGGTGATGACGTGGTCGGCAAGCTGGACGATGGGTTGGTTTTCGATTTCGTAGCTGACCTCCGGGCCGCCGAGGATGATTTTGATTTCCGGCCTCACGCGCCGGACCGCGGCGATGACTTCCGTGGTGGGTGTGGCGTTCCAGATATAGACGCCAAAGCCGAGGATTTTTGGATTCAGTGCCAGCAGCGCTTCGGCGATGTCGAGCGGCCGCTGGTTGATGTCGAATTCGGCGAGGCTGGCGCGGGACTGAAGCGGGCCGAGGTTGGCGAAGAGATACCGCAGGCCGAAGGCGGCGTGAATGTATTTCGCGTTGAGCGTGGTGAGGACAATTTCCGGCATCGCGCCACGAGCCTAGCAGCGCGGGCGGCGGGCCGCAATGAGCGAGCGGCGGTCGGGATCAGTGCTGGAGAAAACGAAACGTCAGGGCCAGCATGCCCGCGCCGAGGAGGCACCAGAAGAGGCCGCGATACATGCGGGCCTCGTCGTTGGTCCGGCCCAGCACGGACAACAGGTAGGTGCGGGTTTCCTCGGCGCTTTGCCTGGTGCCGCTGAGTTGGTCTTGGAGCTGGTTGAATTGCTTTTGTTCGTCGGAGGTCATGGCAGCCTTTCGCGGGTTCAATGGATCATTTGGCCAGGAGGAGACGGATCAGCCCGCCCACTTCCAGAAACAGGACACTCATCAAAACCATGTCCAGATATCGGAAGGGCGCGGTCCGCTGTTCATTCAACGGCACCACATTTGCGAGGTAAAAATCTGTTTCGCTCTTTTTATTTCCGGCAACTGATCTCATGGTTGAGTTACCAAGCAAAGACCGGGCCGAGTTTTTTTAGGAGGCGAGCTGAGCGGGGAGAAACGGGTACGGACAGCGGTTCTGTTCAGTTGGAATGGCGCAACTAGGAGCTTAGGCCGGTCGGTCGGCGGACCTAAAAATCCAAATCGGAAATCGTGTCCAAGAATGTAACTCAATTAGAAAGGTCGGCGCCGGATTTTGAATCTGGGGAACGCGACCTGCAAGAGCGTGAACCAGCCAGCGAAATGCCGGCGAGCGAAAAGTTCTCCCCAGCTCCGGCGGACAAAGAAAGGGCGCGGAATAAATCCGCGCCCTTGATTGCTTGCCGCTGACTTGCCGACTCAGACGTTGTAAGTGCTGGACGAGGTCGTGCCACCCTTGCCAGTCCAGTTGGTGTGGAAGAACTGGCCGCGCGGCTGGTCCACCCGCTCGTAGGTGTGCGCGCCGAAGTAGTCGCGCTGGGCCTGAAGCAGGTTCGCCGGCAAGACGGCGCTGCGATACTGGTCGTAGAACGCCAGTGCGGTGCTGAACGCGGGAACCGGAATGCCTTTCTTGGCGGCGGTGGCCACGACATTGCGCCAGCCCTTCTGCGCCTTCTTGATTTCGCCCCGGAAATAATCGTCGAGCATCAGGTTCAGCAGCTTGGGATTGGTGTCGTAGGCTTCCTTGATCTTGCCGAGGAAGCGGGAGCGGATGATGCAGCCGCCGCGCCACATGAGGGCGATGCCGCCGTAGTTGAGCGTCCACTTGTATTCCTTGGCCGCCGCGCGCATGAGCATGTAACCCTGCGCGTAGCTGACGATCTTGGAGGCGTAGAGCGCGCTCTTGATGTCTTCAATGAACGCCTTCTTCTTGTCGGCATTGGCGGCGATGCCGGTGAGATTGGGCCGCGGGCCTTTCAACTTGCGGGCGGCCTTGACGCGTTCGTCTTTCAACGCTGAGACGCAACGGGAATAAACCGCTTCGGCCATCAGCGTGATGGGAATGCCGAGATCCTGGGAGTTGATGACCGTCCACTTGCCTGTGCCCTTTTGGCCGGCGGTGTCGAGAATCTTGTCCACGAGCGGAGCACCGTCCTCGTCCTTTTTGGCGAGAATGTCGCGGGAGATTTCGATGAGGTAGCTGTCCAGGTCGCCCTTGTTCCATTCCTTGAGGACTTCGTGCATCTCGTCGGCGCTCATGCCGAGGCCGTTCTTCATGATGTTGTAGGCTTCGCAGATCAACTGCATGTCGCCGTACTCGATGCCGTTGTGAACCATCTTCACATAATGGCCCGCGCCCATTTCGCCGACCCAGTCGCAGCACGGCACGCCGCCGTCCACTTTGGCAGAGATGGCCTGGAAAATATCTTTCACCAGCGGCCACGCGGCGGGCGAACCTCCCGGCATGATGCTGGGGCCGTGCCGCGCGCCTTCCTCGCCACCGCTGACACCGGTGCCAATGTAGAGGAGGCCTTTGCTCTCGACGTATTTCTGGCGGCGGTTGGTGTCGTCGAAGAGCGAGTTGCCACCGTCAATGATGATGTCGCCGGGGGAGAGATGCGGGAGCAGCTGCTCAATGAATTCGTCCACCGGCTTGCCGGCCTTGACGAGCATCATCACGCGGCGCGGCGACTTGAGCTTGGAAACCATCTCCTCGATGGAATGCGCGCCGAGGACTTTCGTGCCCTTGGCTTCGTTGGCGAGAAAGTGATCCACCTTTTCAGTGGTGCGGTTGTAAGCAACGACGGTGAAGCCGTGGTCGTTCATGTTCAAAATCAAATTCTGGCCCATCACGGCCAGCCCGATCAATGCAATGTCAGCTTTAGGTTCCATTTATTTTCTTTCAATAATCGGGCGTGTGCCCGAGGTGTGGCTGCTACGATACAAAACCTCCCGACTGCAGCCAGAAGAATTTCTGAAGGAAAGTTGCAAACCACCCTTGCGGCTGTGCATGGAATCGGCGGCCCTCCCCAATGGCCATTGCCGCGCTCCGGGACAAAACCGCACTCCGCGGCTCAAGATGCCGGCTTGCTTCGTCGGCCTCGATCTTCCATCCTCCGCCCGACAGAAATGACATTGAAACTTTCAACCCTTGCCATTGTGCTCGGCCTCGGAATGGCCGCGCCGCAGATTTTTGGAATCTTGAAACCGCAGGCTTTTGCAGCGGTGGTGCGGAAGTTTCCGCGTGACCTTCCCATCGGCATCGCTCTCATGCTGCTGGGGACGGCGTGGTTTCTTTACAATCTGGGCCAGGAATCCATTTCCGATTTCAACTCGTTCAAAACCCCGATGATGCTGGCCTTTGCGGCCATCGGCGTCGGAGCCTGTGTTTTTGTGCAGGACTTTCTGGCGGTGCGTGGATTGGCCGTGGTGTTTCTGCTGCTGGGCAAACTCATGGTGGACACGGGGCGTCCGCTGCTGCCGCACACGCACTGGGTGCTGGTGGTGCAGGCTTGGGCTTATGTGCTGGTCGTGGCGGGCATCTGGTTCACGATCTCGCCCTGGCGGTTGCGCGATTTGTTGAATTGGGCCACCGCCACTGAGCAGCGCATCCGCGTCGGCTCGGCGGTGCGGATGGCGTTTGGCTTGTTTGTCGCCGGGCTGGGATTCACGAAGTTTTAGGCGAATTCATTTCGCCACGATCACTTCGATCTTTTTCCTGCGCAGTTGTTGCACCAGTTCGCGCGGCGCCTGGCTGTCGGTGACGATGATGTCAATCGGTTCAAGGTCGCACAGCGAGGAGACGGATTTCCGGCCAAACTTGGTGTGGTCCAGGCAGAAGATCACTTTCGCGGCGGCGCGCATCATGGCGAGCTGGATGTCAATCAGCAGGCCGTGCGAATTGGTCAGTCCTTCGGGCGTGATGCCGCCAGCGCTCATGATCGCGACGTCGGCGTGAATTTTTGAAAAGGCCTCCACCGCGAGCGGGCCCACCAGGACGCCGAGCCGCGGATAAATCACCCCGCCGCTCAAAACCAGTTCCACGCTGCCGGCGGAGGAATAAAGATTCGCCACCGGCAGGGAGTTGGTCACGATCTGCGGGGATTTATCGGCGAGATATTTCGCAACGTGATAAACCGTCGTGCCCGCATCCACGATCACGCTTTGATTTGGACTGATCAGCGCCGCACAGGCGCGGCCGATGGCCTCTTTGGCATCCAGCTCGTGCGCGTCGCGGGCGGAGAAGATGAACTCGTCGCTTTTCGGCGAAATGATGCGCGCGCCGCCATGGGTGCGCTTCAAACTTCCATCTGATTCCATGGCGGTCAGATCCCGCCGGACGGTTGAGACCGAGGCGTCCACATGCTGGGCCAGCTCCTCCAACGAGGCGAATTCCACCTTCTGCAGATAGGCCTCAATCCGGTGCTTGCGCTCGTCTGAACTCATGGCTGAACGAATTTGGTAGATGTTGGAAGATTTTGCAAGATAATTGTTGACGGATTCCAAATCTCTGTCAAAGTCAGTTTCAAATTATGGTTGCACCGAGTCCCTCAACGCACCGCGCCGTCGTCGAACACCTGGTTCGGCAGTCGGTCTATTCGCGCCTCGGCCGGCCGTTGCCGACCGCGGCCGCCGCGCCGAATCCGCTCCTGGTGAACATCAGCGCGCGGCATTGTCATCTCACACAGACAACGGTTGAAACACTTTTTGGCAAAGGGCATCAGCTCACCGTTCACAAGTGGCTTTATCAAGACGGGCAGTTTGCCGCGAAAGAGACGCTCACCTTGATCGGCCCGCGTAGCCGCGTGATTTCCAACCTGCGCATTCTTGGCCCGTGCCGGAGCTTGAATCAGGTGGAGCTGGCCTACACCGACGGCATCGCGCTTGGTTTTGATCTGCCGCTGCGCAGTTCCGGCGACATCAAGGGCACGCTCGGCTGCATGTTGATGGGACCGGCGGGATTTTTTGAAATGCCGGAGGGGGTCATCCGCGCGCTGCGGCATGTGCATTTGTCGCCGGAGGACGCAAGCTATCACGGCGTGAAGCAGGGGGATTTCATGAAGCTGAAAATCGGCGGCGAGTGCGGCCTGACGCTGGATCGCATGTTGTGCCGCGTGGATAAAAGCTTCAAACAGGAGGTCCACATTGACACCGACGAAGGCAACGCGTGCAACCTCCAGCCCGGCACCCCCTGCGAGCTGATCAAATAATTTCTCACAACTCTCAACCACCAACCAAAAATAAAATATGAGTGAAGCATTAGGCATGATCGAAACCAAAGGGTACGTCGGCAGCGTCGAAGCCAGTGACGCCATGGTGAAAGCCGCCAACGTACGTCTCGTCAAAACCATCCCCATCGGCGGCGGTCTGATCACCGTCCTCTGCCAGGGGGACGTTGGCAGCGTCAAAGCCGCCGTGGACTCCGGCTCGAAAGCCGCGGCCAAGGTCGGCGAACTCGTCAGCTCGCACATCCTCGCGCGTCCGCATGACGACTTGATCGCCGCGTTTGTCGGTGACAACGGCGCCGCCGCCGCGAAGAAATAACTCGCAACGTTCAACTCTCAAAAAATTATGGCTCAACAAGCAATTGGAATGATCGAATGCAAAGGCCTCTGCGCCTTGCTCGAAGCGTGCGACGCCGCGCTCAAGTCGGCCAACGTCACGTTCACCGGCTGGGAAAAAGTCGGCAGCGGCTATGTCACCGGATTTTTCCGGGGCGACGTCGCCGCCGTGAAAGCGGCCACGGATGCCGGTGCCGCCGCCGCCGCGCAAGTCGGCCAGGTCATCAGCGTGCAGGTGATTCCGCGCCCGCACGAAAGCCTGGCGGGACTCGGCAAGTGGCTGCAGTAAGTGGTTCGCTCCACTGCAGGAGCCGACGCAAGGCGGCTCCGACTTTTGGTGGAGCAGTGACCCTGCTCACGGCGGCTCCCACAAGAACATAAATGAAAATCTTAATTGCCAATCTCGGCTCGACCTCGCTCAAGTGGCGGCTGTTCGACTCTTCGAACAGCTTCGAGCGGCTGCTCCACAAGGGCGGCTTTGAGCGCGTGACGGATTATCCGAAGGCGATTGAGGACTGCCTTGCTGAATTGAAAGCGTCCGGCGCGATTCAAAACGAAAACGATCTGGCCGCCGTGGGTTTCAAAACCGTTCTGGCCAAGGATGTCACCGGCTGCGTTCGTCTCGACGACCTGGCGCTGAAGGCGATGGCGGATTACAACGGCCTAGCGCCGGCGCACAATCCGCCTTACATCACCGGCATCAAGCTGTTTGCGCAACGGATTCCCGGCGTGCCGCTGCTCGGCTTGTTTGAGACCGCGTTCTATCAGTTTGCCCCACCGGCAATGATGCGCTACGCCGTGCCGGCCGCGTGGCATGACGCGGGCGTCCGCCGGTTTGGTTTTCATGGGGCGAGCCACAAGTTCATCGCCGAGCGTTCGGCGGAATTGCTGGGCCGCGAGGATGTGGCCGAACGCACCCGCCGCCTTTACGTGGATGGCGGCAAGACGAAGATCAACGGCGCTCCGCTGCGCGTGATTTCGTGTCATCTCGGCGGCAGTTCGAGCGTCACCGGAATTTTGAACGGCGCGGCCATCGGCACGAGCATGGGGATGAGCCCCCAGTCGGGTTTGCCGCAGAACAATCGCGTGGGCGATCTCGACGCCGAAGCCTTGCCTTATGCGGTGAAAACTCTCGGCCTCAGTCTGGAGGAAGCCCAGCGGCAGCTTTCCAAAGAATCCGGCCTCAAAGGGTTGAGCGGCGTGTCCAATGACATCCGCGACATCCTTGAAGCCGCCCATGCCGGCAATGCCGCCGCCAAGATGTCGGTGGATGTCTTTGTTGCCAGCGCGCGGCATTGGATCGGCAGCTATTTCTTTGAACTGAACGGCGCGGACGCGATTGTCTTCACCGCCGGCACCGGGGAAAACCGCCCGGAGATCCGCGCGGCGATCTGCGCAAACCTGGATCAGCTCGGCATCGTGCTGGATCCGGAGAAGAACCAATCCACCCGGGCTGCTGAAGCCGTGATCAGCGCCGCAAATTCGCGGGTGAAGATCCTGGTGATCCCGACGAACGAGGAACTCGTCGTCGCCCGCGAAGTAAAACGATTTTTAGAGCACAACTGATTTACTCCCAACCATCAACCAAAAATAAATTATGGCACATCAAGCAATAGGAATGATCGAAACCCGCGGCCTCGTCGCGCTCGTCGAAGGCACGGACGCGATGCTCAAGGCGGCGAACGTGGAACTGGCCGGCCCCATGACCCAGGTCGGCAACGCGCTCTGCACCGCAGTGGTCGTTGGCGACGTCGCCGCGGTCAAGGCCGCTGTGGACGCCGGTGCGCAAACCATCAAAGCCATCAAAAGCGAAGTGGTCAGCGTGCACATAATCGCCCGTCCGCATCAGGACGTCGAAGCGGTTTTGCC
>JANPGB010000627.1:0-3239 GCA_031423695.1 Verrucomicrobiota bacterium
ACGCTCTCGCATCGCTACATCACGGATCGATTTCTGCCGGACAAGGCGATTGATCTCGTGGACGAGGCGGCGTCGCGCATCAAGATGGAACTGGATTCCAAACCGACGGAACTGGATCAGTTCGACCGGCAGATTTTGCAATTGGAAATCGAGCGGATGTCTCTGTCCAAGGAGAAGGACGCCGCCAGCAAGGAACGGCTCAAGCTGATTGACAGGACGCTCGCCAACTTGAAGGACAAATCCAAGGCGCTCACGGCGCAATGGCAGAATGAAAAGGTGGCGGTGAATGCTGTGAGCATCGTGCAGCAACAACTGGAGCAGGCGAAGATTGAATTGGAGCAGGCGCAGCGGAAAGGCGATTTGAGCAAGTCGGCGGAGGTGCAATACGGAAAGATTCCTGATTTGGAGAAAAAGCTCGCGGCGATTGAGAAACAATCCACGCAGACCACAAAGACGTCGTTGCTCCGTCAGGAAGTCACGGACGAGGACATCGCCAAGGTCGTCGCGGCTTGGACGCACATTCCCGTTTCGCGGATGCTCGAAGGCGAGCGCGAAAAGTTGCTCAAGATGGAGGAGCGTTTGCGCGACCGCGTCATCGGTCAGGCGAAAGCCATCACCGCCGTTTCCAATGCCGTGCGCCGTTCGCGCAGCGGGTTGCAAGATCCGAACCGCCCCATCGGCTCGTTCATTTTTCTCGGGCCGACCGGCGTGGGCAAAACCGAGACCGCCCGCGCGCTCGCGGAATTTTTGTTTGATGACGAGTCGGCCATGATCCGGATCGACATGAGCGAATACATGGAGAAGCACACCGTCGCGCGGCTCATCGGCGCGCCGCCCGGCTACGTCGGTTACGAGGAAGGCGGGCAACTCAGCGAAGCCGTGCGCCGTAAACCGTATTCAGTGATTCTTTTCGATGAGATTGAGAAGGCGCATCACGACGTGTTCAACGTGCTGCTGCAAGTGCTCGATGATGGCCGGCTCACGGACGGGCAGGGGCGCACGGTGGATTTCAAAAACACCATTGTCATCATGACCAGCAACCTCGGCTCGCCGATCATCCAGGAATATTTCATGGATGGCCACACGGACAAGTCGTCGCATCAGGCGATGCAAGACAAGGTGCTGGCCGAATTAAAAAAACATTTCCGCCCGGAATTCCTGAATCGCGTGGACGACGTGATCATTTTCCAAAGCCTCGACGAGAGCGAACTGGCGCGCATCGTGGACATCCAGCTCGGGCGATTGGAACAACGCCTCGCGCAACAGAATCTCACGCTCGAAGTGGACGCCGCCGCGAAGAAACTGTTGGCGAGCGAGGGCTACGATCCGCAATTCGGCGCACGCCCGCTCAAACGCGCGATTCAAGAACACCTGCTCGACCCGCTCGCGACGAAGCTGCTGGCGGGAGAATTCAAACCGGGGGATAAGATCAAGCTTACGTCGAAGGACGGCGAGCTGGTTTTCCAGAAGAAATGAGCTTTGAATCAAAGTGCGGGAGAGCAGCAAACTGCGGTAATTGAAATCCTGTGCGCCACGCTGCATCCCGGCTGTCGAAACTTTTGTGAAAATGATTCAGCGACCAGGAAATTGTCTGTGGGGACGGTTCTGCTGGCTTGGGGCAATGCTCTGGGCTGGTGGGGTGGGGGCGGTACTGCCCTCGTCGCAACTGGTCATCACGTCAATCTCAATAGCGGGTAATAATCTGGTTTTTGATGCTACCTTTCCGCCCAACGTGGAGCGGGCGGTTTTGGAGATGCGACCAGTTCTCACCGACCCTTGGCAGCCGGCTGCCGCGCTGGTCGTTCCCGCCGATGGCGGCACTGTTGAATTCACCATTCCCAAGCCCGAGCTGGAGACGGCCTTCTTCCGGCTGAACGCCACCTTGCACACGACGACCAACGTCCAGCTATCCGCCGAATTGCAATATGTGACCGTGCCGCCGCTCGGCCCCGATTCCACGAACACCGACGAGGCGGTGTTTCATTTCAAGGGACTGGTGGACGGTTCGGACCGCATCGTCATCACGCGTCAGGGCGCCTTGTGGGAACACGTGAATTGGGGCTGGCCTGACGGTGCCGTGACGGTCAACGATACACAGTGGAATCCGTCGGAAAAAAATTATCTGACCACCACCGGCGCGGTGACGTTTCTGCCCGAAACCTATTCGTTGACGTCGGCGAGCCTGGAAAAAATCGAAGGGAGAGATGTGCTCGTCTTGGAGCGGACGCATTCTGCTTTGGTGGTGTATCTGGACGACACCCCGCCCGGCGCCGCGCTGTATGAATTCAAAATCCGCTTTCGCCGGGAGTCACCAAAACTCATCGCAGTCCGCACATCTTCTTCTGCCACGTTGAAAATCGCCGCGCAGATTGATGGCAGCGACCTGCTGAGGATAACCGCCCGCAAAGCCATCTGGGAACACCGGGCCTGGTCGGCTCCCGCCGCGGTCAGCCTGAATGGCATCCCATGGGATGTGGTGCAGACTAATGTTTTGGTGAATGCCGGAACCAATGTCTTCCTGCCGTCTGGCATTGATTTTTCGACCGCGAAAATTGTCACTCGCAAGGGCCGTGACGTCGGCACGATGTGGGCCGATGACGACGCGCTGTGGGTTTCCTTCGCCGATAATCCGAACGGTGCTGACATTTATGAACTGGAGCTTTCCTTCGGGCGCTGAGGATTGTGTGTCGCACGAAGCGGTGCGCGTCCACACCAGCGCGCGATTCAAGCACCGCTGCCCGAGCCGCCCCCCGATGGAAGCGGGTGGCGGGCGAATTCAAGCCAGCGGTGGAGAGCGAGCTTGCCGTGCATGAGGACAAACCGGGCTTTTAACGGAAAGAGGCAATCGGTTTTGATCGTGTGGGTTGGGCCTGGGAAAAACCGGCGGAATATCCGGTTGACATCGAAAAGCGCAACGATAAGCTACGAGTAAATACGGACATGAAAACAGGAATGCCCATGAAAAAATACTTTTCAATCATCAGCGGGATCATCGCTCTGGCGATGGTGACAACAGTCTCAGCTCAAACCACCCAGGACGGTCTGGTCAAGGTCGTCAGCCTCAAGGGCGCTGCCCGGTTCATGGCGGTGGCCGGCGCGGACTGGAAGCCGATCAAAGTCGGTTTGGTCCTCAAGCCCGGCGCGGTCATCCAGACGGCGGCGGATTCCTATGTGGACTTGGTTTTGAATAACTCCAAGGCCACGCAAGGCCTGGGTTCCGCCGTGTCCGACGAGCCGGC
>JANPGB010000628.1:0-1594 GCA_031423695.1 Verrucomicrobiota bacterium
GCCGTGTGGATCGCGCAGGGCGAACGTGGGCCGGCTCGATGTTGGAAGGATTATTTTGCGTCGAGAGCAACCGTGCAAAAACTTTCACCGCGAAGGACGGCCTGTCCGGCAACGGCGTGCGGGCGCTCGCCGAAGAACCGCATGGCGCAATCTGGGTCGGCACGGATGACGGCGGGCTGACGCGTTTCAGCGACGGCACGTTTCAGAAATTCACCCACGAACATTGGCCAGGCGACGGCGCGCGAGCATTGTTGGCGACGGCGGACGAGGCGATTTGGATGGGCACGGCGGGCCGGGGATTGGTGCGGTTCAAGGGCGGAAAATTTACGCCGGTGAACTCCACCCACGGCCTGCCGGATGATTCGATTCAGGAATTGATGCCCGATGATGCCGGGTGGTTGTGGTGCGGCGCCAGCCGGGGTTTGTTCCGGGTGAAGTTAAGCGACCTCAACGCGGCGGCGGACGGGCAATTGAAATTTGTCCCGACGTTCAGCTATGCGCGGAGCGACGGGCTGTCCGAGTTTCAATTCAACGGCGAGTTTCAACCGGCGGCGTGCCGGACGGCGGCGGGGCGGCTCTGGTTTGCCAGCGTGAAGGGCGCGGTGACGTTTCAGCCGGACGCCCTGCCGCAAAATCCGGAGCCGCCGAACATCGTCATCGAATCGCTTCTTCGGAACGGCACTTCGCTGAATCCGGCTGGCGAGGTGCGGCTGGAAGCGGGCGTGCGGCGTTTGGAATTCAAGTTCGTGGCCCCGGATTTTTCCGCGCCGGAGCGGGTGCGCTACCGCTACAAGCTGGGAGCGGTGAATGCGGAGTGGAGTCCGGTGAGCGCGGAGGCGCTGGCGGTCTATACGAACGTGCCGCCGGGCCGCCATCAGTTCCGCGTCGTCGCCTGCAGCGGCGATGGCGTGTGGAACGAAGCGGGGGCGAGCCTGGCGTTCGTGGTCGCGCCGTTTTTCTGGCAGACGTGGTGGTTTCCGCCGGTGGCGGTGGCGACCGGGGTGTTGTTGCTGATGGGAGCAGCTCGCTGGGTGGCCTTGCGCCGGTTGCAAAAACGCGTCGCGGTTTTGGAAGCCGAGCACGCTTTGGAAATAGAACGTGGCCGGATCGCGCAGGACATCCACGATGAACTAGGCGCAAACCTCACGAGCATAGGCTGGCTGGCGGACTTGGGGCGCAAGCATCAGACACAACCGGTGGCGGTGGTGGAAGACCTGGACAAGATTGCGGCGACGGCGCGGCAGAGCTTGAGCGCGATGGATGCGATTGTGTGGGCGTTGAATCCGCACAACGATTCGTCGGAAAATTTCGCCAATTACGTCGCGCACTTTGCGAATGAATTTTTCAAACCTACGCTCATCCGCTGCCGGCTGGACATTCCCGCCGACCTGCCGGTGCAGCCGATGTCCACCGAGGCGCGGCATCATTTGTTTCTGGCGGTCAAGGAGGCGCTGCACAACGTGGTGCAACATTCCGGGGCCACGGAAGTGTGGGTGCGGCTGGCGGACACGGTGGATGAACTGCGCATTTCTGTTTCCGACAACGGCTGCGGGCTGCCGGCGGCCATGACGCAGCCCGGCCATGACGGGCTGGC
>JANPGB010000629.1:0-5863 GCA_031423695.1 Verrucomicrobiota bacterium
AATCGCCGCGTGCGACGGCTTGTACACCCGCGGCGCCATGTCCACGACAACCAGTTTTTCCACCCGCTCCGGATATGATAGCGCAAACTGCATCGCGACCTTGCCGCCCATGGAATGTCCCAGCACTGCGGCCTTGGCCAGACCGTGCGCGTCAAAAAACTTCACCACATCCTCAGCCATCAATGGATAGCTCATCTCCGCGCTGTGCGGTGACTGTCCATGATTGCGCAGGTCCACGACAAAGACGTGAAACTGTTCCGCGAGTTTGGGCGCCACGCCGAGCCAGTTGTCCAACGAACCAAACAAGCCATGCAGAATGACGAAAGGCTGGCCCTGCCCATAGGTTTGAAAATGCAGTCGCATCAGGTGGCGATCAGAGTCCCTGCGTGAGGCGGAATTTTCCGGACGCCAGCGGCGGCAGCATTTTCACGGGCTCGACGACGAGCTGGTGCGACAGCTCGAGCAGCTCTTCGAGACGCGCTGTCACGAGCGCCAATTCCGCCGCGCCTGGCGCGACGCGATCCGGCACATATTGCAACTGTCCCGCGTCCGGGCCGATCTGGCGCAGATAGTAGTGGGCGATGCCTGCAATCCCCTGGAAACATTGGTCCATCTCCAGCGTCGTCACCCGGCGGCCATCCCGGCGGAGCCAGCCGTCGCGCGCCCGGCCGTGAATCCGATAATGCGGGGCCTGCGGCGGCCCGCCGCGTTGCGCTAAATCGCCGGTGCGATAGCGGAGCAGCGGCATGAACTCATTGGTCCAGGTCGTGACGATCAGGTCGCCGATGCCGCGTTCGTCCGGCGCGACGATTTCGTAGAAGGCGTTTTCGTGACTGGGCATCATTTCGCCGCGCTCATTTTCCATGAGCAAGTGGCCGGCTTCCGTCGAACCGTAGAAGTTGAAAACGGGCACGCCGAACACGCGCTCGATGATCCGGCGGTGAACCACGCTGACAAATTCGTAGCTGCACAAATTGAACCGCACCGAGGGAAACCGGATGCCGTTGCGCTCGCAGTAAAGCGCGAACCAGGCGCCATGCACGGGATCCAGATCCAGAAACTGCGGCGACCAGGCGGAAATCTCCCCGGCCATGCGCGCGAATTCCTTCTCGCCCAGCACAAACGGAATCCGCGCCAGATTCACAAACAACGTGTTCTCCACCGTGCGGGCGGATTGAGAATGCCAGTTGGAAAAGCAGACGAGTCCGTTGCAGACCGGCGGGGTGAGCGTGGCGCGGCGCGCGGCGGGCTTTTCATCCAGCACTTGGGCGACCAACGGATTCAGCCGCAGCACGCGCGCCTCCTGCTCGTTCCACCAACCGCGACCAAACAGCACCGGCGTGCGCTCATCGGAAGTGCCGGAAGTGTATTCCAATTCGACCTGCTTTTCCGCGAGCAAAGCTTCCAGATTTTGGCCGGGCCGCAGGAAATTGTGAGGGAAATTCAACGCCAGTTCGCGCTTGGTGATGATCGGCAGTTCGGACAACTCCAGCGCAACCGGGAGGTTTTGATACAGGGGAAATTCACGCCAGCGCGGCAGCAATTCTTCCAACCCGGGAGAACGGGCCGCTGCGTGAATGCGTTCAGGTGTCGCCAACATTGTCGGCCATACCAATGCACCAATGCGGGGAAAACTCCAGCGGATTTTCTGACGGCGCGTTTGAAACTGGAAGCGCGGCTGTGTCGCCGGGACCAGCCGCAGCATGTCCAAACGCTGCGCGGTGTGGATTTTTCCAACGCGTCGTGCCTTGCGAAGCCTGCTGGGGGTGGTGCTGCACACAGCCGCGCTCCGTTGCCCTATTGCACGCCGATGCGGTAGAAGTAGGGCCCGCCGTTGGTGGCGGTGATGTCCGAGTAAGTCGTCGTGGTGGCTGCGCCGGTGAGGTTGCTCTTGATCGAGGAGAACGCGGGTTGCGCGAGGAGGTTCGTGCTGCGTTGGAGAAAATAAATTTTGCCGCTCACGCTCTGCCAACTTACTTTCAAACCGGGCACGTTGTTGGAAGGGGAAAACATTTTCAGAACGGACAACGAGTTGGTGGGCGTGGTTCCGGCCATCCACTCCTGCCAGTTGTTCAAGCCGTCGCCGTCGGGGTCGGTGAAATCCGCCGAACCGTCGGTGGGCAGACCGTATTGCTGCGCCCAGGCGTAGGAGAGAACGGACGATGGCGATTGAAATTCATACGCGCCGATGTCCACCGTGCCGCCTGCGATGCGCGGGTTGCCGTCGAGGTCAGTGCTGGTGGTGGCGTAAGAATTATTGCCGGCGTTGATGCAGGGGGAATTGGGTTGGAGGTGATAATCGCCATTGAGGAGATCAACTAAGAGCGGGGTATTGGTGAAATTGCCAGAACCGAAAGCAAGCGGCGAGATACAACAATTGGTCATTCCCGCAGACCCGTAATGGTTTGATCCAAGTCCACCGCCAATGACTGAGTTATCATAAATTATGCAATTGACTATCGAAACCGGCGGCGATAAATCCGTATTTACACCTCCACCGAATAATGCAGAGTTGGCGGAAATCGTGCAACTGATCAGGCTGCAACCCCATGCACCGCCGCCGAAACCTTGGCAAGTGTTGCTTAACACCAGACAATTGTTCAGCACGGAGCCTAGTGCACCGCCGCCATTCGTCGCAGAATTTCCTTTGATGATGCAGTCATAAAGTTTTCCCGCTATGGCCCCGCCGCCGGAGCGATCAGCCGTGTTTCCAACGATAATGCAGTTTGATACCACCGCGCTTGACCGGCAAAAAACCCCGCCACCCTGGCGCTCGTTGGACGTCGCCGCCCCGCCGCGCGTCGCTCCGTTGGTCAACGTAAATCCAATCAGGGCGGCGTTGTTGGTCAGATACACACAGCGCACCGCGCCATCGCCGTTTTTCGTTCCGGGAATTTGAAAACCTTTGATGACTGTCACCGTCGGGCCATTGACGCTTTGCACGGTCACGGCCCGGGTGACGGCCACGCGGCTGCTGAGGGATCCGGTAACCACTACCCCCCCCGTCGCATAAACCCCATTCGTCACCAGCACCAAATCACCATCTACCGCCGCATCCACGGCGTCCTGAATGTTGGTCGCGGCGGTGGTCCAGTCGGTGAAGGGCGGCGTGGCGTTGGGGCTGTTCAAATCCACATACCGCGTCGTGGCTGGAGCGTGAAACGTCACCAGCAAAAAAGAAATCCCCAAGACTTGGCGAATGGAATTTTTCATGGCGTTTCAAAGCTTCTAGCACCAGACCGGGGCCGGTTCAACCCCTAAAATTACGGAGGCGCGTTTTGTGTACGACTTGCGCTCTGCCCCGGAGCGCGGCTGTGTCGCCGCGACCAGCCGCAGCATGTCCAAACGCTGAGCGGTGTGGAATTTTCCGAGGCGTCCTGCCTTGCGCAGCCTGCTGCGGCTGGTCTCCGACACAGCCGCACTCCTCAGACATCCCCATCGCGCGGCGGGAAATCGAACGTGACCTTGCCTTTCTGATCCATCACCAGATGCGCGGCGAACGGCTTGCCAGTCTTGGTTGAAACAAACTTGCTCAACACGTCGGTCTTCTCGCCCACCAACAGTTTCTGCACCTGCTCGCGTTCAATCGGCTGTTCCAAAATAACTTTGCCGATGTTGAACTTGCACGGCTTGGTATCGAGCTGCGATTTCTCACACAGGAACTTGTCCGGGCCTTCAAACACTTTGCCGCCGCACTTGGGACATTTGCCGTCGAGCGGCGTCAGTCCGGTGAAATCAATCTTGGGTTCCGGCTCACGCGGTGCGCGACCGGCGGCTCCAGCCTTGCCCGCCTTGGGTTCGCGCGGCGGAAATTCGAACGCCGTGCTGCCGTCCTTGAGAATCAGGAACGCCTTGAACGGGCGGTTGTTTTTCTTGGAGATGAACTTCGTCAGCAAATCCGTCTTGCCCGTCTCGAGCATCTTCGCCACCTGCGCCGGCTCGATGGTCTGCTGCAAGATGATTTTGCCGGTCTTGAACTTGCACGTCTTGTCCGGGCCGGTCGCCTTTTCGCAGAGATAATTCATGCCGGCATCAAACACGCGCGCGCCGCATGCGGGACATTTACCGAGCGGTTCCTTGCCAGTGAAATCAATCGCGGCGGCGGCCTCGCCGTCCTTGTTTTGATCGTTGCCGAAATCAAACTCCGGCTTGAACTCCGCGCCCATCTTGATGACGGCGGCGAACGGAAAACCCTGCTTGCTGCGGAAACCCTGCAACGGCCCGACGGTGCCCTTGGTGAGCAGTTCCTCGATCTCGGCCATTTCAAACTGGCGGCCGGCCACGATTTTCCACAAAGCGAACTCGCACTTCTGGCACTGAAACTTTTTATAGTTCTCGTGAATCTCGCCGCCGCACTTGGGACACGGCACGTTGAGCTTGCCGAAATCGCCGGGGATGGTGTCGCTCTCGTAGCTTTTGGCTTTCGCCACCATGTCGCGCGTGGCGTCCGCAATTTCCTTCATGAACACCTCGCGGCTAAGCTTGCCGCGCGACATCTGATTCAGCTTGAACTCCCATTCACCCGTCAGTTCCGGCGAGCAGAGCTGCGGAATATCCAGCCCGCGCAACAGCGTGATGATGGAGAACGCCTTCGCCGTCGGCTGCAGCTCGCGGCCGTTGCGGTGAACGTATTTTTCCCAGATCAAACCTTCGATGATCGTCGCGCGCGTCGCGGGTGTGCCGAGACCTTTCTCGCTCATCGCCTCGCGCAATTCATCATCCTCGACTAGCTTGCCCGCGCTTTCCATCGCGCCGAGCAACGTGGCTTCCGAGTAGCGCGGCGGGGGTTTGGTGACGTTCGCCTCGACCTCGATCTTCGCCGTCTTCACGGTCTCGCCCGGCTTGACCGGCACCAAGCTCGGCGTGTCGTCGGACTCGGCTTCCTTGCCATAGACCGCCAGCCAGCCGGCGTTGACCATGACCTTACCTACGCTCTTGAAGGGCTCGCCTTCGACGCGTGTGATGCGCGAAGTCACCAGAAATTCCGCTGCTGGAAAAAAGATCGCGAGAAAGCGTTTCGTGACCAGGTCGTAAAGTTTCTGCTCCGGCTCGCTCAAACCTTTCGCCGGCACGAGCGTGGGAATGATCGCAAAGTGATCCGAGATTTTCGCGTTATTGAATATGCGCTTGTTCGGCCGCACCCAGCCGTTCTTCAGAATTTCGCCGGCGAAGTTGCCGTAATTCGTCCCGGCCAACATGCCCAGGGTCTGCTTCACGGTCTCCAGATAATCTTCCGGCAGCGCCCGCGCGTCCGTTCTCGGATACGTCAATACCTTGTGCCGCTCGTACAGCGACTGCGCCAGGCCGAGCGTGTTCTTCGCGCTGAAACCAAACCGCCCGTTCGCCTCGCGCTGCAAGGTCGTCAGATCATAAAGCTGCGGCGACATCGAAGTCGTCGGCTTGCTTTCCTCCGTGACGATGCCGGGTTTGCCGAGACATTTATCGTGGATGGCCTGGGCGGATTTAACGTCCCAAACGCGTTCCGGCTTGAGCTGGTCGTCGCCTTCTTTGCGGGAAAATTTTTCATCGAACCAGCGGCCGGGATATTCGCCCGCCTCGGCGGCGAACATTCCATGAACCTCCCAGTAATCGCGCGACACGAACTTCTTAATCTTCTCCTCGCGCTCGACGAGAATCGCCAACGTCGGCGTCTGCACGCGGCCCACCGTCGTGAGATGGAAGCCGCCGGACTTGGAGTTGAACGCCGTCATCGCCCGCGTGCCGTTGATGCCCACGAGCCAGTCGGATTCGCTGCGGCAGGTCGCCGCGTCGGCCAGCGGCATCATCTCAGCATCGGTGCGCAATTTCGCAAAGCCGTCGCGGATAGAGGCGGCGGTCATGGATTGCAGCCAGAGCCGTTAGA
>JANPGB010000630.1:0-1606 GCA_031423695.1 Verrucomicrobiota bacterium
TCACCGTAAATTTTCTCGAGGCTCGCCTCGCCGAATGCCTGATGCGTCGGCGTGTTGCCCCGGATGAACGGCACGGCGGCGGCGCTCGCATTGAGGTCGCGCTCCGGCACCAGCTTTCCGGTGAACGCATCTGTATGTGCCTCGATGATCTCCATGCGGTTCATCTCATTCAGGTCGCCAGAGTAAATCCGCAGCGACCGCTGAGCGTCCCAGCTCTCCTCATACTTGGTGTTTTCGCCCCAGTTCGAAGCCACCAAATCAATCCGCCCATCGCCGTCAAAATCTCCAACCGCCACGCCGTTCCACCAACCGGTCAATTTATCCAAGCCCCACGCCGCCGTCGCGTTCGTGAAGCCGCTGCCGGTATTGATCAAAATCTGGATCGCGCCCCACTCGCAGCCGGCGATCAAATCCGGCCGCCCGTCGCCGTTCAAATCCGCGAAGACCGCCGAGGTGACCAGGCCCAGATTTTTCAACGCCGGCACGGTCGCCTCAACCAGATGCCCCGTGCTGTCACGCAACACGAGCATCGAATCCGCCGCCTCCGGGTAACGCCCCTGCCGCGCCCGGCCGCCGAGGAACAAATCCAGATTCCCGTCGCGATCCACATCCGCCAGCGCCAGCGGGCCGGTCACGTTGTTGCCGCGTGATGCATTGGCGCCCACGTCCCAACCACCGGCGGCATTGCGGCTGATGAAGTGCATCGCCGTCTTCGACGCCGGATCTTCCCAGGTGGACACGCCGATCACGAGCGAGATGCCGTCCGGTGTCGCGCCGAGGCCGAGCACCGTCGTCTGGTCGTGGCGCGCGTGGATTTGTTTGTCCGCCGCATTGAGCAGTTCAAATGTCCCCGCGCCCAGATTTTTGAACATCCCCATCCAGCCGGCGGCGGAAGCGCCCACAACCAAATCGTCCAGACCATCACCGTCAATGTCGAACCAGCTCACGCCCGGCCCGAGGCGGCTCAGGCGATACGGCAGCAGCGGCTGCGCTTCAAAATCGTTGAAAACATTTTCGTAGTTCGTGTAGTTCAGCGCCGCGCTCACGTCTTCAAACAAAGGTTCAACCTTGCCGACGAGTTTCTGGGGGACGACCGTCGTGTTCGTCTCGCTCACGACATAAAGCCGGTTCGCCGTCACACCCTGCACTTCCGTCACGCGTCCATCACGCCACGTTACTTGCAATTTGTAGGGCGACCAATCCTGCCGCGCTGCAAATGCCAAGGTGTAATCACCCCCCGAAGCGTAACGTCCGCCGGCAATCATCTCCTGCTCCTGAGTTTTCTTGCCGATCAACTTCACCTTCGCGCCCACCCCGAATGGGTTCGGCGACCGGCCCAGCAACTTCACCGCGAGGCGCGGCGCGGCGCAGTCATTGCGATACATTTCCGGCTGGCCGTCGGCGTTGTTGATGACCACGTCCAGATCGCCGTCGTTGTCGAGGTCGCACAAAATCATTCCGCCGTGCGGGCGTTCCGCATGGATGCCGTAGCGCTCGCCGACTTCCTCGAAACGCAAATCGCCGAGGTTGCGGAACAACTGGCAGCGCGCGTTCAGCACCGGCAGTTTGCTCCGATAGTTTCTCATGTCCGACATGGTTTCCACCG
>JANPGB010000631.1:0-1581 GCA_031423695.1 Verrucomicrobiota bacterium
CGGCGACCAACATCATCGCAAAGCCCGCCGGCAGCAGCACAAGCGCAGAACCGAGATCCGGCTCCTTCATGATGAGCACAAACGGCAGCAGCATCAGGCCGATGGCCTTCCAGAAATTGAGCGGCTGTTTTAATTCCTCGAGCGGGCGGCTGAGAAAACTCGCCTGCGCCATGATGAAGGCAAGCTTGGTGAATTCGCTCGGCTGGAGCATGAAGACGTGGAGGTCAAACCAGCGCCGCGCGCCCAGCCGCCAGGTGCCGACGCCGGGGATCAACACGGCGATCAGCATGACAATCATCAGCCAGTAAACCACGAACGCCCAGCGGCCCAGCGTCTGGTAATCCACGAGGCACAGCGCCACCGCCGCGCCGAGGCCCAGGCCATACCAGACGATCTGCCGGAACCACATCTGATCGTAGAACTGCCCGGGGTTCACACCCTCGCCGCCGTGCGTGGCGCTGAACACAAACGCGGCACCGAGCAGCATCAGGCCGATCAGGCCAGAGAGCTGCACCCGGTCAATCCGGTGCTGGCGTTCGTTGAGGGTGGCTTCGAACATTTTAATTGATCCGGGCGACCGCCCCGGTTTTCATCGCGTTGACGCGTTCGCTTTCCAACAGCGCCTCGTAGATTTTCTTTGCGACCGGCGCGCAGGTGCCGCCGCCCGACCCGCCGTCCTCCACGGCGACGACCACCGCGTATTTCGGGCGTTCATACGGCGCGAAGGAAATGAACCAGGTGGTGTTGCGCTTCACTCCATTTTCACTGCGCTCGGCGGTGCCGGTTTTGCCGCAGATGCGAATGCCGTTGACGCGCGCCGGCCGGCCCGTGCCTTCGAGGGCATCCTCGGTTTCGGCCAGCATGTCGTCATGGAGAATTTGCAGGCTGCGCCGGCTCACCCCCAATGTGTCCCGCACCTGGTGTTTGGGAAAAACCATGGCGGCTGCCAGGTCGCTCGAGTCGGGCGATTCAATCCGGTCTACCAGCTGTGGCTGCAACACTTCGCCACCATTGGCGAGCGCACTGGTCAGCACGGCCATCTGCAAGGGCGTCACATCCATCTCGCCCTGGCCGATGCAGATGTTGGCGGAATTGCCAGCGGTCCAAGTGCGAACCTTCTCCACTTTCGGAAAGTGGCCAGCGGCTTCCTGGGACAGGTGCAGTCCGATTTTTTCCCCCAAGTGCAGCCGTTCGCCGAGGTCAACGACGCGCTCCAGCACGCCATGCTGCAGGCCGTGATTGATGAAATAGGCGTTGCTCGAACGCACCAGCGCCCGGCGCAGATTGTATTCTCCCGGCGGGGCAGTGTCGTGAAACGCCTGGTTGCCAACATAGACGATTCCTTTTGCGGGCATTTGCGGGTTGGCCGCGACGTGATAAATCTCCTCGGGGTTTAAACCGTTTTCCAAAGCCGCGAGTGCGACGATCGTTTTGAAAGTGGATCCCGCCTGATACTGCATCTGCGTGGCGCGGTTGATCTGCGGGCGTAGCCGGGCGTCGGACAGCCAGACATATTCGGCGGCGGAAATGTTCGGGATGAAAACATTCGGATCGTACGTCGGCGCGGAAGCCAGCGCCAGC
>JANPGB010000632.1:0-4880 GCA_031423695.1 Verrucomicrobiota bacterium
CCGAAGACCCCGACCACATGATCCATTTCAACGGAGAGCGATTTCTTGGTCCTTATCCCGACGTGATGCCTAAGGGTAATTGAAATCGTAACTTATTATTCAATTTGATTTCGTCTCCATGCACCTCAACTTCTTCGACCCGCTCCAGTGGCCGCAGTCGGCGACGGTGAAGCAGATTGACGCCGTGGCGGCGGCGGCGCGCGAGTTGCGCCGCGTGCGCGCCGAGGCGTTGCCGAAACTGAAGGGCGGCCTGCGCGCGCTCTATCGCACCCTCGAATTGACTCGCTCGCGCCCGCTCGCTCGGCCCTCTCGGGCCTTTTGCTTCGCAAAATTCCTTTCGCCGTTTCCCAAACGGCTCAAGTGCCCTGGCGCGAATCCGTTGCAGGACGCCCACGCCGCGCTCGACACCGCCGTCCTCACCGCCTACGGCTTTAACGCCAAAAAGGATTTGCTCGCCCAACTCCTCGCCCTGAACCAGGAAGTCGCCGCGAAGATTGAAAACGGCGAACCGGTCATGCCTCCCGGCGTGCCCAAAAATTATCCCGACGCCAAGAAACTGGTGACGGAGGATTGTATTAAACCGCAGGCCAGTTGAACGCGCCGCGTAAGAACTCTGCATGGCAAACGACGATCCAAAGAAAGGAAAGAATATGACGACCTGGTTTTGGTATGCCGTGGGCGCAGCCGTGCTTTACGGCGCACACCAAATCTTCACCAAGCTCGCCGCCGACCGCATCAGCGATGGCCTGGGCGGATTCGTCGTTGAAGGCAGCGCCGCGTTGACGATTTTGGTTTATCTGGCGGTTCTGAAATTCGGCGGGCATTGGAGTCAAACTTCTTCAACGCCCGGCGTGTTCTATTCGGTGCTCACAGGCATCTGTGTGGGTGTGGGGACGATATTCTTTTTTCTGCTGTTCCAAAAAGGCGGCCCGCTGTCCGCCGTGCCGATGATTCTGGCGGGGGGCGCAGCGATCATGGCGGTGGCGGGGATTCTTTTTTTCAAAGAGCCCGCTTCGGCCACTCGATTGATTGGAATCGTTCTGGCGCTGGTTGGATTATTTTTACTTCGCGCGCCGTAGCACCGCCGCCGCGCGGTGGTGCTTGAATGCAAGGATGAAGGCGGTATGCTCGACTTGATGAAAGCCATTAAACCACTCACCCTCCTCGCCTTCGCACTGCTCTCGCTGTCCGCATCCGCAGCACTCGACACCAACCGTATTGAACAACTCACCGGCCTCAAAGGCACGTGGAACGCCACCGAAGGCGTCTTCAAAGTCACCGCGCCACGCAACGACGTGAAAGTTTCCGTGGATGGCTGGGCGATGGCGCCATTCATGGGGCTGGCTTCCTGGGCGGCGTTCAACGCAGGAAAAACGAACGAGGTCATGGTCATGGGCGACACCGTGCTGTTTCAGGATGAGGTGAATCCCGCGATGAGCGTGGCGCTGGACAACGGTCTTTCCGTTACGGCGCTGCACAACCATTTCTTTTATGACGAGCCGAAAGTTTTTTTCATGCACATCAGCGGCGAAGGTTCGGTTGAGAAACTTGCCACCGCCGTTCGCAACATGTGGGACAAGGTGAAGGAAATCCGCGCGGCGAATCCGCAACCGGCAACGACATTCGGCGGCGCGGCCCTGCCAGCAACCAATGCCATCACCGGAAAAATCATTGAGGACATCGTGGGCGTGAAGGGACAGGCGAACAACGGCATGTTCAAAATCGTCATCGGGCGCAAGACGAAACTGCCGTGTGGGTGCGAGATGGGCAAGGACATGGGCGTGAACACCTGGGCCGCGTTTGCCGGCGCGGATGACAATGCGCTCGTGGATGGCGACTTCGCAGTGCTCGAAAGTGAATTACAACCGGTGTTGAAATCGCTGCGCCATGACGGGATCAACATCGTGGCGATTCACAGTCACATGACGCAGGAAGACCCGCGCATTCTGTTTCTGCATTATTGGGGCAAAGGTGCCGTTGCTGATCTGGCACGCAAACTCAAGAAGGCGCTCGACACACAGAAAGTGGTGAAGTAAGACAGTGAACCAGCCGCCATGAAAATCATCAACACCCTCATTGCCATGACAACCTTGATCACCAGCGGCGCAATTGCCGGGACCACCAACTTTGACGACGCCAGGACGGGCGAAGCGCCGGGCGGCTGGACAGCCACGCAGACCGGCAGTGGCGCCGCCAAATGGACAATCGAGAAAGATGCCAGTGCGCCGAGCCAGCCGAATGTGCTCAAGCAATCGGGCGTGGCGGCATATCCGGTCTGCCTGAAAAACGACACGAGCTTCAAAGACGGTTTTGTGGAAGTGAAGTTCAAGGCGGTTTCCGGCAAGGACGATCAGGCGGGCGGCGTCATCTGGCGCGCGAAGGATGCGGACAATTATTACATCGCGCGGGCCAATGCGCTGGAAGACAACGTGTGCATTTATCACACGATCAAAGGCAAACGGACGGAGAAAAAGCGCACGGAAATGAAGGTCGCTCCCAATGAGTGGCACACGTTGCGCGTGGAGTTCACGGGCAATCATTTCACCGTGATGCTGAACGGGAATAAAGCCATCGAATGGGACGATTCGACTTTCACCGAAGCCGGAATGGTCGGCGTGTGGACGAAGGCCGACAGCGTGACGCTGTTTGATGATTTCAGCTACGGAAGGAAGTAATGCACCGGAAGTTCTTCGCGAAAATTGACGCCGTGGCCGCGGCGGCGCGCGAGTTGCGCCGCGTGCGCGCGGAGGCGTTGCCGAAACTGAAGGGTGGCCTGCGCGCGCTCTATCGCACCCTCGAATTGACTCGCTCGCGCCCGCTCGCTCGGCCCTCTCGGGCCTTTTGCTTCGCGAAATTCCTTTCGCCGTTTCCCAAACGGCTCAAGTGCCCTGGCGCGAATCCGTTGCAGGACGCCCACGCCGCGCTCGACACCGCCGTCCTCACCGCCTACGGCTTGAGCGCCAAAAAGGATTTGCTGGCCCAACTCCTCGCCCTGAACCAGCAAGTCGCCGCCAAGATTGAAAAGGGCGAATCCGTCACCGCCCCCGGCGTGCCCAAAAATTATCCCGATGCGATGAAACTTGTGACGGAGGATTGTATCAGGCCACAATCGTGATTGCATAGACATGGAGTAAATTGTGACGACTTTCGTCAAACACTGCATTGGACCGTTGAATTTCAACCATTGACCAATCTGGGTGCGATTATGATGACATCTTTTTTCGAGCGCGTGTCGCTGGTGTTGTTCGCGAGCGCATCACTGTCCCTGACTGCACAGGCGACCAGCGCGAGCAAGACAATGCGGGTGGAGCATGGTAGGCCCATCGTGGTCGTCAATCAGAACGCCGTGCTTTGGCTGGAGTTCCTCCCGGAATCGCGCGCCGCCGCCTCCGGGTCGAATTCCGATCCCGACCGCCGTTATTGCCGGGCGCAGTACCGTTTTCAGCTTTTTGATGTCGTCACCGGCGCGGTGACGAATGGTCAGGGCATGGTGGAAGAAATCTTTCAAGTGGTGGGCCGGTCGGCCACCGGGCAGCAGTTGGAAAATCGCGGGAGTCGCACAAGCATTGATGCGGGCGGGTTCCATCTCTGGTGGAGCGAAGGCACGGCGGGATCGAGCAGTTGGATTTATTACCGGGTGGATTCGCCCGTCCGTTTCATTCAACAGCCGCAAAAGCTCGCGTTCGATGCGCTGGATGTGAAGGCGTTCCGGCGTTATCTGGCGGCGCGCAACGTGCAGGAGTTCAGCGCGGCGCAGCAGTCGGTGCAGGTGATCGGTCCGGCGGTGTTCTCCGGGGACCTGCCGGATGAAACGCCGGTGACCGCGCGCATCGAATATGGCCGGGTGCGGGACGGGGCATTCGAATTGAAGCTGGTGAATCTGACCACGAACGCGCCCTACTTGATCGAGAGTTCGTATGAGTTGAAGCCGGGCGGCTGGAACGTGGTGCACAAGTTCGTGGCGGAGTCGCCGGAACTCGTCTGGTCCGACCCGCTCGGCAAGGATGTGGACATGGCATTCTATCGCATCCGCCAAGGGCATTAAATGGGGACCCAAATCAACCACGGCCACCCGGATGACGTGCATGACCCGGGCGCAGTGACCGAGATAATCAAAGTAATCCTTCGACGGGAAGCTATGAGAGGCGACACCCTCGAATTGACTCGCTCGCGCCCGCTCGCTCGGCCCTCTCCGGGCCTTTTGCTTCGCAAAATTCCTTTCGCCGTTTCCCAAACGGCTCAAGTGCCCGGCGCGAATCCGTTGAAGGACGCCCACGCCTCCCTCGACACCGCCGTCCTCGCCGCCTACGGCTTCAGCGCCAAAAAGGATTTGCTCGCCCAACTTCTCGCCCTGAACCAGGCGGTCGCCGCGAAGATTGAAAAGGGCGAACCCGTCACCGCCCCCGGCGTGTCCAGAAATTATCCCGACGCGAAGCAACTGGTGACGGACGATTGCATTCGACCCAGCACTTGATTTCGAGCAATGCCAGCGAAGGACGCAGAGCCAATATTCGGAGAACTGGAGTGGAACTTTGACACCTTACCAGATAACGAACTCGTGGCCTGCTGCTACTGGGAGTATGCGCGGGAGTCGGAATTCATCCGGGATACGCTGCGTGACTATCGCGACTGGTTCCTCGCCGGGGCCAAATGGTCGGATGCACGTTTGGAACTCGATAAAGACTTGGAGCGCATTCAAAGCATGGGCTACCCCTCCGAGGTTTTCGTGCGCGGCTGTGCCTTCCAGTCTGGTCGCGTCTGCCAATCTCTTGATCCGGACGAACCAAACTACCGGCACCCGCACGCACCCGTGCTCACCGGCAGTTTTCCCGCGCCCTGGCAGTCCTTGGCTGCGGATGAGCGCCGCGAGCGTTCGCGCA
>JANPGB010000633.1:0-1883 GCA_031423695.1 Verrucomicrobiota bacterium
TTGGGCCGCAACATCACGTCTCTGTTGCGCCTTGCCGGCCGCAAGAAACAGACCGTCGCCGAATCAAGCTTCGATGCCTGGATAAAGTACTACCGTGGCGACGAGAACTCGCCGAACGCCGGTGTGAGTTACTACCTCAAAGGCAGTCTGATCGCGTTGAGCCTCGATCTGCTGATCCGCACGCAGACGGGCGGGCGCAAATCACTGGACCACGTGATGCGTGGGCTATGGAAACGCCACGGCATGACCGGCATCGGCGTGCCCGAGGATGGCATCGAACAAGTGGCGGCGCAGGTCACCGGGCTCAAACTCAAGCGCTTCTTCGATCAGGCGGTGCGCTCGACAAGTGACCTGCCACTGCAAAAGTTGCTGGCCACCGTCGGTGTGCAGATGCAACAGCGTCCGGCTCGTTCCGGCGTGGATCGACGCGATCAAATGTCACGCAAGCAAAGACAACTCTCACGCGGCGTAGCACTCGGCGTTCGTACCAGCAACGACGGCGGCGAGCTGAAACTGAGCCAGGTGTTCGCGGGCGGCGCGGCACAGAAGGCCGGCCTCGCCGCGGGCGATATCATCATGGCCGTCGACGGCCTGCGTGTCACGCCAGACAACGTCGACGCGCATCTCGCCCGCTACAGCGCGGGCGAAACAGTTGCGGTGCACGCGTTTCGCCGCGATGAGTTACACCTGCTGCCAGTCAAGCTGGAGGCAGCCCAGCTTGACGCGTGGTCGCTCAGCGTCGTTGAGGAATCCGGTCAAGGCGCCCGCGCCCGTCGGGCTTGGCTGGGGCCGGCACGAGCGGGCGCTTCCTGAAGCCTAGAGATTGATACCGAATATCAGCCTTGCCTCGAACGTCTGATGCTCGGTGCGGTTGATGCCGCCGTCGCTCGGATGACCGCCGATCTGCGGCAGAAGCGTAAATGTCGACCACCACTTCGGCGTTGCGTAGTGAATATTGGGCCCGAGGAAAATCCCGGTGCCAAGATGGTCATTAAGACTGGCGCCTTCGTACACCGCGTGATAGCGGCCCTCCAGGCCTACCGACCAGTTCGGCGTGAAGCGATAGGCCGCTCCCAAAACAAACTCCGCAACCGATTCCTTTTTCGTGGCGCCGTCTTCCTCCACCCACTCCTGTTCGAATACGGCATTCGCCGCAAGCACCCACTTGTCGGCGATGGTCTTGGAGACGATTATTTTGTATTCGAGTTCCTTTTCATTGCCGTTATAGGTCGGTTCGAAGTACAAGGCGACGCCCACGGGCTTCGTGTTCGGATTCACGAGCTGGTATTTCAGTTCGCCTGATATGCCTTTGAAGGAAAAGTCGCTCGAGTCCGATAACCCGGCTTGCTGCGCGACGACGCGGTTCTGACCGAAATTCAAATAGACCGAGCCACTCAGCCTGTCGGTGAAACCATGTTCGATCTCTTCGCGAAAATCCCAAAGGTACTGGTCGTATTGGCGATCGCCGCCCGGATGACCTTCGCGAAGCGTAATCCATTGTTCGAATTCCGTCCCTCCCTTGGGCAGCACATCCGCGTCTTGAAGGTAAGTAAAAAATCTCTCATCCGCATTTGCCGGGGTCACGGTAAGCGGCCCCAGTGCCATGGCGCCAAGTAGTGCTGCGCGGGATAGGCCACGCCCCGATGGAAACAGGAAGGTCACGAAAATCTCCTTGGTTATCAATGTGTCACGGCGGCGCATTCCGCTGGTGAAGCGAATAGTAATAAGAATTACTCTTATTAAGCAAATATTTTTAATCCTGGCTTTGCGTCTGGGAATTTCCTGGCAGGCGCCTTCCGAACCGGAAGGTCACTCGCGCTAGAACTCCAGGTCTTTGCTCGATGCAAGCAGACCGGCGATCCTGGTCGCCAGATCGAGGCCGG
>JANPGB010000634.1:0-4390 GCA_031423695.1 Verrucomicrobiota bacterium
GCTCGCCTCGCCGCACTACGGCGAACGCATGGCGCAAAACTGGATGGACCTCGCCCGTTACGCTGATACGAGCGGCTATCACTTCGACGGCGTTCGTTTCATGTGGCTCTGGCGCGATTGGGTCATCAAGGCTTTCAACGACAACAAACCTTATGATGAATTCACGATCGAACAACTCGCGGGCGATCTCTTGCCTAATCCAATCCAGTCGCAGCGCATTGCCACAGGCTTCGTCCGCAACAACATGACGAACGATGAGGGCGGCGCTGACCCCGACGAGTATCTCAACAAGTATGTCGTCGATCGCGTAAACACGGTCGGTGCGGTCTGGCTCGGGCTGACGGTGGGTTGCACCGAGTGCCACAGCCACAAGTATGATCCGCTCTCGAACAAGGAGTTTTACCAGATGTATGCTTTCTTTCACAACGTGCCGGCGAAAGGATTGGATCGTATCCGCACGGACAATCCGCCGCCGCGTCTGCCCGTGCCGACATCGGAGCAGGCTCTGCAATTCGTGGAAGCCGACTTCCGATTGAAGGATGCGGAGAAGACATTGGCGGATCGCTCGAATGAACTGGGCGAGACGCAAGAAAAGTGGGAACTCGAACTCAACGCCAAGCCGCATACAAACAATGTTGTAAAGGGATTGGTGGCCTCCCTGCCATTCGATGAATCCTTGGCTGTCACGTCGTCCGGCACAAACACCGTGGGCAAAGTTGTGAACACCGAGAAGGCTGAATTCGTGGAGGGTCGTATCGGCAAAGCACTCAAGCTCGACGGCAAAGCCTTCACAGATTTCGGATCGCTCGTTAATTTCGAGCGCACCAATGCCTTCAGTTTCGCGGCGTGGGTAAAGCTTGATGGCGACGGCGCGGTGTTGAGCAAGATCGAGAAAGGACCGACTTATCGAGGGTTTGATCTGTTCTTCAGCGAAGAACGATTCCAGATTCACTTGCTGAACAATTGGCCGACAGATGCTTTGAAAGTGCAGACGAAGGAAAAGTTTCCCAAGAACCAATGGCAACATGTCTTGGTGACATACGATGGCTCAAGCAAATCGGCGGGACTAAAGATTTATGTCAACGGACGCGCGCGCGATTTCAAAATCGAAAACGATACTCTCACGAATACGATTTCGAACAACGAACCGCTGCGCATCGGTGCGAGAAGCGGCGAGTCCGTGATCAAGGGATTGGTGGATGATGTCCGGTTCTACGATCGCACGCTATCTGCCGAAGACGCGAGGGCTCTCGCGTTTGACGGTTATCTTGCACTGGTCGCTAAATCGCGTGGCAACCGCTCCGAAGACGAGCGCAACGATCTCCAGCGTTACTACAAGGAAAACCACGCCGTGGATTACCTGCGCTCTGAGACCGCTTTGGCTGAAGCGCGCAAAAAGAAGGAAGAGTATTATGGCAAGATCCCCACGACGCTGATCATGGAGGAAATGAATCCACCGCGTGATACGTTCGTACTGGTGCGCGGGGATTTCCGCAACAAGGGAGAAAAAGTTACGCCCGGGACACCGGCGGTTCTGCCACCTCTGCCGGCAGGTCCGACCAATCGGCTGGCGCTGGCACGCTGGCTCGTCTCCAAGAATAATCCGCTCACCGCGCGGGTCACCGTGAATCGCTATTGGTCGGCATTTTTTGGCGCTGGTTTGGTGAAAACCATCAACGATTTCGGATCGCAGGGCGAATGGCCGAGTCACCCAGAACTCCTCGACTGGCTCGCGGTGCAATTCCGCGACGGCGATGAACCGAAACAATCATCGCGTCGTGATTCCATTTCGCAATCGTCCGCGTGGGATGTGAAAGGCCTAGTTCGGTTGATCGTGACGAGCGCCACCTACCGACAATCCGCCGCGGTTACGCCCGAGAAACTGGAGCGCGATTCCTACAACCGGCTCTTCACCCGCGGGCCGCGCGTGCGACTCGACGCTGAATTTGTTCGCGACAACGCCCTCGCGGTGTCCGGCCTGTTGAATGACCGGATCGGCGGACCGAGTGTGAAGCCGTATCAACCGCCAGGCATCTGGGATGGCACGGATGCGAAGTATGAGCAGGACAAAGGCGACGCACTTTATCGTCGCGGCATGTATGTCTTCTGGCGTCGCTCGGCGCATTATCCTTCGTTTGCCACCTTTGATGCACCGAGTCGTGAGCTCTGTACCTTTTTCCGGGAGCGAACTCAGACCCCGTTACAATCGCTCGTGCTGATGAATGATCCAGCGTTTGTCGAAACCGCCAGGGGCTTGGCCACACGCGTGACGAAGGAAGAACCTAAAGACAGCGACAAGCGCATCGTGCGCGCGTTCCGACATACTCTGGGTCGCAAGCCGGAATCCGGAGAGTTGACAATCTTAAAGAAAACCTACGAACAACAACTCGCAAATTTCCGTCAAGATTCCCAAGCTGCCCGGGCGTTCCTGAAAGTCGGAGACTCGCCCTTACCCGAAAAAACAGATCCGGCAGAAATTGCAGCGATGACTGCGGTTGCCAACGTGCTGTTGAATCTGAACGAAACCATCACCAAATAGTTTTATGACGTTTCAAAATGAGTTTGAGCGGACGCTGAGTCGGCGTGCATTTCTTTCACGCAGCACCACCGGGTTGGGCGCGCTCGCGTTGTCATCCTTGTTGAACCCTCGATTGTTCGCCTCTGAAACCGGGATCGGCACAGCGACGAAAGGCGCGCTGAAAACCCTTCACATGCCGGCCAAGGCCAAGCGCGTCATCTACATGTTCCAATCTGGCGCGCCCTCGCACTTGGATCTGTTTGACTCAAAGCCAAAACTGAAAGAGATGACCGGCGAAGAATTGCCGCCAAGCATCCGCAAAGGTCAGCGCATCACCGGCATGACAGCGGGGCAGGCCGTGCTGAAGTGTGTGGGCGCGGCCTATGACTTCAAACGCTACGGCAAATCCGGCGTGGAACTTAGCACCATGTTGCCGCACATCGGGAGCATCGCGGACGACATCACCATAATCCGCTCCATGTTCACCGAACCAATCAATCATGATCCCGCAGTCACGTTTATGGGCACGGGCAATCAACAACCTGGTCGCCCGACGATGGGCGCATGGCTCGCTTATGGATTGGGCAGCGAAAACGAGGATCTTCCGGCGTTCGTCGTGCTTACCAGCGGCGGCGGCGGTCAGGCGTTGCAAGGTCATTACTGGGGCAATGGTTTTCTCTCCGCCAACTATCAAGGCGTGCAGTTCCGCAATCAGGGTGACCCGGTCGTTTAAGTCAACAACCCCCCATGATTGAACGGCAAGTCTCGGCGTCTTTTTATTGATGCGTTGCATTAATTGAATCGCAAACAACTCGGCACGCTCGGCGACCCGGCGATTGCCACGCACATCAACAATTACGAAATGGCGTTCCGCATGCAGACGAGCGTGCCGGAACTGGTGGATATCGCGAAAGAACCCAAAGAGGTTCTGGAGATGTACGGCGCAGAACCCGGCAAAGCGTCTTATGCGAACAACTGCCTACTCGCCCGACGACTCTGTGAACGCGGCGTGCGATTCATCCAACTCTGCCATCGGGATTGGGATCATCACGGCGGTCTGCCGAACGGCATCAAGACACAGACCAAGAACACCGACCAGGCCAGCGCTGCGTTGATAAAGGATCTCAAACAACGTGGATTGCTCGACGACACGCTTGTGATTTGGGGCGGCGAGTTCGGTCGCACTGCGTATTCCCAGGGCGAAATCAAAAAGGACGATTTTGGCCGCGATCATCATCCTCGTTGTTTCTCGCTCTGGATGGCCGGCGGCGGAACGAAGCCCGGTCTGGTGTATGGCGCGACTGACGACTTCGGCTACAACATCACGGAAAACCCCGTCAGTGTGCATGACTTCCACGCAACAATGCTGCGCTGCCTGGGAATTGATCACACCAGACTGACTTATCGCTTCGAAGGCCGTGATTATCGGCTGACGGATGTCAGCGGCGAGGTAGTAAAGCCATTGTTGGCTTAATTTAGAAGGTATTCAGACATGGAACGAATCGTGAAAACTTTACTATTGGGAATGTTAGTCACTGCGTTTGCCTTTGGCGCGGGCGCGGAGATCAAACCCGCTTCCAGGGAAGGCATCGAGTGGTGCGACATCTGGATCTCCCACGCGAACGAAACCAATCTGCCCCGCGTGCTGCTGATCGGCGATTCCATCACGCGCGGTTATTATCCGGCTGTGGAAAAGCGGTTGGGCGGTAAAGCCCATGTGGCGCGGTTGACAACCTCTACATTTTTGAGCGACCCTATGTTCACGCAGCAGATTGCAATGGTTCTCGACAACATCAAATTCGACGTCATCCATTTCAACAACGGCATGCATGGCTGGCAGCACAGTGAGGCGGAGTACCGGAAGGCTTTCCC
>JANPGB010000635.1:0-1630 GCA_031423695.1 Verrucomicrobiota bacterium
TGGCGCAGCATTCGTTCTGGACCGAAACTCAGCAACTGATCTACAGAACGCACCGCAACTCATCGAATGCCGAAAACAGAATCGCCCACCAAATCTCTTGGCCGATGTGGTCACCAACAAGAAGACATGATGATTCGACTCAAGTGAGTTGTTGGCCGTTACGGACTTCATGATGAAGGCGGGCAAAATGACGCGCCAATGAGGAGTTCGAGCTTTTTGACTACTCGGGTCCGAATCCCGGACGGCAGTGATGGTTCAGTAAAGCGCAGCCAAACCATTCTTGATCGGCCCCGGCACGTTCGGCTGGTTCTTCATTAAGTTTAGAAAACTGTCGTCGTCGGCGACGGTCAGCGGGTCGAGCTTGACGGGCTTCAAGATGGCCGACAGCGGTGGCGACGATTTGGCGACCGCATGGGGTGCCCGCGCCGGACCGGTGAAGTCGCGCGGCCCGCCAAAGGGAAGTCGCGGCGCCAGTTCCACGCCGCAGGAGCAAATCTCATCCAGTGCCAGGGACCAAACCGGAGCCGCGTGCGCATCGAGCAAGCGTCGCGCTGGAACCTTGGGCTTTGGTTTTTCCGTGTCCTTGGCCAGCTTGGCGATGTCGAGGAACGCCTGGCGCAGTGCGCCGGTGGCATTGCTCAATGACACCTGGTCAACGTCCGGGTCGGCGGTTTCCTGTTTCAAGTAAAGCCGCCGCTGTTGCCCGCCGACACGGATCGTCTGGTCGCTTGGCGCAAGTTTGGTCATCACTTCCGGCCAGCCGTAGCGGGCGACGCCGTTGATCATCACCAGCCGGATATCCGTTTCCCGGGCATGTAACAGCGCCGTGTAGGGATCTGCCGCAGTGCCGTCTATCACGAGCAGATCGGCGCGAGTTCCTGTCTTGATCGTTCCGGCCACCTTGTCCCATTTCAAGATGCGCGCGGCATTGCCGGTGGCCATGGCCACGATTTCCCGGGCGGAAAACAGACCGTTGAGTTTTTCTTGGTTGTAAAGCCATGCCACCTTGAGCTCCCCGAGGAGATTTTTGCTGCCGGTGGGCGACCAGTCGCTGCCCAGCCCGATCACGACGCCGGCATTTCTAGCCGCATCCACCCGCGCGGTACCGCCGTATAACAGGAGGTTGCTGAGCGGCGACCAGACCATCGAACTGCCATGGCTGGCGAGCACATCGAAGTCCTCCGGCAGGAGGCCGGCCGCGTGGATGCCGGTGAACGTCTTGCTCAGCGCCCATTTTTGAGGACCGATTTCGAGCGCGAGGAAATGTTTCCGGGCCATGGAAAGAGGATGGGCTGGATCGGTCACGCCTTCGCTCAGGTGCAGCAAAAAGCAGCTCTTCTCCGCATTCAGACGGGCCAGGAAATGAGCGGCATCCCTGGCCGCGAGGTCGGGGATCCGTCCCTGCGCTTCGGGCAGGTCCGGCTCGTCGGTCTGCTCGACGTTGCGAACAATCCCACGGTAGAAACGCTGGATGCCGGCGTTGCTGGCGAGCTTGACGCCTTGACTGGTCGTCACTCCGCCCAACAGGCATTTGCATTCGACGTAGCGGACGAGCGCCGGCAGCAGCGGAAACTTACCGTGCGCGTCCTGATACTCGCCGAGAACCGTCATGGGACCACTGACCAGCAGA
>JANPGB010000636.1:0-8374 GCA_031423695.1 Verrucomicrobiota bacterium
GTTCAACAGGTCGCCGGTTTGAATGCTGTGCTGCGCGACCTTGGCGTAGGCCTGCGCCTGGAGGTTTGGATAGGGCAGGCCGAGAATGTTGGTGAGCGCGGTCTGCCGCGCGGGGTTCACGCCGGTGAGGGCAATGGCGCCGCTTGTCGAGACGGAGTATTGCGACACGAGATTGCCGACTTCAAAAGTATTTGCCCCGGCCACGGACACGGAGAGCGAGATGAGATCGCTGGGCTGGGCGAGCAGGTCGGCGCAGCGTCCGCCCCAGCCGGTGAGCGGGGCCTGGTCAATGATGGAGGTCTGCCATTGCGTGACTTGGTCGGCGTGCGAAAACAACTGCGGCGGTTTCTGCAAAATGCCGGCTTTGTATTGCGCGCTGGTCATGGGGAAGACGAGCGTGCCGACGTTGAAGAGCGGGACGAGTTTGCCCTCGCCAAACAACGCGACCAGTTCCGGGCAGGCGGGATGAAACCCGTAATCATGGCCGTCGCTTTGCAACGGGGAAATGGGCATCACGAGTTTCGAGGCCGGGCCGCCGGTCAACGGAATGGCCAGCACGCTGGTGCGGATGGAAGCGTAGCTGTTGTACTCGGATTGAATCGTCGGGATGATCAGGTTGTTGGAGTCGTTGCCACCGGAGAGGAAGATGCAGACGAGCGCCTTGTAGTCGGTCGGGGGCGTCTGTCCGGCGACGGCGGCGTTCATGAAGCGCAAGTCGCGGATGGCGGAGGTCAGCGCGCCGGTGCCGACGGCGGCGCAGGCGGCCTTGCGGATGAACTCGCGCCGGGTGAGGACGGAAAATTGTTTTTTATCCATACGGTTATTTCTGGATGGTGAAGTCGGGGGAGACAATGAGTTGGTGGACGACGGCCCGGACGCGGTCGCGGATCTGGACGGCGGTGGGCGGCGTGCTGTAAGGGAAATTCACGGTGTTGGTGACGTATTTAATGATGTTCGTCCGCGCACCGTTGGACAACTGGCCCGCAAGCAGGAGCGTATTTAATGAATCCACGAGGCTGGAAACCCCGGCGGCGGACGTGTAGTTCGTGGTTTGCCACGGACTGAGATCGAGCATGATCGCGCCAGTGCCGTTGTTGAAGCTGGTCAGGCCGTTGGTGTTGGGGTTCAGGCTGCTGCTGTTGGTCAGGATGCCGCTTTCCAGGAAGTTCATCTGCAACGCCACGCTGGTGTCCGAGGTGAGCTGGAACTCCGGCGTGGTCAGACCCGCGGAGGCGAGCTGGCCGGGGAATTTGTAGTCGGGGAAATAGAAGTTGAACACGGTGGGCGCGCTTAACGGGGTCTGCAACAGGCTGACGGACGAGCCGGTGTCGGTGGCATCCATTTTCCAGGTGCTCCATTGGACAAGGGCGTTGCCGAAGCGCGCGAGGGGCGGCGCGACCAGGGGGTACGTGGTCAGGCCGTTTTGGGTGGTGGAATAATTATTCGACACGACGATGACGTTGTAGTGCGTGGCGTCGGGGACGGACAGGATTTGATAGAGCGCATCCGGCGGGCTGCTGGCCTGGGAAAAAAGAAGATAGGCATAGTCGCCGGCGGCCAGTCCGTGCCTTTGCGCGGTGGCGACGGTCACGTTGGTCTTGTTGACGATCACGTAGCCGCCGCTGGTGAATTTCGGGATCAGGCAGGCACCGCCACGGTTGGCGGAATCCGGCGCGGTCACGGTGAAGGAATTCGCGGAGTTCGCGGCGGGCAATGTGACAATCTGGTTGGAACCGCTCACTGCGCCGCCAGTGACAAAATGGAGATAGACCGAAGCGCCAACCGGCAGGCCATGGCTGCCGTTGGTGACGGTAATGAGGTTGCCTACCTGGCCATACGTGGCGGTCGTCAAGCCCTGGGCCGTAAGGGTGAAGGTGTTGGTGCCGGTCGTAGTGACAAGGTAATTTGTCGCCGGCGGCTCGGGCTTGCCGGAAGTGTCGGTGAAGGACAACGCGACGGTCTCCGTGCCGTTAAGCCGGTGCGCGTTGGTGGTGGTGACGGTGATTATCTGGTTGGTGGTCTGGCTGTACGTGCCGCCCAGGGTTGGCGGGGCGGGGAAGGCGCGGGCGGGCGCGGTGACGCGGCAGACGGGTTCACGCTGTTTGCCGTAGGTGATCTGCGCGGCGCTGGCGGGACTGCGGGCTTCGTAGTCGAGGAGGATGGCCTTGATGACGGCTTGCAGGTCGCCGCGGACGCCGCTGCCGTTGTCGTTGAATTTCTGCACCACGCGATAGAGGTAGTCGCGGCTGGGATTGCTGGTGACGAGGCGCTGGATCAGCTGTCGGCAGATGAACGGTCCGAGGTTTTGACTGTTAAAGATGGAATCCAGCGCGGACTCCAGATCCTGCGAGCAGTAATTGTCAAAGTTGGTTGTGGCCGAATTGGTCTGCACCCCCACGGCGGCGGGCAGCATGGCCAGATCGAGCAGCTGCTTGGTGCCGAGTTCGTGCTGCGTCGGCACGAGCACCATCGGATTGGTGTAGTTGGCGCTCGGCGAAAAGCTGGTGGGCAGGCGGCCGTTGGCCTGGTTGGTCTGGTAATAATTCCAGCCGGTGAACACGCTGGCAAATCCGAGGATGGTGTTCTGGTCGTAGGTGGGCACCAGGGAGCTTTGGGAATTCATCACGAGCGTGCCGTCCGGCCACTGGCGATACAGGCCCACGGAGAAGAGCTGGAGGATTTCGCGGGCGAAGTTTTCGTTGGCATGCAGGCCGGTGATGAGGCTGCCCGCCTTGTTGCCGCGCATGTCGAGATACAGGCCCATCGCCGGCGAGAGCGTCATGTTTTCCAGCAGGTCGCGGAAATTGCCAAACGCGCCGTCGAGCAAGACATCGTAGTAATCCGACAAGGCGCGGGCGTTGTCCGCCAGCACGCCGTTCTCAGAGACGACCATGATTTCGCTCAACGCGAACGCCACGCGTTGCCGCAACTGATCCGGCGCGGTGATCGAGTGGCGCCACCAGGTGTTGAAGGTCAGCGTGCCGGGATACGGCGTGGTGGGATCGGCGCTGACATTGGCCAGCACGGTTGGCAGATGATGCGTGGCGGGCAGCGCGATCTGGGCGTCAATCCAGTTGGTGTAGCCGAGCGACTGCACGGCCGCGATCTCGGCAGGACTGGGCCCAAACGTCGCTTGAATGAGGAAGCGCGCGGCGGCGTTGGTATTGGCGTGGTCATCGTTCCACGCGGGCGGCGCGGGCGGCGCGGTGAACACCTGGGCGCCATTCGCGGGCGAGAAATGACCGTTGATTTCGCCATTGGGATAATTGACCGTGTGAATGTTGATGTAAGCCTTGCCTTCCTTGATGATTTCCTGGATGTCCGCCACGCCAAGCGGGCCGACGGGCGTGATGTCCCAGATGAGACTGCCGTCTGCTTGCGGAGCCGCCGTGTCAATGTCGAACATGATCGAGCTGGGGAACGCGAGATAGGCGTCGTTGTGGATGTGCTGGGCAACCTTCGGCGAGGTGAGTCCGCTGTAGTTGTATTTTAGAACCGCCTGCGTGCCGTCGGCGCTCACCCGCAGGGTTGCGGTGCCGCCGCCGCTGCTGATCGTCGTGCCCTGGGCCAGCATGTTGGCGTTGTAAAGCGTGCCGGGGACGAGCGTAATCGGCAGCGGATAATAGCGGGAGAGGACGTAGCCCGGCACGACCGCGCTGGGCGCGTTGCTGGTGCCGGTGGCGTCCTGCGCCCAGCCGACGGCCCAGTTGTCATTCGTGTCCGCGCCGGCTTTGTGGAGAATTTCTAGATAATATTTCTGCCCGGCGACGAGGGCGAGCCACGCCGATTTTTGACCCGGCTGGACATTCCACTGGCGCGAGCCGGTGCCGTTGTTTGGCGGCGGCGCGGGATTGTTGGTCGGGGAAACCCACGCACGTTTCACTTTGTTGACGGGTTCGCTGTCGTTGGAAATCCAGAGTTCCGCCGCGTCGCTCGCGGCGAGCCAGAAAAAATAATTGCCCGTGGCCGGCGCGGTCAGATAACCGCGTACGCGCTCGCCGTAATTGTCGCCGTAATTGGTCAGGCCTTCCAGCGTGCCGAGCGTGTTGGTGAGGGTTGCCGGCGCATTGACCGGGATGTCAGCGACGTTTGTGCCGTTGATGCCGCTCCAGATTTCGCGCACTACGGAACTGCCCGTGTCGAAAATTTGAATCAGCACGATGGACGCGCCGAGACCGAGGGTGTTGCTCGCAGTCAGTGAAACTTGAAAGTCGCCCGCAAGATTGGGCACGCCGCTGATCACGCCGCTGCCGGCGTTGAAGTTGAGGCCGGGCGGGAGTCCCTTGGCGGTGAAACCACTCGGCGTGTTGGCTCCCGTGACAGTGAAGCTGAACGGCTGACCCAGAAATCCGACGGCATAAAGCGGACTGGTGACGGCGGCGGGGGCGGGTGGGGTGTTGGTTGGATAGAGGCGGTTGGTGGGGATGATGACCTTGGACTGGCTGGGACTATACCAAGACAGATGCGCGACGGCTGAGCCGTTGTTTTGGTAATACTCCATTTTGATATTATAGCGGAGCCCGCCCTGCAACGTGAGGGTGCCGGTGAGGTCGGAGGCGCTTTTGTTGATCCAACTGTCAATGATGAGCTGGTCGTTGACCCACAGCTTGACGCCGTCGTCGGTGTTGGCGACGAAATAATATTTCTCCGAATATTGCGGCTGCACCTAGCCGGTCCAGCGCACGGTGTAGAAGCCGCTGCTGTTGGTGATCGGCTGCGTGGTGGTGCCCCAGGTGAAATCAATGTTCGTGTCCACGCGGGTGAGTTTCAAATTCGCCGGATTAAAATTCAGGCTGCTGGCATAAGTCGAACTGGAGTTGGTATAATATTGGCCGGTCAGCCCGGTGCCGTTCGGCGTGGCCGACGGATAGATGACGATGCTGGCGTTGCTGGCGGTGCCGACGGAATAGCCGGTGCCGCCCAGCAGTCTCATCGTGGCGACGACGGGCGTCATCAGGTTCGTGTTGGCCAGCGGCGTGACTGTAATCGTCTGGTAACTCACGCCGGCGGGAAAGCTCAATGAGCGGGGCAGGGGTGAATGGTCCACGCCTTCGCTCGCGAAGCCGCTGCCGGGGCCGCCCAGGCCGAGATTGACGTTGAGGTCGTTCAGAGGAAATCCGCCGCGCGTCACCGTGAGCAGTCCGAGGTTGATCGCGCTCTGGCTGGGATCGGGTTCGTTGGCGGTCGGGTCGGTGGCGGTGATGTTCAGAACATTTTGCGTGGTTAATTTGCCGGCCACGTAGTTGTAATCGTTCAACTGCTGGCCGTTGCCGTCCAATTGGCCGTTGCTTAACGCATTCGTCGGATTCAGGCCCAGCTTGTATTCCTCCCAGTCACTCAAACCATCGCCGTCCGAGTCCACATCGGCGATGGCGATGCGGAAAAACTTCGTGGTTGTGGCCGTAGCACCCGCGAGCCAGACCGTCGATCCGGTCCGCACAAGCTGGCTGGCTTCGGAAAACCAGTTGGTTCCGCCCAGATTCGTGACGCTTTGCAACTGATAGAGTTTGCCCAGCGCGCAGGGCATCGAGACGTTGAAGTTGGAAACGGAACTGGTGAAGGCGCTGATATGCGGGTAGGAACTGGCGTCGAGGGGATCGGTGCCTGCGAGGCTTTCCACCCGGTTCGGCACGTCGTCGCTGTCGGCGTCCGTGTTGGCCGGCAGACTGCCGGCGTTGTAAAGCTGCTCCCAAACATCGCTCATGCCGTTGGCGTTCAAATCGATCATCTGGGCGCGTGCCAGACAGGCGCTGCCGAGCAGGGCGAGCAGGGCGAGGATTCGCAGCGGGAAAAATTTTCGGGCCGGCGGCGGTGGGTGGTGCGTCATGTGATTAAAGACTGCCAAGACTTTGAAATAAAACTGGCCATCAAATCATTGCCCGGCCGGCTGGCAGCTGTCCCCGGAGGATTTGATGGAGACAGGGCCACCGGCTCGGATGCTAAAACGGAATCGCGCGGGACGGGCATAGTGCTGACACTGTCCCGCACTTCATTTTCTTTGTCAATTGGCCGCGTGCTAACCCAGGCCAGGCAGTGGCTTCACCTCAGCGCGGCGCTTCCGGCGACTGTCGCTCGAGCAAATACCAGTCTTCCACCTTCCGCCGCGCCCAGGGCGTCTTGCGCAGAAATGTCAGGGTGGACTTGACGCTGGGGTTAAAGAGAAAACAGCGGATCGGAATGCGGCGGCCCATTTCCTTCCAACCATGGCGGGCGGACAGTTCGGTGACGATGGTTTCCAGCGTGATGCCGTGCAACGGATCGCGCGGATGGGAGGCGGGTGAAGGCATGATGAGTTTTTGGGTCAGGTCACTTTTGGAGGCAGGGCGGCGGAGGCCGTCCACTCGCTCAACGGACGCAGGCTGCCGCAGTCGAAGCAGGCCGTGGCGCTGTATTGGGCGCCGCAATGCGGACAGGCTGCCTGCGTGGCGAAGGTGTCGAACGAGTGGCCACATTTGCCGCAGCGCCATAACGCGCCGAGCAACGGTCTGGCGTGGCAGGCGGGGCAGGCGAAGCCCTCGCGGCGAGGCAGCTTGTCGAAGCGGGCCAGCGCGCGCGCCTCCACCCAGCCTTTCCAGCAGTTGAGGAGAATAAATCCGGCCAGCACATAAAGCCATGGATCACCCTGGCCCACGACGAAGGGAATCAAGGCGAGCACGGCCAGACCGCCGATCACCGCGGCAATCATCAGGCCGCGCGCGCGCCCGAAAACAAACCAGAGCAGCGCCCAGAGGATTTTCCCGCCGTCGAGCGGATAGATCGGCAGCAGGTTGAAGATCAGCAGCGCCAGGTTGGCAAACCAGATGGCGCGGATGAAAAAATAGAGGTCGGGCGCGGTCTGCATCCAGTTGGCCGAGCCGCCCGCCAGCATGATCAGCGTCAACACCGGCGCGAGCACCACGTTCACCAGCGGTCCCGCCACGATGCTCCACAGCACCGCGCCGGGCCGGGGCGGCGGCGCGACGTAAGCCACGCCCCCCAGCGGCCAGAGGACAATTTGCGTCGCCTGCCCGCCCACGGAGCGGCACGCCAGGGCGTGGCCGAACTCGTGCATCAACACGATCAGAAACAGCGACACGTATTCCAGCCCGTACCAAAGGTAGGAACCGTATTCTAGGCCGTGGTATTGCAGGCGGAGCGCCGCGATCACGAACCATGACCAGTGCAGGAACACATCGATTCCGAACAGGCGGAACAGGCGGAACGAACCTTGCCGGGTTGGCATCATGCTCGGGAAAATCACACAATTGGGCCGCCGGAACAAGTTTATTGAAAACCGTAATTGAATTGGCCCGCCGTCTTCCGAGCATTGCCATCATCAGTTTGAAGTCTGCCCGGCCGCCGGGTGGTGGGAATGGCTGTGATGCCCGGGAGGGTGCAGAGGGCTGCGGGCGAGTTATTTCTTTGAACCACCGCTCAGGCGGCTGCGCTGCTGTCGGTGACTGCCCGCGAAGCCAATTGACCGTTGAGGGCCGCGCCGTTCAGCAGCGCGGGTTGGCCCTTGCTCCGGTCCGGGACGTGCGGCGGGGGCTTTGCCGACTTGAAGCGGAGTTTTGAAGTTCCTGCCCCCACCCAAGGGTCGGTGGCTTTGATCCAGCTTTCCGCCAACAACTCGCTAGTCAGTTCGAAGGATTTCCGACCCACCACGGCGCCGTGGCATTTGTGAAAACCGTGGCCGGCGTCGGAATCCGGGTCGCGGCGCAAATCCTCGGCCGAGGGATGAAGGGCGCTCAATACCAAGATGCCGCGGGCCCCATCCTGCATTTCGTAGCGAAACGAAACTTCCCGGTCACCCTTGCCGCGCTGGCCCCAATGACGTTCGCCGTCGGCCAGGGAAAGCCGGATGGAACAGAAGCCGAGTTTTTGCGCGGCGTAGGCAAACCCAACCCACAGTTCTTCCACGGTTTGACAACGTTCGCCGTCCAGCGTGAGCCACTGCGTCAAACACCGGGCGTAGGCAATCTCCCGCCGGAGATGCCTGGATTCAGCGAACATCTGGTTCAGCGCGAACCAGCGCCGGCTGAATTTCAATTTGCCCGCGCATACCAGCAGCAGCATGGCGGCAAAACCCGCCAGCAGCGCCAGGGAGTATCCGCGGGAACGATAGGCCAGCAGCCCCAGCACCAGAAACACGAGGGTCAGCGAGTAAAGTGACAGCACGGTTTTTTTGGAGGACAATCCCATCTCCATCAGATGGTGGTGAATGTGCCGGCGGTCGGGCCGGAAGACGGGCAGCCCCCGCAGACCGCGGCGCAGAATGGCCAGCACGGCATCCAAAATGGGCAGGGCGAGCACAAACAGCGGAGCCACCAGAGCTACCATGACGGTCCCCTTTTGGGAGTTGATCACGGTGAGGATGCCGATCAAAAAGCCCAGC
>JANPGB010000637.1:0-10869 GCA_031423695.1 Verrucomicrobiota bacterium
TGGTTGCGACGAGCGCGGGCATTGCTTTTCAAAACACCCGGTGCGTGCGCGGCGGCGCAATTTTGCTGGCGGCCAGCCTGGCGCTGTTCGCGGTGAACGTCGGGAAAATCCTGTCGCACATTGCGCGGCCCGTGCTGAAGCCGTTTCCGTCACCCGCAAAGAAATGATTTTATGACCGACTCGCCCCTTACCGAAGCCATCGTGCTGGAAACTCTGCGCCAGGTCATTGACCCGGAACTGGGCTGCAACATCGTTGATCTCGGGTTGGTCTATGACGTGACTACCGTGGCCGGTAATGTGCGCGTGACCATGACACTGACCACGCCGGGCTGCCCCATGAGCGAAAGCATCGGCTGGGGCGTGAAGAATGCGCTGCTCAACCTCGAAGCCGTGACCGACGCGGAGGTGGAGATCCTTTTCGATCCCCCATGGCATCCTTCGATGATGTCCGACCTTGGCCGCGCACAAACCGGCGTGCGAGATTTTTAACCACTCCTGAATCAAAACAATTATGAACACAAACATACAAACACCCAACCTAATCGGCGCCGACAAAGTCATGGACGTGCGTCCCATTCCCTGCTCGATCAAGCACGGCCTCATCATCAAAACCTGGCTCGCCTTGCCGGTCGGCGATCATTTCATCCTGCTGAACGATCACGATCCCGTGCCGCTCTACTACCAGTTTGCGGCGCAATGGCCGGGCGCGTTCACCTGGGAACATCTGGTCAAAAGTCCGGAGGAATTCCGCGTGAAGATCACCAAGCTCAGAGCGACCGGCTCCGCCGCCGAACCCGTGGCGGAATGTTGCGGTGGACATTGAGTCCAGATACGCTGTTCCCTTCCGAAACAGCCAAAGCATGACCTTGGTCAAGGCAGCTGTGCCAGACGCAATACATCTTCAAAGCAGACGTTTAAAACAAGATCGCGATAAAGGAAAACTATGAAAAGAAAAATGTTGAACCAATCCTGTGCCGTCGTTTTTGCGACGACTTTTGCAACGGTGTTGTTCGCTGGCTGCCTCAACGCGGCTGAATCACCGGCCAAGTCAAACGCCAAACCGGTTGACCCGGAAGTGCAGGGCGAGGAAACCGCCGTGCTCGGGGTGCCACCGAATGTTCCCCCGCCCCTCACGCGCAAGCACGCCACCAAAGTCATCGTCAATCTGGAGGTCATCGAAGTGACCAAGCGGATGGCGGACGGCGTGGATTACGTGTTCTGGACGTTCGGTGGCGACGTGCCCGGACGCTTCATCCGCATCCGCGATGGCGACGACGTGGAGTTTCACCTCAACAACCATCAGGACAACAAAATGCCGCACAACCTTGACCTGCACGCCGTCACCGGCCCCGGCGGCGGCGCGGCTTCGTCCTTCACCGCGCCGGGTCACGCGTCGCAATTTTCATTCAAGGCGCTGAACCCCGGGCTGTATGTCTATCACTGCGCAACGGCGCCCGTGGGAATGCACGTCGGCAACGGCATGTATGGCTTGATTCTCGTCGAGCCGAAGGAAGGTCTGCCGCCCGTGGATCGCGAGTACTACGTGATGCAGGGTGACTTCTATACGGTCGGCAAATACGGCGAGGAGGGTTTGCAATCATTCGACATGAACAAGGCGGTTGATGAGCGGCCCTCGTATGTGGTTTTCAACGGCTCGGTCGGCGCGCTCGTCGGCGACAAGGCGCTCACGGCAAAAGTGGGCGAGCGCGTGCGGCTTTTCGTCGGCAACGGCGGACCGAATCTCACGTCGTCGTTTCACGTCATTGGGGAAATCTTTGACACGGTCTATCAGGAAGGCGGCTCGGTCGCCTCGCACAACGTGCAGACCACGATGATTCCGGCGGGCGGTTCGGCCATCGTGGAGTTCAAGGTCGAGATTCCCGGCACCTACATTCTCGTGGATCACTCGTTGTTCCGCGCGTTCAACAAGGGCGCGATCGGCATGTTGAAAGTGGATGGCCCGGCGAATCCGATAGTTTATTCAGGCAAGGAAGTGGACGCGGCGTATCTCGGCAAAGCCATGGCGGGATCAGATTCGGAGAAACGCGTCGCGCAGCTCAAGGCCGCCGTTGCCGAAGAGATCAAGGGTAATCCGAAGATCGCGACGCTCACGAAGGAAATTCAAATCGAGAAGGGCAAGGGTGTGTTCATGCAAACCTGTTTCGTCTGTCATCAAATGAATGGCGAAGGACTGCCCGGACAATTCCCACCGCTCGCGAAGTCGGACTTTCTGGCCCGGCTGTCCGATGAAGAAGCCATACACAACGTGATCGCCGGCCGCACGGGTGAGGTGATCGTGAACGGCAAGAAATACAACGGCACGATGACGCCGCTGAATTATCTGAACGATGAACAAATCGCCAACGTGCTGACCTACGTGCGCAACAGTTTCGGCAATGAAGGCACGGCAATTTCGTCCGACCAGGTGAAGAAGGTTCGCGCCACCATCGCCCCGCCGGCGGCCAATCCGTTCGAGTAATTCTTCCGACCGATGAAAATCATCCGCCTCATGGCACTGCTGCTCACTGGCTGGGCCGGGTCATGGGGCGGATCTGCTTTTGCCTCGACGAACGCTCCGTCCGGAATGGTCGTCATCTGCGGCGGCATTTTCAAACCGCAGTTTCGTTCGACCGCCGACCTCAAGGAGATTGCGGTCAAACCCTTCTGCCTCGACGTGCTGCCGGTGACGAACGATGACTTCCTCCAATTCGTCCGCGCCAATCCCCGCTGGCGGCGCTCGGCGGTGAAACGACTGTTCGCCGACGAGGCGTATCTGAAAAGCTGGGCGGGCGATCTGGAACCGGGCACCAACGCGCCCGCGAATGCACCCGTCACGTTCGTCTCGTGGTTCGCCGCCAAGGCGTATGCTCAATGGCGGGGCAAACGCCTGCCGAGCGTCGCCGAATGGGAACTTGTCGCGGCGGCGGGCACGACGAGGCCGGATGGCGAGAACGATCCGGAGTTCAAACGGGCGTTACAGACCTGGTATTCAACGCCGAGCGACAAAAGGCTGTCACCCGTGGGCGCGGGAAAGAAAAATTATTGGGGCGTTCACGATCTGCACGGGCTGGTCTGGGAATGGGTGGCGGACTTCAACACCTCGATGGTCACCGGCGATGCGCGCGGCGACACCGGCCTGGATCGCCAGTTGTTTTGCGGCAGCGGTTCCGTCGGCGCGCGGGACCCGAGCGACTTTGCCGCGTTCATGCGCTACGGCTTCCGCAGCAGCCTGAAGGCGGACTATTGCATTCACAACCTCGGCTTCCGGTGCGCCAAAGATTTATGACACCACACGAAGGCGGCACAAACTTTCAAACCGGCGCAGGTAGGGCGCGTCACTCCGTGATTGGCGTTCGCATGTGGCTGCTGGTATTGGGAGCTGTAGCTCTTGTTTGCGCTGCCGGTTGTCGTTCTCGCAACTCCACCCCCGCCTGCTGTGCCAAGCCAGAATACGCCGCCGGGTTCAGCGACCAATCGCTTTATCAGACCGAATCAAAATGGACGACCGACACCGGCAGGCAAATCAAGCTGGCCGAGCTGAAAGGTCGCCCGCAGGTGGTGGTCATGTTTTTTGCGAGCTGTCAGTATGCCTGCCCCATCCTCGTTCACGACGTGCAGCGAATCGAGGCCGCGCTCACGCCCGGACAGCGCGCGCGGGTCGGCTTCACCCTCGTCACGATCGACCCGCGCCGCGACACGCCCGTGGTGCTGGCGAGCTTCCGCGCCACGCGTGTATTGCCCGCCGAAACGTGGACGCTGCTGCGCGGCGAACCCGACGACATCCTGGAGTTGGCGGCGTTGCTGGGCGTGAAATACAAGGAGGAGGCCACTGGACAATTCGCCCATTCCAACCTGCTCACCGTCCTGAACGCGGACGGCGAAATTGTTTTTCAGCAACCCGGACTGAACCTGCCACCGGACGAGATCGTCGCGAAACTGCAAGCGTTGCTCACCCAATAAACCCGAACTCTGAAGTAGCGGCTGGCATCTGTGCCAGCCGTAGAGGGCGGGCATCCCTGCCGCCCGGAAAGAACGGATGAAGGGTCTGGGGCGCAGCAATCTTTCAAGGGGCGTGAAAGTTTGTGCAGTTTTTGCCGCCGGGCTGGAAGCCCCGGCTCTACGGCAGGCAAGGATGCCCGCCGCTACACCGCGGGCTGCGGATTCCAACTTCGGAGTTGGGGAAAACCTCCCGGCGATTACTCGCCGAGGTTGCGTTGCAACAATGCCTGCAGGCGCGCGGGCGAAAGCACCGTGAGCGTTTTGCCTTTCACCAGGAGCAGTTTTTCCGCGCGGAATTTCGCCAGTAATCGGGAGAATGTCTCGCTGACCGTTCCCAATTCCGCCGCCAGCACCCGCTTGGTCATGCTCAGTTCGATGCGCACGGGCCGTTGACTCGCGCGGTCGGGGCAGCGCTTGATGAGCCAGTTGGCAAAACGCGTTTCCACATCCTTAAGCGTCAGATCTTCAAGCCGGCCGACGAGCACGCGCAAATGACTGCTCATCGCGCCAAGCATCCGGATCGCCAGTTCGGGTCTGCGCTGGAGCAGAGCGAGAAACCCTTCCTTGTGGATCAGCAAGACCTGCGTGCCCTCCAACGCCCGCCCATCGGCGGGATAACCGGTCTCGCTGGCGAGCGCCGCTTCCGCGAGCGATTCCCCGGGGCGAAACACATGGATGATCTGCTCTTTGCCCGCGCTGTTGACGCGATGCACATTCACCGCCCCGGTTTGCACGATGAAAAACCCGGTCGCCGGCGCGCCCTGGCGAAAGAGGTATTCATCCTTGGCCAGCCGTTTTGCCACCGAGATTTCGGCAATGGGCCGCAGCTCTTCCGGCGACAATCCGGTGAACAACTGGCAGCTTCGCAATGTGTTGACGATGACAGCGGCCTTCAGTTCGGCTAAAGCAGTGGACATGTGGAGGATTCAATCAGCTTCCCGCCAAAAGTAAACCAGCCAGTCCGCGCCCGCGCCGCGCTCGAGCTTGGAGGCAAAGCCTTCGCTGCCGAGTTTCTCAATCAACGGCGACGGCAAAAACGGCGCGACGATGATCAGGCCATCGCCGGGCTTGAGCGCCTGCACGCGGGCGAGGATGAAGGGAAACGGCTCCGTGCCGCTGCGAATCATCTCGCGCACGTCAAAACGTTTGAACCCGTTGGCAGGTGGCATCTGCGACATGGTGGTTATTCTGTCACCGCAAATCCAGAGCGACCTTGATCTGGGTCAATACCCGTCCCGCCCATCGCGTGGTAATGTTCTTGCATGGCTGAAAAACCTTTGATTCTGGCGGGGCAGGAAAAAATTATTTCGTTGCCCGCCGAAACCCAATTCGCCGACAACGGCATCGTGAGCCGGACCTTGCTGCGCACGGAAAATTCGCGCGTGGTGCTGTTCGGCTTCAGCGCGGGCCAGGAACTGACCGAGCACACCTCCACGCAGCACGCCATCATCCAGATTCTGACTGGCGAATGTGAATTCAGCCTCGCCGGTCGGCCGCACCATCTGAAGGCCGGCGATCTGCTCTACATGCCGCCCAACCTGCGCCACGCCGTCAAGGCCTCCACGCCCTTCTCCATGCTGCTCACATTCTCCAAGCCGGAAGCGCAGCCCGTTGTCCAAGGCTGATGAATATTGGCGAAAGAGTATTGTTGGTGTCTCCCCGTCATTAGCCGGCCAAAGCGCGCGTGGTTGGTCCGGCAGCATCGGGACGCACCGATGGCTAATAACCCAGCCACCACTTACGGCGGCGCCCGACTCACCCCGCCAGCAGATACCGCAGATCGTCCAGCGAAAGCCCCTGCGAAAACTTCTCCTCGCCCAGCACGTCGTCGGCGAGCGACTTTTTCTGTTTTTGCAGCGCGCGGATTTTTTCCTCGATGCTGTCCTTGATGAGCAGCCGGTAGGCGATGACCTTGCGCGCCTGGCCGATGCGATGCGTGCGGTCAATGGCCTGGTTTTCCACCGCCGGATTCCACCACGGATCGAACAGCACCACGTAGCTGGCCGCCGTGAGGTTCAAGCCGAAGCCGCCCGCCTTGAGCGAAATGAGGAACACGCCCGCGCCCTCTGCGGCTTGAAATTCCCGCACCAGGTCGCCGCGATTCTCCGTCTCGCCTGCCAGATACCAGTGTTTCCAGCCCCGCTCCTTGATTTCATCGCGCAAGATCTCGAGCAGGCCAACGAACTGCGAAAACACCAGCACCTTCTGGCCCTCTTCGATGAGTGGTTCGAGCGTTTCGATCAGCGCCTCCACTTTCGCGCTGGCGGCTTTCGAATCCGGTTTCACCAGGCGTGGATGACAGCAAATCTGGCGCAACCTCAACAGCGAGGTCAGAAAGTTGAACCGTTGCCTGTTCAGCGCCTCCACCGTTTGGACACCAAGCAACATCGCCTGCGCGCGCTTGAGTTCCGCGCGGTAGAGCGTTTTTTGTTCGCCCTCGAGTTCGCAGAACAAATCCTCCTCCATGCGGTCCGGCAGATCGCGCGCCACCTGCGACTTGGTGCGGCGAATCAGAAACGGCCGCACGCGCGCGGACAAGCGTTGGCGCGCGAAGGGATCTCCTTTTGCGTCATACATCCGCCCGAACTCCGCGCGACTGCCGAGCGCGCCGGGCATGGCGAAACTCATCAAGCTCCACAGATCCAGCAGGCGGTTTTCAATCGGCGTGCCGCTGAGAATGAGGCGGTGCTCCGCGCGCAGCGACTTCGCTACCAGCGCTGTCTGGGACGAGGGATTTTTTATGTACTGTCCTTCGTCGAGAATGACGGCGTGAAATTTTTCGCGCACCAGATCTTCGCCCACGAGCCGGAGCTGGCTGTAATTCAAGACGTGCAAATCCGCCGAGCCCAGCATCCCGGCAAACGACTTGAGATCGCCCGCACTCCAGACGCGAACTTTGAGCGAGGGATAAAAGTGTTCCGCCTCCGCGCGCCAGTTGTCGGCCACGGATTTGGGGCAGACGACGAGCGAAGGCAAGGTAGCGGCGGGCATCCTGCCTGCCGTGGAGGGCGGCATCTTGCCGCCCGGGACGGGACCTGAACTGGCGGTGCCGTCGGAGTTTTCCACAGCCGCTCTGCTGGCATCGCTTTTTCTGCTGGGCTGGAAGCCCGGCTCTACGTCAGGCAGGATGCCTGCCGCTATGTCACCGCGCAGCCACGCCAGCCACGTCAGCGTCTGCAAGGTTTTCCCCAGGCCCATGTCGTCGGCCAGGATGCCGCCAAAATGATTCGTGCTGAGATAGGCGAGGAAATGGAAACCCTCGAGCTGGTACGGCCGCAGCGTGGCTTGAATTGCCGCCGGCAAATCCGGAGTGACGCGCGCTTGCAGTTCCGTGACGCGGCGTTCGATGCGATCGCAAGTTTCCGCGGGCAGGAACTTTCGCGCCGCCTTGTCCGCCAGTTGCAGCGCGTGGAGCCGCTGCGGTTCGCTGGTCAGTTCGTGCGGGGTCAGGCCGAGCCGAGCGAGCTCTTCATCTTCTTCCTTGCTCAACGAGAACTCCAGTTTGCGCCACCCCTTTTTGCCGAGCCGCACCCACTTGCCTTTGGCATCGAGCAGCAACTTGATCTCAACCTTGGTGAGCGTCACGTCGTTCACGTCCACGATGACTTGCAGATTAAACCAGTCCATCCCGTCCTCGCTGGCTTCGAGGCGGATTTTTCCCGCGACCTCCGCGTTCTGAAACGAGGAAAGTTCACCGCGCAACTCGATGCGGATGTCTGCGGGAAGCGACTTGAGAAACGGCACGAAGATTTCGGGAAATTTTTTCGTCAGCCTCAGCGCCCAGCGTTGCGCCTGGTAATCCCACTTGAACCCGGACTGTTCCAGCGGCGGCAGCAGCGCGCCCAAGGCGGAGCGATCCAGCCGCAGGAGATCGTTGGCGGCGGTTTTGATTTTTTGCGCCGCCTCAGTGGGCGCCCAGCCACTGCCGTTCCAACTCTCCACCACCTTGGCGTCCTCCGACGCGCCCAGCACATCCACGTAGCAATACTCCGAGGAATTACCCGCCCAGGGCGCTTTCACCTCGGCTACGATGCATGGCTGAAGTTTCACCGTGCGCACCCGCCCGGCCAGGCGCGGCGGCGGTTCCGCCTGGAGCCGGTCCAGCAGGCGCAGGCCGCCGAGGGTTTCAAAGGCCTTCGCGGGAATCAGCGTCGGCTCGTGCAGATGCATCAAGTGCGGCTCGAACGGCGGGCCTTTGAAGACTCCAATCGGCGTGAGGTAAAGCGGCGGTTGCGTGCGGGTGAACATCCACACATCCGGCACCGCCGCCCCGCCGGCTTGTTGCAACGTGAATGCATAATCGCCGTCGCTGCTCTCGGGCTGCGTGACCTGCCAGCGCAGCGGCTCGTCGTGAAAAAATAACGGCTCGCCATCCGCCGCCACGAGCAGCGGCCGCACATGCGCCTGGCGCAACCAGCGCCCGATCTGGCCCCCCGCCCAGGCATCGGCGTACGCCAGCGACGCCGAATACTGAATCTGCACCCGCTGCGAAAAGGGCATCCACAACAACGCGGCTTCCGGTAAAAGTCGCGCGGCATATCTTGTGTCGAAATCCCGATGCTTGGTCGTCTTTAATTCCTTCCACTCAGCGGCGGCGGATGCCCGCCACTCGAACACCGCCTGCTGGGGTGCGAACCGCAGGCGCAGTTCCACGGGTTCGACGGGTTCGGCGCGCGTGCCATCGCCATCAGCCGAGCTGCCAAACCGGGACAGGGTGGCCTTCCAAGTTTCAATTTCCCGGCGGCGCTGGTGGCGGCGCATCTGGTCGCGCACGGCGGCCAGATCGGTCACCGGCTCCAGGAATTCTGGCACCGGATGTTTGAGTTTGTCCGTCAAGTAGAGAGCGAGGTAGTTCCAGAACTCCTGCTCCGTTTTCGGCGGACTTGAAAACAGTTCCACCCGGTCGTACCAACCGCCGGCGACCGGCGCCCCCAGCAGGCTGAGTTCACTGGCGTAGTAGCTCCCGCTCTGGCGCCCCTGTTGAAAAAGCTGGCTGACATTCCTCAGATAACGCGCCTCATCGGGTGCGAGCCGCCGACCGATTTTTTCGCGGACGAGCTCGGCGAAGGTTGCGGGTGGAAGGTTTGGCTTCGAAATGTTGGAGATTTTTCCGGCGGTGGCGCTCAATGAATCCACGGCTGCACTGGAATAATCCGCGAGCATCTGCTTGAGCGCGGCGTAAACATGTTTGCACTCGAGCGCCATCGGACAGGTGCATTCACTGTCCCACCCCTTGTCGTAAGTGAGGGTGACGCCATAAAGTTCACCGCCCATCACTTCCGCCGTGTACTGAGCGCCCGGCTCAACACATGCCAGCGACCTGACCGCGCCCGACTTGAAATACCTCTCGCCCCGCTGACGGGTTTGCGCCTCGAACGAACGCAGGAAGCGCGCGCCGGACTCGGCATCAAAGCCATTAAACTCGGCGGCGGTGAGCGGCATGGTCGGCAATTAACGGGTCACGCCATCGCACGGGCGATGCTGTTCCACCACGGATCGTGGAGTTCGGTGAGCGGGGCGGAGAATTCGCCGCCGGCGATTTTCACCGTCAGCTTGTCGCCGCCGACTTTGCCAATCTGCACTGCGGGCACGCCCATGAGCTTGGCGCGTTCGACGACTTTCACGGCGTCGAGCGGCTTGCAACTGATGACAATGCGGGATTGCGTTTCGCCGAAGAGCAGCGCGTCGAGGCGCGTTGTGGTAGGGACGCGTTCCACCGCGTCCCCATTTTTAATTTGGGACGACGTGGAAGTCGTCCCTACCAGCGAAAGATCAATCGTCGCGCCAATCAAACGCGGCGTTTCGCGGGCGATGAGCTGGCTGATGCAGCTTTCCGCGAGCGCGATGGCGAGGCCGCCTTCGCTGCAATCGTGCGCGCTCTTTACGAGGCCGGATTGGATCAGGCCGATGAGCGTGGTGTGCAGCGTCTTCGCGACCTCAAGGTCGCAGCGCGGCGGTGAACCGGCCTTCTTGCCGTGCACGACTTGCAGATACGCGCTGCCGCCGAGGCCTTGCAACGGCGTGGCTTCCACCGCGTCGCCGAGCAGGATGATGGCGTCGCCTTCGTCCTTGAACCATTGCGTGGTGACGTGCTCGGGCTTGTCAATGAGGCCGACGACGGAAATCGTGGGCGTCGGATCAATCGGGCCGGCGGGGCTTTGATTGTAGAGCGAGCAATTGCCGCCGGTGACGGGCGCGTTGAACGCCTTGCAACCTTCCGCCAGACCGCGCACGGATTCCTTGATCTGCCAGAAGAGCTCGGGCTTGAGCGGGCTGGGCATGTTGAGATTGTCCGTCGCGCCCAGCGGCAATGCGCCGGAGCACGCGAGATTGCGGCACGCTTCGGCCACGGCGATTTTCGCGCCCTCGTAAGGATCGAGATAAACGTAGCCGCCGTTGCAATCCACGGTCATGGCAATCAGCTTCTCGGAAACGGTCGGGTCGCCGACTTTCGCGGCGAGTTCCGCGCTCATCACGGGCAACGAATCCGTCTTGATGCGGATGACTGCGGCGTCGCTGCCGGGCAGAACGACTGAGCCGTCGCGGACTTGATGATCGTATTGGCGATAGACCCAGTTCTTCGACGCAATGCTCGGCCACGCGAGCAGCTTCTTCAAATCGTCAGCAGGCGTCGTCGTGTCGGCGATGCCGTCGAGACGGAACGCGCGCACGTCTTTCAGATACGCCGGCTCAACGGCTTCGCGCTGATACACGGGCGATTCGTCGGCGATTTTCCGCGCGGGAATGTCCACGACGAGTTTGCCGCCGTGACGCACCTTCATGTGGCCGGTGTCGGTGATGATGCCGATCTCGGACCACGGCAGATCCCACTTGTCGAAAATGCGTTTCACTTCCTCTTCGCGGCCCTTG
>JANPGB010000638.1:0-5472 GCA_031423695.1 Verrucomicrobiota bacterium
TTGGCCATCATGACCGCATTCCTGACACGCATCCGATGGTGTCGGTGAATCAGGTCGAGTGCATCGCCGGACAGGGGTTGCTCGGCGACCGCTTCTGCGGCTTCAAGGAAAACTACAAAGGCCAAGTGACGTTTTTTTCGAGCGAGGTGTTTGCGGAAGTGTGCGGGAAATTGGGCGTGAGCGGCATCTCGCCCGGCGTCACGCGACGAAACATCGTCACCAAGGGTGTGGATTTGAACACGCTCATCGGCAGGGAATTTGAAATTCAAGGGGTGACTTTTGCCGGCATGGCTGAGTGCAGCCCGTGCCATTGGATGAACGCGGCCATCGCCGCCGGTGCCGAGGCGGCGCTGCACGGGCGGGGCGGTTTGCGTGCGCGCATCCTCACCGATGGTGTGTTGCGCGTGGATGCCGCATGACGCTGACCTGTGTGCTGTTTGCCGGTGGAGAATCGCGTCGGATGGGCGCGGACAAAGCGTTGTTTGAGATAAACCGAGAACCGCTGTGGGCTCGGCAACTGAAGGTTCTCCGCGAGCTCGAACCGGCGGCACTGTGGGTTTCCGCAAGGGCGCGACCCGCGTGGTGTCCGCCGGGGATCGAAACCGTGCTGGATGAACCACCCTCACGCGGACCGTTGAGCGGGCTGTGCGCGGCCCTGAAACAATTACGCACGACACATCTGCTGGCGCTGGCGGTGGATCTGCCGCGCATGGAGGCCGGGCATTTGAAAAGGCTGTGGAGCTGCGCGCGGCCGGGCTGCGGGGTGCTGCCGATGAATGGCGATCACGCCGAACCCTTGTGCGCAATCTATCCCGGCGGCGGGTTTGCCTCGACTGCCGTGCGGCAGGCCTTGGTCGGGCCGGATGCCTCGCTGCGGAGCCTGGGCAAGGTATTGCGGAAGGAAGGCTTGTTGGAACCGTTCTCCCTGTCCGCAACCGAGCGGTCGCTTTACCTGAACTTAAACACGCCGGGCGACTGGGTTTGACCCACGCCTGCGTCCCGCTCGCAATTTTTCAGGAGTGTTGTAGAGTTCTCACGTCGACAAACCCAATTAAACCAAAGGCATTATGGGACTGCATTTTTGGCTCATACCAGTGGTCACGATTCTCGGCGTCGGAATCGGGATTCTCTATCTGGCCATTCGACGTCATGGCGGCTCCGGCGAACGCAACGAAGGCCGGACGCTGTTGGACAAGCCGGTCAAAAAGGAAGAATCGAAGGCGGGTTGGAATTTTTACGGTAAACCGTAACCGACTTCCTCCGCTTCCTTGGATCACCTCCTTGCCGGCCCTGGAGTTTAAAGGACCGGCATTTGTCGTTGATTCCTGCCGGAAGTGAGCTGAAAACGCATCCGACCTTCGGACAGGGCAGCCTGCAATATCGGCGATCAGGTGAGATTTTCTGAAATCATCCTGGGGTCATCTCCCCGCGCCACGCCGGCGAAAGCCTCCCGAATCATTGAATTAGAAGGTTGCCAGGACCATCCGTCTCTTGACCTTATCGCGTTCAGTTCCTAGCCTCGCAGCATGGCGAATGCGAAAAACAAAAAGCCCAAACGCAAAGCGGTGCTGCTCGGGGTCGGCCTCGATTCCGACGGCAAGAAGCGCGTCACCACCGGGCCGAATTTCGCGCTGGTCGGCGGCTCGCAGGAAACCCATGAGGACATGACGGAGAAGGTCATTAAGATCAACGAGAAACTCAAAGCCAAGGGTAAGCAGCTCGAAGAGGTAAGCCGCGAGGAGTTCGACGACATCGCCCATGCCGTCGGGCTGAAGCGGGACCATCCGAAGTTGAACTAGGAATTTCGCGCCACGGCGCGCACTCCGCGGCCGGGTCAAGTTTTGGATCAAACCGGGAGTTTCCATCAGCCCCGTCGCGGTTGCCGACAAGTCAGACCTGGCTTCCGCTCCCGCCTGCAAAGCGGATGATCTGGTTTTGGGCTTCGAAAACTGGGTGGGTTCAAACCCTCAGCGAGCCACGAAATCCCCGGCCGATGTAGTAAGACTCCGCGCCGTTGTGACCGATGAAGACGCGACCGTAACGACGATCACCATAAATCGCGCCGCCGAGTTCCCGGATATCCGCCGGCGTCTTCACCCAGCTCGACGACTTCGTGTCGAACTCGCCCAGCTTTTGCAGCGCGAAATATTCTTCCTCCGTCAACACCTCCACGCCCATGTCCGCCGCCGCATCCAGGACGCAGTTTTTGGGTTTGTGTTCCTTCCGCGAATCCAACGCCGCGCGGTCGTAGCAAAAGCTGACGCGGCCCTTGGGACTTTGCGCGGAACAATCGTAAAAAACGGATTCGCCCGTCTTTTTATCCTGACCCACCACATCCGGTTCGCCGCCGGTGCGTTCCATTTCCGCGAGCGACCACAGCTTGTCCGGCCTGGCCTCCAACCGCGCCTGCACCTTGGCCCACACCAAACCTGGGTGACGGCCCATATTCTTTTCAAACCGGGCTTTCAACGCGGCCAGCAACTCGTCGCGTTGTTTGGGGGACAATTCTTTTTTGACGCTGGCGTTTGTTTTCATAGGTTGGGCGATCGTCGGCAAAGTAAATCAATTCGGCGAACGGGCCGCAAGCCGGGCAATCCATTCGCCGGAGCGCGGCTGTGTCGAAGACCAGCCGCAGCAATGCTCGAATCGAAATGGCGCTTCGAATCTCGGACGCTGTCCGTCTTGCAATGCTGCTGCGACTGGCTTTCAGCACAGTCGCGCTCCATCACAATTGCAGCACTCCATACTCATCCCGAAATCGTGCGCTACTCCACGGCCACGTTTTCGGGTCGAGAACCAGCCCCGCTTTTGCCGGATTGTTCTCGATGTATTTGCGCGTCTCCAACTCATGCTCGCTGTCGCGCATGTAGGTGTCCCAATAATCCGACTGCCAAAACTCGCCGCGCCGATTCAGCAGTCGGTTCGCTTTTTGCGCCGTGTATTTCTTCCAACTCTCCAGAATCTCCGCCATCGGCGTGGCATCCACCTTGAACAACGCGTGAACGTGATTCGGCATCACCACCCACGCGCGCAAGTCGTAGCGTTCGCCATGAAAGAACCGCACCGCATCCTCGACCACGCTGGCTATCTCTGGTTTGCGTAGATGACATTCGCCTCGTCCTCGGTCGAGATAGGTTTCCAATTCCACCCGTCGCTGCTGGTCGTTTTCAATCATCCAGAGATGTTCCCACTCGCCGCGAAGTGATTTGGGAAATGAATCGGCCAGTCGAAACGTGACGAACTGCGTCAACCCCGGTTCATCGCGATGTGGCAGATAACCACGCTCATTCCAGCCTCGAAACCCTTGCTTGGCGTCCTCCGGCTTCGGCGGCGACGACCAGCGACGCTTGCCCTCGACCAAATCGCGCACGCCGGGATTCTGCGGCGGTCCGGGGCGACGCTGTTTGGGAGGCTGGCTCACGCCAAACATTGAGCCGCAAACACGCGAACGCCGCAAGTCTTGGAACGCCCCCGGAGCGCGGCTGTGTCGCCGAGACCAGCCGCAGCAGCTTCGCAACAAGTGGCGCATGGGAATAATCCGACACGACTCGACGTGCGGACGTGCTGCGGATGATCCCGCCCGGCGCGGGACACAGTCGCGCTCCGCCACCGGGCCGCGACTGTGCGCGAAGCGCCAGCCGCAGCAACTCGGCAGCTACTTTGCTTCTGGCTGAACAAAACGGTGGGCCATTTCAATTTTCTTGAAGAGGTAGGCTGTCATGTCTTGCGCGTTTCGCCCAACCCATTGAAAGTGGTAGCTGACTTCCTTAGCCCGCAATGAGTCTGGTGTTGGCTTCGTTTCAGCTTCCTTGGCACGTTTGTAGTAATCGTCTGTTGCTGTTTTTCGGAGCTCATGATTCCTGATTCCCCTTACAAGGTGAGCTTCGATCATCGCGCCGAGATGCGAATCCATGAGTTGAGCACCTCCAGGGATTGATCGTATGTGGTCAACAACATCTTTTGGTGTCGCGTGCCCCGAACAATAATTCAGGTAAAGCTCTCGCTTGGCCACCCGCAGACAAATCAACACCGCCAGCAAAGCGCTATACAAAAATGCGTTGGGAGGGGTTGTCCTGAGTATGACAGCGAGCTGAGTGAAGCATTGTTCTTGCGTGCGCAGGCTAAATCGAAAAACAGCAAACAACTTTGGAAATTCTTCGCGCAAGTTGGCAGCATCCTGCCGCGTTTCCCCAATCTTAGAATTTAACAACGTGTCCAAACCGAAGCGCGTGAATTGAGCTTCAGAAAACTTTTCCGGGTCAGCTTCCGGAAGCCGATACTCAAGGTCGATGAAACGGCGAAGGTATCCGTCTGCATCCATCCCTGCGCCATAGAGTGCCTTTACTGATTCGCCGAGTTGTTGCCGGTCGATAGCCAACACGAAAACCAGACCATGCACTGAAAACAGGTGCTTTATCTTTTCCAGCAGTTCAACGGCATAAGTTGGCCGACAGCGATCAAGTTCATCCACAACGAAGACAAGCGGCTTCGCAGTCGCGCTCCTGTCCTTTTCCGCAAGGGCCTTTACGAGCTTCGCCAACTCCTCGCGAAAGCTCGTGATCGTCTTTTTGTCCGCTTGGTATTTCTCGATCTGCTTCTTGGCAACATCTTCAGCAAGTTTCGCGAGGTCGGCTTCCGTCGCGGCCGAAAGGTCAAGAAGACCGGATGTCGCAAGCTTTAACGCAGTGGGAAGGGCAGCCTTGAGAAGTGCAGCTCCAGCCTTTTTCGTTTTCTCAAATACTTTCTGCGCGGTCTTTTCTTGCTCGCCGCCGAGCCGCAACGATTCGATTCCAGCCCCGATTTCACCAATTAGCGAAACCATTGGCGAGTCACTGAAATCGTTCTCCCAAGCATTGAAGTAGAGGCAAGGAAAGCCCTCATTGCTCAGGTGCTGCCGCCACATTCGCAGAAAAGTGGTTTTCCCTGTTCCCCAAGGTGAATCAACTGCCAAAACGAACGGTTCGCTCAAACTGCCGACGAACTCCGTCAAGATTTCAGCGCTGTCCTTCCTTGCCAGCAAATCATCCTTGAAAGGTTCAGTCTCCGAAACCTCGACCGTCTTTGGTTTGTATCGAACAGTGTCCACGTTGGTTGAGTTGCTGCGGCTGGTCTGCGACACAGCCGCGCTCCGGCGAAATCACACCTTCGCGTAAACCTCCGCGCCTTTTTCCACAAACTCCTTCGACTTCTCTTCCATCCCCTTCTTCAACGCCTCTTCCTCGGCGATGCCTTGTTCGGCGGCGTATTTGCGGACGTCCTCGGTGATCTTCATCGAGCATCCGCCTTCGCCCGGGGGCTTCGGCGCGACAGGAAAGTGCGGGGTGTTCATGTCTTGGCGTATAGTTCTGCCCCTTTCTCAACGAATTCACGAGATTTTTCTTCCATGCCCTTCGCCAAGGCTTCCTGTTCGGAAACCTTCTGTTCCTCCGCATACTTCCGCACATCTTCGGTAATTTTCATGGAACAAAAGTG
>JANPGB010000639.1:0-11488 GCA_031423695.1 Verrucomicrobiota bacterium
CGGAAGGAAACCTGGCCGGTGGCGACTTCCACCGAGCAGAGGACCGGTTCGCCCTTGTCGTTCAACACGGGTTCGACGGGCAGATTGTTGGGGTTGAGCAGATTGTAGTATTCGGTCTGCCAGTTGTTCTGGTCAATCGCCTGCTGGAAATAGCCTTCCCGATAGAACAGGCTAATGCCGACGAAGCCGAGGCCAAGATCGCTCGCGGCCTTGGTGTGGTCGCCGGCGAGGATGCCGAGGCCGCCGGCGGCGATGGGCAGGGTTTCGTGGAAACCGAACTCGGCGGAGAAATAGGCGGCGGGATTTTTTTTCAGCGCGGGCGCGTTCTTGGCTGCCCAGGTGGACTTGTCGGTCATGTAGGCGTCGAACGACTGCAGCACGGCGCGGACACGGTCGCCAAACTCGGGATTCTGGAGGCGGACGCGGAGTTCGTAATCGGAGACTTCATGCAGCACAGCCACGGCGTTGTGATAAAGGTTCTGCCAGCCGCGCGGGGAGAGTTCATTGAAGATTTCCTGGGCCTGCTGGTCCCAGGTCCACCAGAGATTGCGGGCGAGTTTGTGCAATCCCGAAGTGAGTTCGGTCAGTTCTTTATTGGTCAACGGTTTCTTCGACATAGTTTTCAAGTTTCAATTTCGATTCAGGTTCATCCGATTCAGCGGGGCCACGATATAAAATCAGGAAAGCCTGCGCCAAATAAAAATTCCGCTGGTTTCGTGCCAGCCTGCGGAATTAATGGCCGTGGCCAGGGTTTGCCCCGCGATTGGCTCTTTGAAGTCGGCGCAAAACCGTCCCGGCTGAAATTCATTTTGTCGAATTTGATGCACGGTGGAAAAATACTGGCATTACCGCCGCCCTCGAAGGGTTCAACCCCCAGGGCGAAAACAATCCGTCGAGGGGCGAGCGGGTTGCCACGACGCCTCGTTCTGGCAGGGTGGCCGGCGACGGGGGCGCCGCTGGCACCGGTGGTTTTGTTCAGCATTGTCAAGCCGCCGGGCTGCTCCTACGCTGGAGCCGCAAGATGCCTACGGCCCAACAACACTCGGCTCTGTCCGCGACGAATTGTGAAGTCGCCTTCGATAATCTCACGCGCCAGCTCTACGCGACGGACGCCTCGATTTACCAGGTTGAACCAACCGCCGTGGCGTTTCCGCGCGATCCCAAACAGGCGCGGGCCATCATCAAAGCGGCCACGCAGGCGGGCATTCCCATCATTCCCCGCGGTGCGGGCACCGGGCTGGCCGGGGGTGCGCTGGGTGAAGGGTTGGTCATTGATTTTGCCCGCCACAACAAACAGATCACCGATTTGGATTTGGAGAAAGGCACCGTGCATGTCGGCGCGGGCGTGGTGCTGGATCAGTTGAACAATTTTCTAAGGCCGCACGGACGTTGTTTCGGGCCGGACGTGGCGACCAGTGCGCGGGCGACGCTCGGCGGGATGATCGCCAACAATTCGAGCGGCGCGCACACCTCGGTTTACGGCACGACGGCGGATCATGTGGCTGGGCTGGAATTGATCCTATCGGGCGGGCAGCTCGCCCGACTGTATCCCCAGCAAGATTCCATGCCGCATCAGCGGGAGCTGCTGGAGGACATGGTTTCGCTGAACTCGCTGATGATCGCCGAGCGGTTTCCGGCGGGCCTCCAGAAACGCTGGCCGGGCTACGGCTTGAACCGCTGCCTCCAGGAACCGGGCAACCTGATCAATCTCATCTGCGGCAGCGAAGGCACGCTGGGGCTGATCGCCTCCGCCGATTTGAAAATCGTCCGGCTGCCGAAGCAAAAAGGTCTGGCGCTGATTTTTTTCAAGTCGGTGGCCGAGGCGATGCAGGCGACCGTGGAACTGGCCGATCTAAAGCCCGCCTCGGTGGAACATCTGGACCGCATCCTTTTCGATCAGACGCGCGGGCAGCCGGGGTTTCAAGCCGTGCGCGACCTGCTCGAACTGGATGCCGAGCCGTGCGAATCCATTTTGGTCGTGGAATTTTTTGAGGACGTCGCTGACCGGCTGGCGGCGGTGCAAGCGCGGCGGCTGGGGTTCCGTGAAAAAATTCTGCACAGCCAGGCCGAAGCCAACCTGGTGTGGGAGCTTCGTCGTGCTGGGTTGTCGCTGCTGACCGGACGCAAGAGCGCGGCCAAGCCGGTCACCGGCATCGAGGACACCGCCGTGCGGCCGGCACAATTGCCCGAGTATGTCCATGCGCTGAGCGGGTTGTTGAAAAAGCTGAACCTGCAGGCCTCGTTCTACGGCCACGCGGGCGCGGGGTTGGTGCATGTCCGTCCCGTGCTGGATCTGCATTCGCGCGAGGATGTGAAAAAATTCCGGCACCTGGCGAACGAAGTCTCCGCGCTGGTCCGCGAGTTCAACGGCTCGCTCGCCGCCGAACATGGCGTGGGCATCGCGCGCACGGAATTCATGCCCCAGCAACTGGGCGAGCCGCTGATGAACCTGATGCGCGAGATCAAGGACTCCTTCGACCCGCATCATGTTTTCAATCCGGGAAAAATTATTCCCGACGGCCGCTACGAGTTTGATTCGGATCTGCGGATTCACGCCGGACGCGAACTGACGCTGCCCTTCGAGCCGGTGCTGGCGTTCATGGCCAGGGACGAATCGTTTGTCAGCCACCTCGAACAATGCAACGGCTGCGGCGCGTGCCTCAAGGAAACGCCCACGATGTGCCCGACGTTCATCGCGACCGGCGACGAGATCATGTCCACGCGCGGCCGGGCCAACACGATTCGCGCGGTGCTGGAATTGCGCGGCGTGGAACCAGGGCGGGGGGACGCGCTTGATTCGCCAGCCCTGGACGCGGCGTTGAGCAATTGTCTTTCGTGCAAGGCCTGCCTGAATGAATGTCCCTCGAACATCAACATGGCCTTGCTCAAGGCTGAACTGCTTCATGCGCGCATCCAAAAAAACGGCCTGCCTTTGAAGGCGCGCCTGCTTGGCTCTGTGGACCGTCTGGGAAAGCTCGGCTGCTCGGTGCCGTGGCTGGCCAACTTTATTTTGGATGCTTCGCTGGCGCGGTTCATCACGTCGCGCTTCCTCGGCATCACGTCGCGCCGCGACCTGCCGCATTACGCGAAACAGCGGTTTGACAAATGGTTTGCGGAACATCCGGGTTCGCAGAACGCGTATCGCGGCCGGGTCGTGCTGTGGGATGACACCTTTGTCCGCTATCACGAGCCGCGCATCGGCATCGCGGCGGTGCGGGTTCTCGAAGCCGCCGGCTTTGAAGTGGCGCTGCCGCAGGGTCGCGAGTGCTGCGGTCGCCCGGCGTTCAGCCAGGGGAATTTTGAGGAGGCCGCCCGGCTCGGCGGCCATAATCTGGCGCTGTTGAATCAGGACGTGGATCACGCGCCGATTCTTTTTCTGGAGCCGTCGTGTTACTCAATGTTCATCGAGGAGTACCGGGAATTAAAATTGCCGGACGCCGAGGCGGTGGTGCGCCGTTGCTTTCTGTTCCAGGATTTTTTGAACGAACTGCTGACTCGTGAACCGAACGCCCTGCAGTTTAATTCCGAGCCGGCGAACGTGGTCATCCACATGCATTGCCACTCCCGCGCGCTGGCGAATGTGCGGAACCTCCCGCCGGTCGCGTCCCGCCTGCCGGAACGCAAGGTGGCCGTGCTGGACACCGGTTGCTGCGGCATGGCCGGGGCGTTCGGCATGTCTGAATCGAAATACGAGCTGTCGGTGAAAGTGGCCGAGCCATTGATCAAGGCGGTGGAGAACCAGCCGTTCGGCACCATCTTCGTGACCTCGGGCGCGAGCTGCCGGCATCAGGTCCAGCATCTCACGCCGATCCGCTCGCAGCACATCGCGGAGTTGCTGGCGGATGCGCTGGTGTGAGGGGATTTACGATTTGCAGGCGACGACGTAAGGAGTCGTGGGGGCGACGAGTCGTCAGGGTGGCGCGGGGAAACACTCCTCACGTCGTGCGCTACTACAACGCCTTTCCCAGCTTGGGAAAAAATGCGTGGGCGGTTCCGCAGGTCGCCCTGCTTAGTTCCTCCAGCGAGCAGCCTTTGACTTGCGCGACCAGTTCGGAAATCTCCTTCACGTAAGCCGGTTCGCAGCGCTTGCCGCGATAGGGCACGGGCGCGAGAAACGGGCAGTCCGTCTCCAGCATAAATTTACCCAGCGGCGTGGCGGCGATAGTGTCGCGCACGTTCTGCCCGTTCTTGAACGTGGCGATACCGGTGAAACTCACCAGCGAATTCAGCGCGAGCACCTGTTGCATCGCCGCCGCATCGCCAGCGAAACAATGGAACACGCCGCGCACACGGTCGGCGAACGGGTGGAGGATTTTCAACGTGTCGGTAAAGCAATCCCCGCGCTGATGAATCACGCAGTTCAGGCCAACCTCGGCGGCGACTTCGAGATGTTGCAGAAACAGCCCGGCCTGCTTGGCTTTGTAAGCTTCGTCGTCCGCCGTCGTGCCGCCGGCTTTGTGGCTGGGCAGGCGGTAATAATCCAGACCGGTTTCGCCGAGCGCAACGACCTTGGGATGCCGCGCCAGTTCGCGCAGTTCGCCGCGAATGTCCTCGGGCGCTGCCAGAGCGTCGGAAGGATGCCAGCCCGCGACGGCATAGACACAGGGAAATGTTTCGGCGAGCTGGATTGCGCGCCGGCTGCTCTCGCCGTCGGTGCCGATGGAAATAATTTTGATGATGCCGACAGCCTGGGCGCGGGCGATGACCTGATCCAGCTCGGCGCTGAAGTCCGGATAATCCAGATGGGCGTGGGTATCGTAGAAAATGGCCATGCAAACGAGGGGCTTATCTGAAATCAGAGCGGAGCGCGCGTCTGTGACCCGCAGCGCACTCGAAGTGGCGGTGACTCATCAAACTTTCCTCTTTCATCTGGTTGGTGGAACTGTTGCGGCTCGCAGAGCCGTGCTCCAAAACCGTTGCGCCTTCGCAAGAGTGGGCCTTTGCGTTGAAACATTTCAGCATGGGTTGCGTTTTACTTGGGTGCGGGCGGCGGCGGCGCGGTCAGCCGGGCGATGATCTCCTCGTATTTCGCCGCCTCGTCCTTCCGATCCAGCTTCTGGGCGAGTTCAAGAAGTTTCCGGTAGATGCCGAGCTTGTCCGGGTATCCGGGGTTTTCCTGCAAGAGCTTGATCAGATCATCGCCGGCCTCGGCACGGCGGTCGAGCGCGATCAATTTGGCTCCGAGCGCAAGCCGCAGGCGGATTTTTTGCTGGGGCGAGGGATTAAGTTTCAACGCGTTGGAAAAAGCCTCGACCGCGGATGAGGGTTTGCCCTGTGCGGTGTACAGCTGGCCCAGCTTTTCGCCCAGCACGGCGCTGTGTCGGGTGATGGCGAGCGACTCGATGAAGTTGGCCAACGCGGCCGGAAGTGCGCCTTTGAGTTGATTGAGGTTGGCCAGATTCAAATAGGACCATTCCACCAGCGGACTGTGGTTTTGTTCGAGCGCGGCGTGCAGTTGTTGCGGCGGTTTTCCAAACGGACGATACAACGGATCGCCCACCACGGTGGTCTGCCAGGACAGCGTGGCCTGGGCCGCGCAGGCCGCTTCGCCGTAGGTGAAACCGAAAAAAATCAACCGGGAGAGAAAGACCGAGATGTCGGGCGTGCCGGTCAGGTACGGCTCATCCACCGAACCCATGCTGAGGGTCGCGCCTTTGGCGAGCAGCGGGCCGACCCAGTTCATGCTCGCGCTGCGAATGTCCGCCGCGCTGTAGGAATGAAGATGGTAGGCAAAGGCGCCCGGCATGAATTCCACCGTGGACTGCGCGAACGGGCCCGACACCGTCGGATCATACCAGCCCGCATAAATCGCGATGTGGCTCATGGGAAATTCCGGCGGGAAGGTGGCCGGATTCGTGTCCACCAAAGTTTCATAGCCCGCGCGTCGCGCGTGTTCCGAGGCGTCGCGCAGCATGTCGTCGCCGGGTTTGTAACCGGGATCGGTGATGCTGCGCAGATCAAAATAGGCGCGGCCCCACAATCCGTTCGTCTCGGCGGCGATGGCCTTGTCCACCAGGTTGCGGGCGATGGCCGGCGTCGGGCCGTCGAGCCGCGCGACCAGGAGCACGCTGTTGGTCGGATGCAGGGCGGCGGAGTTGGTCGCGGCAAAGGCCGGGTTGGGCAGCGGACCGCCCACCGGCAGATGCTGTTCGAGCCGCGGCAGCAGAGCCAGTTCGCTGTCCACCGCGGCGACGTTGCGGCGCAGTTCCGGGCGGACATTTTCCAGGGCGGCTTCTTTGAGTGTGGGGTCTTCCGTGATGCGCACGGGCACGCCGTAGCACAGCACGAGGTAGCGGATGCGGGAGCTTTTCACGCCCCATTCAAGATGTCCACGAATGCCGGGGCTGGCGGGAACGACGCGCGAGCCGGTCTGCCAAAGTTTCAATTGCTCGAACCTTTCGGCGAGCGGCTGCTGCAATTTGTCGGCGAACTCCCGCCGGGACATTTCGATGCCCGTGCTCAGGTCGAAGCCGAAAATCTGGTTCGTCGGCACGAGCCGCAGCTCGGCGTAATGCCGGGCGATGCTTTGGGATTCGGGCACCCGGGAGTTGTAAACTACCACCACCTCGTCGCCGGGATTCGCCGCGCCCAGGGGGCTGGCAGCCAGCAGGGAAAAGAATATCGTCGCGAGCAGCGGGCGGCGTGAAGCAGAAATGAAAATAGGGCGGCCGTTTTTTTTCATGATCGCGAGCCACACTCCACCTTCAAGCCATCGTAGGCGAAGATCACGCCGGGCGGCAGTTCCGCCTGCGCGAGGTCGTGATCGTAATCGTGCGTCAGGTGCGTGAAATATGTCCGCTCCGCGCCGATGCGCCGCGCGGCGGTGAGCGCCTCGTCCAGACACATGTGCGTGGGATGCGGCTTCCGGCGGAGGGCGTCTAACACGGCGACTTCGACGCCCTTGAGGGTCTCGACCACGGCCGGAGGCACTTCTTTGCAATCGCTCAGGTAGGCCAGCATCTTTTTTCCATTTTGGACAAACAGATAGCCGTTGGTGTTCGTCCGGCCGTGCGGGAGGGGCAGGGGGGTGATCTCCAGATCGCCGACAGTGAAGGGGCCGTCCACGATGTGCGCCTCGGGGATGAAATAACCCTTGGGCCACGGGCCGTCGTGAAAGGCGTAGGCAAAGACGCGCCGCAAATCCGTCATCGTCGCCGCGTTGGCATAGACCGGCAGCGCCTGGTCGCCGCGCAGGTCACAGAACCGCCGGCAGTCGTCCAGGCCCATGATGTGGTCGGCGTGGGAGTGCGTGAAGATCACGGCATCCAGCCAGCGCAGATTTTCGCGGAGGCATTGGAGGCGGAATTCAGGCGTGGTGTCCACGACCAGTTTGACTTTGTCCGTGGCCACGTGAATCGAAGGCCGCGTGCGGTGGTTCTTGGGGTTGGCGAGAAATCCCGGCGGATAATCCATGCCGATGATCGGCACGCCTTGCGAGGTGCCGGAACCCAGAAAAATAAAGCTCAGAGCCATGTTAAAACAGTAATCGTGAAACTTAAAAAAATTTGCGCCGCTGGCCGGACTGAAAATTCTTTTGCCGAACCGGGTCATATCCGCTCAAATGACGCAACGACTCTAACCATGTTGACCACGTTACGCATTAAAAACCTCGCCATCGTGGCGGACCTGACGCTGGAGCTTCAGCCCGGCTGCAACGTGCTCACCGGCGAGACGGGCGCGGGGAAGTCCATCGTCATCGGGGCGCTGAACCTGGTGCTGGGCGAACGCGCCGACCGCACGCTGATCCGCAGCGGCAGCGACAGTTGCTCGGTCGAGGCCGTGTTTGCCGTGGCCAAACTGAAAGCCCCGCTAAAAGATTTCCTCGAGGAAAACGGTTTGGAACCGTGCGAGGAAGATCAGCTTGTGCTCAAACGCACCTTCACCAGCGCCGGCGCGAACCGCCAGTTTGTGAACGGTTCGCCGACCACGCTCGCGGCGCTGGCGACCATCGGCGAATGGCTGGTGGACATCCACGGCCCGCACGAGCACCAGTCGCTGTTGCATGCGCCCAGTCAGCTCGCGATTCTGGATGCCTTCGGCGGCCTGCAGAAAGAGCGCGAAACGTTTGGCGGACTGGTTCGGCAGCGGGCGGCGTTGGCCGAGGAGAAGTCCGCGCTCATCGTGGATGAGAAGACCTATGCGCAGCAGCTCGACCTGCTCCGGTTTCAAGTCGCCGAAATAACAACGGCAAAATTTCAGCCGGACGAGGAGGAAGCCGTCGCGCAGGAATACCAGCGCGCCAGCAACGCCGCCAAATTGCTGCAGCTCAGCCAGACCGCGCTGGAGGCTCTGTCGGAAAGCGAAAGCTCGCTGCTCACGCAGGCGGGCGTGGTGGGCCGCACGTTGCAGGAGCTGCAGCGCGTGGACGCCGGGGCCGCGCCGGTGCTGACGTTGCATGAACAGGCGGTCGGTTCGCTGCGGGAATTGCAGGCGGAGCTTTCCCGCTACGTGGACAAGGTGGATTTGAATCCCGAACGCCTGCAGGAACTGGAGGAGCGGCTCAACCTGATCCACTCGTTGAAGCGCAAGTTCGGCGCGACGCTCGCAGAAGTCATCGCGTTTGGCGAGGCGGCCCGGGAAAAATTGCAGAATCTGGAACAGCGCGACGCGGCGCTCGTGCGGCTCAACGCGGCGCTCGCCAAGCTGGACAACGAAATTTCCCGCGCGGGCAAGGACCTTTCCGCGAAGCGAAAAAAGGTCATCCCGCAGCTCAACAAGGCCGTGAGCCGTCAGCTCGAAGACTTGGGCTTCCAGCAGAGCAAATTTGGAGTGCAGCTCAGCACGCTTGATTCCTCGGATCACGCTTCACGTTGCACGTTGCACGGCCTCGACACCGTCGAATTTCAATTTGCCCCGAATCCCGGCGAGCCGGCCAAGCCGCTGCGCGCCATCGCGTCGTCCGGCGAACTGGCGCGCGTGATGTTGGCGTTGAAGACCGTGCTGGCGGCGGAGGACAAAATCCCGGTGCTGGTCTTTGACGAGGTGGACGCCAATGTCGGCGGCGAGACGGCCAATGCGGTGGGGGAAAAGATGCGGACCATCGCCGCGAAGCGCCAGGTGTTGTGCATCTCGCATCTGCCGCAGGTGGCGGCGGCGGCCTCGGCCCATTACGTCGTGACCAAGCTTCTGAAGGAGGGGCGGACGGTTTCGGAGATCCGGCTGCTCGACAAGCAGGAGCGGGTGAGGGAGCTGACCCGCATGCTGGGCGGCCAGACCGCCGCCGCGCGGAAACATGCGGAGGCGCTGCTGGGTTGAAGAATTGAAGATGGTGCCAGCGGACGGAATCGAACCGTCGACCTCGGGCTTATGAGTCCCACGCTCTAACCAACTGAGCTACGCTGGCAACTGGGGTGGATTATGGCATGGAGACACCGTTCCGTGTCAAACCGAATGATGCAGGTTTTGCAAACGGCCGGCGGCGCGCGTGTAATTAGATTGTCTGGGGTGCCGCTGGCGGCTATGAATTCTTTGGCATGATCAAAGCCCTGCTCTTGATTTTCAGTTCCGCAGCGACCTGGTTGCGCATTGCCCAAACTCCGCGCAAGTGGGGCGTGGTGCTGGCCGCCTACGTCGTGCCCATGGTGCTCCTGGTGTGCGCGGCGGAAGGTTATGGCATGGTGCATTGGGGCAAGCCGCGCGGGGAAATCGCCAAGCTCAAACATTACTCCACGTCCTACGCGACAGCCTATGAAGCGGCCCAATTTGTCCTCTCCGTGGCGCTGGTGTTCGTCGCGGCCAAGTTGATCAAGTCGCTCGGAGAAACTTTTCATGGCCGGCACACGTTTTCCCAGACGTTTACCGTGGCGGCGTACGGGCTCAGCCCGTATTTTTTGCTGCGGCTGCTGGACGCCTTTCCCCAAATCTATCCCTGGCTGACCTGGGCCGTCGGCATCCTGCTTTCCATTTCGGTATTTTACAGCGGCATTCCGCTGATCCTGCGGCCGGATCCGCCGCACGCGCTGGGACTGTATCTGATGACTTCGCTGTTTCTCCTGCTGATCACCGGCCTGCTCCGTTTCGCCACCAGCTGGTTTCTGCTCGGAAAATTTGTCAAGCTCGACGCCCTCATCGCGAATTTTTTCCCCTGACATGACTGCCCACGAACAATCCATTTTACAGGCGTTGAAGGAACTGGACGCCGCCGTGAAGGCCATGCCCTTGGCGAATCCCAAACCCAGCCTGCTGCCGCTGTTCACCCGGCTGGACGAACTCACGCACGGCCTGCCCGCGGACACTTCGCCGCAGTTGCTGCACTACCTCCACAAGAAAAGCTACGAGAAGGCGCGGCTGTGGCTGGAGGATCGCCATGGTGAAATCGCCCGGGGCACCTGTCTCGGCGATTGATCCGCCATTGACCCATGCTCGACGACACCATTGCCGCGATTGCCACGCCGCTCGGCGAGGGCGGGCTGGCGGTCATCCGCATTTCCGGCCCGCTCGCATTGGCGCTCGCGGACAAGGCTTTCACGCCCGTCGGAAGAAATTCCCTGAAACCTTCCGCCGCGCCGACGCACACGATTCATTTTGGCCACGTGGTGCGCGACGGCAAAACGATTGACGAAGTTCTCATCGCGGTCCTGCGCGCGCCACGAACTTTCACCCGCGAAGACATTGTCGAGATCACCTGTCACGGCGGGGTGCTCCCGTCCAAAATGGTATTGGATACCGTGCTCGCGGCGGGCGCGCGGCTGGCGGAGCCGGGGGAGTTCACCCGCCGGGCTTTTTTGAACGGGCGCATAGACCTCGCGCAGGCTGAGGCCGTTGCGGACATCATTCATTCGCGCACCGACCTTGCGTTGCGCGCCGCCAATGAACAGCTTGCCGGAAAACTTTCACAGCGCATCAACCAGCTGCGCGACGATCTGCTCAAGACGCTGGCGCACGTCGAGGCGTACATTGATTTTCCCGACGAGGACATCCCGGAGGAAACGCAGGCGCAACTGCTCGCCCGGCTCGAACGCGGCGGGGCGTTCATGGCCGAGCTGCTGCGCACGGCGAACGAGGGTCAGATTCTGCGGCGCGGCATTCGTGCGGCGATCATCGGGCGGCCCAATGCGGGCAAGTCGTCGCTGCTCAACCAACTGCTCGGCCACGATCGCGCCATCGTCTCGGCGATTGCCGGGACGACGCGCGACACGATCGAGGAGACCGCCAACATCCGCGGCCTGCCGGTGGTGTTCATCGACACCGCCGGGTTGCGCGAGGGCCGGGATGAGATCGAGGTGGAAGGCATCCGCCGGAGCCGCGAAACTTTGGCGAAGGCGGAATTGATTTTGCACGTGCTCGACGCGAGCGAACCGCTGACCGAGGCCGACAGAAATTATCTCACCGAGTTCGCCGACAAGCAGCGGATTCTGGTCCTCAACAAAACCGACCTGCCGCCGAAACTGGAATTGTCAGCCGTAGCGCAGGCTTTCCTGCCTGCGGGTTCGCGCGACTTTCCAGTCGCGAGTCGTAACACCGGACAGGCATGTCCGGTGAACCCGCA
>JANPGB010000640.1:0-6414 GCA_031423695.1 Verrucomicrobiota bacterium
CGCGCGCGGAGCGACGCGCCCTACCTTGACGGTTGCTTCGCCCGTGTTTAACGGGCGGGCCGGGTGAAGTCCAAGCTCGACAATCAGCAGGTGCCTTGGTAGCGTGCGGTCACATGGGCGGGGCAAAAAATATTTTCCGGGGCTTCCTTTTGGTTTTTATGGGAGTGTTCTCAGCACTGGCGCAGCCGGCCAATGACACTTTTGCCAATCGGACCGCCATCGTCTGGCCGGGAACCAATGTGACGTTTTCCGGCACGCTTTCCAATACCACTTTTGAGACCGGCGAACCTTTCCTCGACGGAATCTCCAGCGGACAAACAGCGTGGTGGACGTGGACGGCTCCGTCGAATGGCATTGTGACGCTCTCGGTCGCCGGCACGGGGTTCAGTCCGTTGCTCACGGTTTACGCGGGAACTGACTTCGCCAATCTTTCGCTGGTGGCCAGCAATAATTATCTCATGTGTTACGAAAACACCAACTGTGGTTGCCACTGGCATGAGCGAAGTTCAACGGCTTTTCATGTTACTCGCGGACAAGCTTATCAGTTTGGGGTGGACTCGGCGGTTGTCACCGATGCTTCGTGGAAGTTGGAGCAGTTTCCAAGTGGCGAAGCATTTCCAGCGGGCGCGGTGCGCGCATTTGGCCCGGCTTTGCCAGTTTTGATAAACGGTCAGATGAGCTGGTACGTGAATGTGTATGTGCCTGTTCATACAACGAATATCATTGGCGGTGGAGAGATACTATGCGATTTCCAATTCACGCCGGCTCCAGTCAATGACGACTTTGAAAATCGAACAGGAATATCAGGAGTTCGCACCCACCTGCTTGCGTCGAACGTCGCCGCTGACAAGCAGCCCGGCGAACCAAATCATTGCGGAAATATCGGTGGCAGTTCGGTTTGGTATTCTTGGCAGGCACCGGCCTCGGGGCGAGTCACGTTTTCGACGAACGGTGTGCCACCCTACCTGCCGCCATCTTGGTACGGGGATTACAGCTTTGGATTAATAATTACGCTAGTTGAAAATAATGGCGTAGGGGCACAGACCATGTGGAATTTCTATGCTCCAACTTGTGGTGCCGAGATTGACCAGACGCCACCACCGCCTCCTTTCTATCCGCTTCTTGCCGCTTATACGGGCACGAATGTCAGCTCATTGGTATCAGCGAATGCTCTGCCTTTTTTGCAGGACGCCTATCCGCACGCCATCGAGTTTGATGTCGTCAAAGGCCAGACGTATCAACTCGCCTTCGACGGCAACCTGGGAACCACCGGCACCATCCCGCTTTTTCAGGCGCTGACGACACCGTCCTCCAACGACCAGTTCAAGAACCGTATCCGGATGCGCGGCATCAACATTACGGCCACCGGTTTCAATGCTGGAGCGACCCACGAGGCTGGCGAGCCGTCGGTGGCTGGCTCCATTGGGAAAAGTGTCTGGTGGTCCTGGACTGCGCCGGCCAGCGGGCCGGTTTCAATTGACTTGGGTGGCAGCGAACATTCCTTTCCGGTCGGCGTGTTTTCAGGGTCGAGCGTCACCCACTTGAATTGGATTGCCACCGGCTCTGGCAGCTTCGCGTTCAATGCGCTGCAAGGCCAGACTTACGATCTGGCCGTCAACGACGCGTCCGGATTGACTGGCGCAATCAAGCTCAAGTTGCAGGCACCCGTGATCCAGCTTCCCCTTGAGCGGATCCGGGTGCGGCCGGACAAGGCCACGTCGGGCAAAGTCGCGCTGCTGAGTTTCTCCGCATCTCCGCGGCAGATCGTGCTATTGCTGTCGTCGAACGACGGTTCGACGTGGAAAAATATCCGCATGGCACTTGCCCGCCAAACCACGGTGGATTTTCTCGTCCGGGCCGTGCCCACGTCCAGCGGCCCCTTCTACCGGGCTATCGTGGTGGATTACCAGTAGAGACTGCCTTACCCGGGCAGTTCGACCATCCGCATCGCAGCCCTAGCATGTTGAGGTGAAACTTCCGCGTTTCGCTTTGTTTTCCGAACGAGCTTTTGTTTAACTCACGCGGTATGAAAAAACGGCAAGCCGCCATCAAGCGTTTCACCAAGGAGACGCGCATCAACCTGACCCTGAACCTGGACGGCACCGGCAAGGCCGCCATCAAGACGGGCGTGCCGTTCTTCGATCACATGCTGACGCTGTTCGCCAAGCACGCGGTCATGGATTTGAGGCTCCGTTGCGACGGTGATCTGGCAGTGGACGCGCATCACACGGTGGAAGACTGCGGCATTGCGCTGGGGCAGGGGTTTGTGCAGGCGCTGGGGGACAAGAAGGGCATCCGCCGCTATGGCACCGGGTTTGATCCCCGCAATCCGCTCACCGGCGAAGCCTTCGTCCCGATGGACGAATGTCTGGCGCGCTGCGTGATTGATTTCAGCGGCCGGCCATATCTGGTCTGGCGGGGACTAAATGAGCTGGGCTACAAAACCCTGAGCAAGACTGAAAAAAGACAGGATCTTTCGAGCGCCTTCCGTTTCGGGCTGGCCCGCGAATTTTTCCAGGGCTTCGCCAACGAAGCCCGCTGCAACCTGCACCTGGAGCTGCTTTATGGCGATGAACCACATCACATCGCGGAGGGTTTGTTCAAGGCGTTTGCCAAGGCGGTGGACTTCGCCTGCCAGCGGGACCCGCGCATCGCCGGGCAGCTGCCGAGCACCAAGGGAAAGTTGTAAGTTGCATCGAATAACCGCCACCGCCCCTGCGTCAATATCATGGCTGAAATGAACTATTCCTCCGCCGACGACAAAGAGTTGGTGCGGGCCGCGCAGCAAGAGGACATGGGCGCGTTCGAGGAATTGGTGGCCCGGCATCGCGACAAGATATTCGCGCGGGCCGTCAGCATGATGCGGAACGAGCAGGAAGCGGTTGATCTTTCCCAGGAAGCGTGGGTGAAGGGCTGGCAGCGGCTGGCGCAGTTTCAGGGCGACTCGAGCTTCAGCACCTGGATGACGCGGATTGTCATCAACCTGTGCCTCGACCAGCTCCGGAAACAAAAGCGGCGGCAGACGGATTCCATCGAGGCGATGGAGGAAGAGTCCGGGGGCGTCGAACGGCAGATGCCGGTGGTGCTGGTCAATCCGACCGAACGGCTGGAACGGGGCGAACTGCGGCAGCGCATCGATCACGGGCTGGAGCAGTTGTCGCACGAGCATCGCACCGTGCTGGTGCTGCATGAGTTTGAAGAGATGGACTACAAAGGCATCGCCAAGACGATGGGCTGTTCGATCGGAACGGTGATGTCGCGGCTGTTTTACGCCCGCCGCAAGCTGGCGGCGGTGCTGGCAGATTTGAAAAAATAAAGCTGACGTTTATGGATTTGGACACACAACTGAAATTGCAGGCGTTTCTCGACGGCGAACTGCCGGAAGACGAGGCGATGGCGGTGGTTTCCCTGATCGCCCGCGATGAGGAGGCGAAGGCCCTGCACGCCGAGTTGAAGCACACCCGCAAGGCGCTCAAGGATTCGGAGGACACGGTCCGCCTGCCGGAGTCGCGGGAGTTTTTCTGGTCGAAGATCGAGCGCGAGATCCAGCGGTTGGAGCCGGTACGACCGGCGGCACCGTCCGTTTCGCTGTTTGAACGTCTGCGCCGGCTGCTGATGCCGATGGGGGCGGTGGCCGCCCTCGTGCTGGCCGGATTCTTCAGCTACCATCAGATGGGGCTGGGCGGGCGTTCCCATTCGACCGAGATGGATCTGGCGATGACGGATTCCAACGGGTTCACCTACCGTGACTACTCGGCCGGGATGACCCTGGTGTGGCTGCCGTTCCCCGCGGAAAATGATTTGGCGAACGACACCGCCACGACTACGCTTCAATGACATGAGACTCAAGCTTGCCTTTCTCCACCTTGCGGTCTGGATTATTGCGCCGCTGCTGCTGGCAACCACGGTTGGCGTCCACGCCGAGGCCGGCGGCATAAAGCTCGAAGCCCAGCTCATCTGGGCGACCAACGACAAGCAGGATCCCGATCCCAAACACAAGCCCGTTGCGCCAGAGATCCTGGCGAAGCTCAATCAACTGCCGCTCAAATGGGCGAATTATTTCGAGGTCAACAAGGCGGGCCTCGACATTCCCAATGGGGAATCGCGCAAGGCGAAGTTGAGCGACAAGTGCGAAGTCGAAATCAAAAACCTCGACGGCGCCAAGGTCGAAGTGGCACTGCTCGGCAAGGGGGATCCGGTCTGGAAACGGATCCAAGCGCTTCCCAAAGGCGAGGTTCTCGTGCTGGGCGGCAACGCGCCGAATGCCACGGCGTGGCTCGTCGCCCTGAAGCGCGGCAAATAATCCCGCCGCCTAGTGGTTATGGCAAACCACCCTGGCCTTCTTCGTGAAGCACAAGCATTCATGTTTTGGTTGGTCCGAATCTGTTCAATATCGGACATGACACGGCATCAATTTTCGAGGGGCACGAACCTGGCTGTCCGCCGCCCCGGATGTCCCCAATACAGTTGATTGTGAAGTAACCGTGGCGTGTTACGATTGCGGCGTGTCAACCGTTTTTGCATGCCAGTGAAGCCCGCCATTTTGATCCCCATTCGCAAAGTTTCGTCGTTGTTGTTGCTCACCTTGGGGCAGACCGTGACTGGATTCGCTGCCATTTTCTACGTTGGCACGAATGGCGTGGACACAAATCCCGGCAACAGCAACAGCCCGTTTGCCACCCTCACCAAAGCTCAAGCCGCCGCCGCCCCGGGCGACACGGTCTATCTGCGCGGCGGGACCTACTTTCTCAACAACTCGCATCTTACGACCACGAATAGTGCATGGGCCATCGTCAACAATCTCACCAAGAGCGGCATCAGCTACGTGGCCTATCCAGGGGAGCGGCCGATGTTTGATTTTTCCGACGTGCAACCTTCCGGCTGGCGTGTGACGGCGTTTTATGTGACCGGAAGCGATTGTGTGTTCAAGGGTTTTGATGTGGTTGGCGTGCAAATAATACTTACCGGCAACAATCAGCAATCCGAGTGTTTCCGAGTCAACGGCGGAAATCGGAATCGCTTTGAGCAACTGGCGATGCACGACGGCATGGGCATTGGCTGGTATCTGACCTCGGGCCAGAGCAATCTCGTGCTCAATTGCGATGCGTACAACAATCGCGGCCTCGACAGTTTTTCGTTGGGTAACATTGACGGCTTCGGCTCGCATCCAAGTTCGGCCAGCGGCACTGGAAATGTTTTTCGCGGCTGCCGCGCCTGGTTCAACAGCGATGATGGATTCGACCTCATCAACTCCAAGCCGGCTGCGACGATCGAAAACTGCTGGGCGTTCTACAACGGCTTCTTCACCAATTTCACAAGCTCGACGGGCGACGGAAATGGATTCAAGGCCGGCGGCTACGGCGTCAACGGCTCGACGACACCGCCAACGCCGGCACCGCGTCACGTCACCCGGTTTTGTCTCGCGGTCAGGAACCGGGCGAACGGCTTCTACGCGAATCATCACACGGGTGGCCTTGACTGGTTCAATAACACTGCTTATCGCAATGGCGGAAACTACAATATGCTCTGCAATTTGGATGCGACGACCAACGCCAATGACGTGCCGGGTTTCAATCATGTGCTGAAGAACAACCTCGGCTACAAAGGCGGCTCCGAGGTGTCCAATCTCGGCCCAATCAACGACACGAACTTCAACTACTTCACACTACCGGTGACCGTGGCGACCAATGATTTCATGTCCCTCGACGAGAGCCTGCTAACCGCGCCGCGCCGGGCGGATGGCTCGCTGCCTTACCTCGCATTCGCGCAACTGGTGAGCGGCAGCGACTTGGTGAACGCGGGAACGAACGCGGGCTTTGCTTTTGCCGGTTCAGCTCCGGACCTCGGCGCGTTTGAATACAGCCTAAATCCGCCGCCGGCACTGGCCATGTCGCGGGTCGGGTCGAATCTGATCTTCCTCAGCAGTGGCGGCCCGGCGGGCGGAACGAACTATTTGATCTCCGCGACCAACCTCGCACTCTCGTTGTCGCAATGGGCACGCATGGCGACGAACAAGTTTGATCTGGCCGGCAGCTCCGTCTTCACGAACCTCATTCCGGCCGGTGTGCCGCAGCGGTTCTATCGCAGCAGTCTTCCCTAAAATGTGCCGTGCGGCTTAGGTTTCCGGCTGGTTCCGCCGATAAACAAACCATGACCGTGATTGTAATAAGCCAAAAAACGACTGGCCGAACCGCCCGGCAAGGCGATAGTTTTCTCGTATCATTTACACCATGAAGATCACCGAAATCCTGATGGCGGAACACGCGGTGTTCCACAATTTGTTCGACCACATCGAGGCCGTGGCGCCACGGCTCCGGACGCTGGCGGAGGTGAAAGCACTGGCTGCGGTCGTGGAAAAGGTGCATGCGCCGCACTCCCAGACCGAGGACGATTTGTTCATCGAGCCGTTGGAGC
>JANPGB010000641.1:0-5369 GCA_031423695.1 Verrucomicrobiota bacterium
GCGCGTCGCCATTCGGATCGGTGGCGCTGCCCGCGACGCTGTTGCTGTAAGCCTGGCCTTCCGAGGCGGAATCGCGCGCGAAAATGCTGTTGGTGAATTGCGGCGGCAGGTTGGTTTGCAGCGCGGCAATCTGCGCGGCGGTCAACGCGGAGTCGGTGATCAGCACCTCATCCAGCCTGCCGCTAAACAGCGGGTCGGCAGCGAACTGGCTTCTGCCGAGATAATTCGCCGACGTGTTCACGGCGATGGGATCAATCGTGATGGCCGGGTTGGTCGCCACGGCCGCGCCGTTGACAAAAAGCGTGCCGGTGGTGCCACCCAGCGTCAGCGCGACGTGCGTCCACTGGCCCGGTGTCAGCGCGACAGACTCGACGATTTGTTCGCTGCCGCCGTTCTTGATGGCAAAGCGCAGGGTGCCGCCGGAATTCGGCGTGAGAAAAAGATACTGGCCCGTGCCGTTGCCGAAATCAAAGAGGCGCTGGAAGTTCGCGCCGCCGTTCCAATAGACCCACGCGGCGAAAGTGAAATCGACGCTGTCCCCGATGATGCCGGGCAGCTGCACGAAAGTATTCACACCGTCGAAATTCATCGCCTGCCCGTTGGTGCCCGTCGTGTAAGCCGGATTGCCTTGGACAAAACCGCTGTTGCCCTGACCCGAGCCGTCCCACGCATTCCCGTTGAAGGAAAACTGCGCGACGCTTCGCGCGCCTCCGGCGGGCAGCACCTGGGTGTAGGCCAGCGGCGAGGCGTGGTCGTGATAAACGACACCCGCCGGCGTCAAGGCGCCGCCCGTGACCATGGCGCGATTGGTGCCGACCCAGTTGTAGATCGAGTAGCGTTCGACGTAGGGCGCGTTGTCCAATGCGCTGATGAACGAGTTGATGATGGTGGCCTGCGAGGCCGGCGTCGGCTCGCAGCAGGTCCAGTTCGCGCCGTTGTTGAATTCAGTCACCCAGATCGGGCGCCCCGTCGCCACATGAATGTCGTGACACCAGTTGGTGAACTGCGTCGCGGTCCAGCCGCCCTTGTAAAAATGCACCGGCACAAAATCCACGCGGTATTTCAAGGCGTCCGCCTGGGCCATGAAATCATAAAGCCAGGTCAGGCCTACCGACGCATCGGACGGCGACGGGGAACCCAGCCGCAACCCCGACGCGAGCAGGTTCGGCCATTGCGCGATGGCCGTGGCCACCGTCATGTTCGCCTGGTTGGCCTGGTCCGGCTCGTTGAAGCTGAGCGCGTGCGTGGACTTCTGCTTGTTGTTGATGTTCGCGTAGGCATTCCAGTTCAAGTCGTGCCGCATCGGAACATACTCGGTGTCCGACGTCGAAGTTGTGGAATTGTCCCAGTCGTAGCTCCAGAGCGGATCCACCAGCGGCTCCACGCCGCCCGCCCAGCCTTTCTTGCCGCTCCAGCGCCACGGGAATACGCGCACGAAGCTGATGGAATTATCCAAATTTGTCGGCAGCACGCTCACGTCCAGATCGCCGTCCTGCGCGACATACGTCTTGCTCACGCCCGTGCCATTCGCGTTCTGCGCGAACGTCGCGATATAACCATGCTTGAGCCGGAACGAGCTGATCGTGTCGTTCAACGCGCCCAGGCCGGAATCCTTGTAGTACGTGTAAAGTGAGAAGGTGTTCGATGCGCCGAGAAAACTTGGCCCGCTGAAGGCCTGCAATGCCTGATAGCTCGAGGTGTGCGGAATGACCACCGTGCCCAGGTCGTATTGCGCCACGCGCACGTTGCTGTCGGAGACCGCCGTCGCGCCGTTCACGCGGACCTGCGAGAGATAAGTGGACGCCACCACGGAAGGCCGGATGTTCGGCAGAAAAAACCACGCGTCGGCGGAATTCAGATTGATCAGGCAGCCGGAAATCGGATTCGCCGCGGCCGTGACGCGCAGCTCGCAGCGTCCCGTCATCGTGACCGTGGTGTTTGTCAGTGCCGGGTAGGTCGCGATGCCATTGCTGAGACTCAAGGACTGCGCGGCCGCCAACAGCGGGACCAACAGAATCAGGAGCGAAACTATTTTTGGCGCCGCGGCACGCGCACGCTGGCAGGCATTTGATTTCATTTGATTCAGACTCGAGCCGCTCGAACTAGAACCCCGCTGGGTCGGAGGCAAATTCCCTGCCCCGGCTGGGCCGATGTGCTGGCGGCGATTTTTAATGGCCGTATCTGATCTTCTCATAGGGTCAAAACGAGCGAGGCGGCGACATCCGTCGCCGCCTCGTGGACAGTTCCCAAGGTTAGGCTTACGGGCTCCGCAGGCGGAAAAAAAACGTCGGGTTGGCCGCGTCCAGCGCGCAGACCGCCGGGGTGCCGGAGCCGCTGCCGGCAGCAATCGCCGCAGGGGCGAGGGACTTTTTTAAGCGCAGGCTGGAGGAGTTTCTTCCAGCGGGGTCATGGCTGTTGTATTGGGCTTTCATGCGGAGGGGTTGGAGTTGGATGGTTGAAGCACGGCGAATTATTGGTGGATCAGGAGGTCAGCCAACGACTGTCCGGGACGGAGTGTATGCGATTAAATCGGCCGATCACACTTGGACATTAGCAGATTTCTTTTTAGGCGGTATCCCTCAATCTGGTGACATTTGCCCCTCAGGACTTCCGCCTGAAAATCACCCGGCGGCAACCGGGCGGGTTGCCACAGCCACCAGGACGCCGTCACAAGATGAAATGTGCTGGCAGCTCCATTCCGAAACGGACTGTGCCGGGGCCGTGGACCATTCCGTCAGTTCGCCTTTCAGACATTTGACGCGGGCTTCCAGCTCAGTCCAGGCCAGCGCAAAGGCGTGAACCGGATCGGAGCAGAGTCGGATCCTCGCACAGACGTCCGGGCCGAGATAAAGCAGCGACACCGCCTCCGCTTCAGCAAACTTTCTCACCGGCATCACGTCCACACCGACCAGACCATCGCGCAACAGGGCGATCCAAGCCTCATTTTCACCGTACGAAAGGCTGATGCCCAAAGTGTGGCCGGCGATTTGTCCCAGCCAAACCGGGCCGAGCGCGGTTTCGTTCAAGGGCAAATGCTCGGCGGATATTCCGGTCCACGCCGCGAGCACCTGCCGCAACACCATTCTCACTTCCTGCCGGGCCGACGAACGAGCGGCATGGGTGCGCACACGAATCAACACGGGTTGTCCGGCCGGCGGCAGCGGCGGCAGTTCCGGCCAGCTTGAAATAATTGCGGGCTTTGATTTCATTTCTCAGCCGAGGAAGCGGGTGAACCTTCCCAGCGCGTGGCGGGCGGAAGACTTTCCCCCTTGGCCACCAGCGTCAACGGCCCGAGCCGCACGCCATCACCCACCCGGGTGTCGTAAAGAATGGTGGTGCGCAATCCGACCGTGACCTGCCGGCCGATTTCCACCCTGCCAATTTTCATCACGCGATCCTCGAACAGATGCGTCTGCGGACCGGACCAGGCGTTCAGTTCGGCTTCGTCCCCGATCCGCACGCAGTCAAACTCGGTCAGGTCCGTGGTGTTGAGATAAACTCCGCGGCCGATTTTTACCCCGAGCAGGCGCAGCGCCCAGGGCAGCATCGGAGTTCCGCGCAGGACGTTCAGGAAATTGGGAACGGCCAACGACTCGTACAGGTTGGTGATGGCTTCGCTGGTCCATACGAAGGGCGTCCACATCGGTGCGGCGCGCGGACGGTAGCGGCCGACCAGAATCCATTTCAGCGCGACCACCAACAGAAAGGACGCCAGCCCATAAATCCCGCCCGCAATGGACAGCGCGATGGCCACCGACATTCCCCAGCCCGCTTCTTCAGTCAGCGGCATCACCAGGATCACAATGAGGTAACCGGTCGCAATCACCAGGGCCAGCGGCAGCACCATCCGCAAGCCCTCCACCACCGCGCGCGCCAGCCGTCGCCGGGGCGATGGCCGGAACGTGAGCGCCGCGGGAAAGCCTGTCAGTTGTTCACGAGCGGGGAGCCGCACTGGCGGTGAACCCATCCACGTCTGGCCCGATTTGAGTTCGGCGTTGTCGGGGGTGCGCGTCTGCACGCCGATCAACACATCGTCTGGCACCTTTGCCCCGTCGGGCACGAAAGAGCCGTTGCCGACGAACGAGCGGTGGCCGATTTCCGTCGGTTTCAAAATCATCCAGCCGCCGCGCTGCTCCTCGTCGCCGAGCAGCACGCCATCGGCGATGAAGCAGTCGTCCCCCAGCTTCAACAAATCCGGCACCATGCCCTCCGCCGTGGACACCTCGGCGTGGCGGCCCACTTTGACCCCCAGCGACCGCAGCCACAGCGGCGCGAACACCGAGGCATAAAGCCCGTGCAGCACGCTCAGGCTGCTGTCGAGAATCAACGCCATGAACTTTTTGCGCCAGAATGCAAAACCGTGCGCAGGAAAAATTCCGGCCGCCTGGCGCGGCAGCAGCCAGCGCAGGCCGGCGGCCACCAACATCGTGAGCAAGACCAGCAAGGCGCTGGCGGGAATCGCGAGCAGGAAAAACAAACCGAACGCGACCACCGGGTGCAGCCCCGCTTCGAACACATCCCAGTAGCGGACATCCAGCCAGTCTATCAACATGAAGGCGGGGAACGTCGGGAGAAAAAACAGCACCGACACTCCGACGGCGGTTGCGGCGAAGCCGATCGTCTGAAGGCAGCGCGCCGCAAAGGAAATTTGCGGACGAGGCGGCAGCGCCTCGTCACGGCGCTCCGAGCGCCGGGCAGGGGCGCCCTCCCAGATTTCACCAGCCGGAATTCTCCGGCCAGCTCCCAGCGCGGACTGGCCGCACAAATGCGCCCCCTCCCCGAGTTGCGTGTCGTTCTCGAGCACCGCGTAGGAATCCACCGCCGAATCCCTTGCCAGATGCACCCGGCCAACCATCAGCTCGCCGCCTTCGACACGAACGTTCTCGAGGTTCACGAAGGTGCCGATGCTGACGCCGTCCTCGATGGTCAGCAGTTCCGGCGCGCCAAGGGTGACGGAGTCAATCAAAACATCCTTCCCGATTTGGGCACCGAGCGCCCGCAGATAAATCGGCAGCCAAGGCGTCGCGGACAGCAGATAAACGTCCGGCAGCTCGCAGAACTTGTCCGCCAGCCACCAGCGGAAATAGGTCACGCCCCAGAGCGGATAGCGGCCCGGATCCAAACGGCCCGCCAGCCACCGCTTGCCGGCAATGGCAATGCCGAAATTCGCCAGCCGGGCGAGTGCAAAAGTGCCCAACGAATACGCCACTGCCCAAGAAAGGCTGTCGCCCTCGTCGCCGGTGAAATAGTGATAGACGAAAAACGGCGCGAGCCAGTCGGCCATGTGTAGCAGCACAAAAAACGGAATGACCGCAGCCTGCGCCAACCCGCAGCAAAACCGGCGGTGCAACGGCGTGGCCGCGCGCGGC
>JANPGB010000642.1:0-1861 GCA_031423695.1 Verrucomicrobiota bacterium
GAATCCAGTCGAACTGTCGCCATTTGTTTCGGAGAACGCATAGCCCCCGCGCGAGCCGTTTGCGCCGATACCGACTCCGCCTGCGCCGGGGAAAGGGCCGCCGCCTGTGCCACCTGTGCCACCGGGATAGGCTACGGTTCCTCCCGGGGATCCGATGGTGCCCGGGCCTCCGTTGACACCCCCGATACCGCCACCCTTGCCGCCGGCACCACCGTTTCCTGTAGGAGCGGAACCCGTACTGCCCCGGAAGCCGGCGGTCCCGCTCGTTTCCAAACCTATCCCAGTCGCTCCCCCACCGCCGGCGCCCGCCCCATAAGAGCCAGTAGCCGCTCCCCCGCCGCCACCGCCACCGCCGAAACCCCTTACCGAGGCATCAACGGTTCCGTCCACGATGATCGAGTGAGCATAAACACGGAAGCTGCCACTTGAATTCCCGTCACCAGCAACACCGGGCGACTCAAGCAAATGGTCTGCTGGTGTAACGCGGCCATCGAATGGGTCGAGCGTCACATCGTGGATCACCACATCGCGTCCGCCAAAGTCATAGCTGCCACTGACAGGGCCAGCAAGAACCACCGGAACGCCGATATCGTTGTCCGCCTCCACGACGGTGACGGACGCAGCGGCGTAATTGTTTGTAGAAATCTGAAACACTGCTTGTCCATTCAGGCCGTCGTCGTCTTCTGCGGCGGCAAAGGTGATATTCTGTCCGACGTTCCAGTTGGCTGGAGTAAAGATAAGACTGGCTCCTGAACTAACGCTTAAGTTGCCGTCACCGGAGTTGAACGCGGCAACGACAGTCACGTTTCCAATTGGCGGAGTGCTCAAATTCACAGACAAGATGTTGGTGCCGCCTTCGTTCACCGTTAGGCTCCCGGCAACCTGCAAGGATATTGAACCCGCTCCGCTCAGATTAAGGTCAAAAGGGCTCTCGTCCGCGTCGTTGCTGGCGACGTGCAGGCCCGCACTGCGCGGCCCTTCCGCGCCCGGTGTGAACCGCACTGTAAAAGTGGTTGTTCCTCCTGGCAGAACGGGTGCAGTTGGGCTGGCGATGATGCTGAAGTCGCTCGGATTGGTGCCGCCGATCGTTATCCCCAAGCCGGTAAGATTCATATTGCCGATGTTTCGGACGGTGAAGGTTAAATCTGCGCTGGTGCCGACCGGGCGAGCGCCAAAGTCCACCGTGCTCACGGCATCGGTAAGACTGGTCCCAACGGGCTGTTCAACAGTGATTTCCGGGCCGTCCGGAATCGTGACAGCAAGGGCCGGTTGACCATTGAATGCCTTTGTTGTAAACCGCCTTGATCTCTTCTGGCCTGAACCATCGCTGGGCGACAATGACTTCGTCCAACAGACCATCCCAATAGCGGGAACCGAGGGAGTAATGCCTGCCAAGGTAGAAGTTTGTCGCTGTATTATTCAATCCCGCTGTCTGGACAGTAGAGTTCTCCGGTACGGAATTGATCCAAATCGCTATTTGAGCCCGGTCACGAACACCGACGACATGCTGCCATACCCCAACGCTCGCTAGTGTAGTGGACACAGCGGAAGACCCATACGCATCCATGGAATATGCGCTGCCCGTCAAAGTGTTCAGATTGTATCCTTCGCCGTTCCCGTTCTTGTCCAAGAAAGTCAGCGCAGATGTGGACTCTGGCTTCACCCATGAGATTACGGTGAGGTCTTGAGTAATATCCAAGCCGTTTTGTGCCGCGCCTGAAATGCTCAGGTATTGGCTGTTGTCCTTTTCAAAATCAGCCGCGTTGCCGACGATGCCAGTCGCGCTGCCAACACCATTGCTAGGGGCAAGATTATTTGAACCGATGCTGTCGTTACGTGTGCCGCTCGCTTCGTCTAGGCT
>JANPGB010000643.1:0-4941 GCA_031423695.1 Verrucomicrobiota bacterium
GCGCCGCTGACTGGCGTTCAGTTTGAATGACAGCGCTCTGCCGGGACGCCGCCACGGGGAGAACATAGAGCAACGCCTCCGGCTGAAATCGCGCGCCATTGCATGCCGGGCACTGGGTGTAGGCGCGATATCGCGAGAGCAAGACGCGCACATGCATCTTGTAGGACTTGCTTTCAAGCCACTTGAAATAGCCTTTTACGCCATACCAAAAGCGCGGCCACTGATGATCTTCATCGAGTCCGTAATCCTCATCCCCTTCGAGCACCCAGCGTTGGTGTCCGGGAGGAAGTTCGTGAAACGGCACATTCATCGGAACTTCGCGGAGCTTGCAGAACTTCTTCAGGTCGGCCTGGCATTCCGCGCTGAAACCGCCGCGCCAAGGTTTGACCGCGCCCTGAGCCAGCGTGAGCGCGCGGTCGGGAATCGCCCGGTGGTAATCAATCGTGATAGTGCGGCCAAAACCCTTGCAGGCGGGACACGCGCCGAGCGGATGATTGAAACTGAACAGCGCCGGAGATGGTTCGCCGTATTCAAGGTCGCAGGGGGCGCAGTGACGGCGGTTGGAGAACAGCCGAGGATGGAGAACGGAAGCTGGAAGACGGATTTCCCAAATCGTTAACCTGCCTTTGCCGAAATGATAAGCCTGCTCGCAGGCTTCGACAAAACGCGCGCGGCTGGCGGTGGCAAGTTTGACACGGTCTTGGACGACGGTGATTGCCGCTTTCGGCTTTCCACTTTCCGCTTTCCCCGAAACTTCCTCCAAGCGGAAAATTTCGCTTCCGATCAGAATCCGCTGGTAACCCTGCTTGGAAATCAGCGCGAGCGATTCCTCCAACGAAAGCTTTTCCGACAGCGGCACGTCGAAGGTGACGAGAACTTCCCGCGCTTCAGTCCGTCCTCGTCCTTGGTTCTCGTCCCCGCCCTCGGCTTTCCGTTTCTCCTGATTCGAGGAGGACGAGGACGGATGAAAGTTTTCCCAAATGCCTTGCGGCGAATCCGGCCGGACAATCTGCCCACACTTTCCGCAACGCAACTGCGCGAGGTGCGTCCACAAGACTTTCAGGTGGTCGCAGATTTCCGTCATCGTGCCGACAGTGGAGCGCGTGGATTTGACGGCGTTGCGCTGCTCGATGGCGATGGCCGGCGGGATGCCCTCGATGCTGTCCACCTGCGGCTTGTCCATGCGGTCGAAGAACTGCCGCGCGTACGGTGAGAACGTCTCGATGTAGCGACGCTGCCCCTCAGCAAAGAGCGTGTCGAAGGCCAGCGAACTCTTGCCCGAACCGCTCAAGCCCGTGATGACGATCAACTGGTTGAGCGGCAGGTCGAGGTCAAAATTTTTCAGATTGTTGTGACGCACGCCGCGCAGGCGGATCACCGAATGGGCGGACAATTTCGACATTGCGGGCGCAAGGTAGGTGCGAGTCCGGCCGGTTGCAAGTGTCAGCGTCCGGAACGCATGGCAGAGGAATGTTCGGCGCTGTGCTGAACTGGGGACGGGCAAGTCCCCCGAACCGGCGGACAGGAATGTCGGCGCTACGCAGCGCAGGCGACGTCCCAGTCGCCGGTCTCGCCGCCCGCCAACGGCCCAATCAAGCAAAGTGTCAGGCTGCACCCACATGCCCCAGCCAAAAAACTCTGCGACGCGACGTTCGTTGACACCCGCGCACCGTCTGTCTAGCTTCCGCGCATGTCTGGACTCCCGTTTGAACTGCTGCTCGCGCTGCGTTACCTGCGGCCCAAGCGCACGTTCGTTTCGGTCATCACTTTGATTTCCGTCCTGGGCGTCGCCCTGGGCGTCGCGGTGCTTATCATCGTCATCAGCGTGATGAGCGGGTTCGACCAGCAGATGCGCGACACCATCCTGGGCTTCAACGCGCACCTGAAAATCTCCCAGACGAGCGGCCTGTTCACCAACTACCCCGAAGTCATCAAAACCCTCGCCCTCAATCCTCGGGTGAAATCCGCCGCCCCGATTGTGCTCGGCCAGGTGTTGCTGGAAAGCTCCACCAAGGACGGCCAGTCCAGCGTCTATGCGCCGTGGGTGCGCGGCGTGGATGCCGAACTGGAGCCCACGGTCAGCACCCTGCCCACGAGCATCGTGGATGGAAAATTTGACGTGAGCGGCCGCGGCCTGATCATCGGCAACACGTTCGCCCGAAACATGCACCTCGGAGTCGGCGACCGCGTGAATATTTATTCACCGAACGAAATCAAGCGGCTCAAGGACAGCCGGGGCAAGGCGGATCAGGAGGCCATTCTGCCGGACGAGTACGAAGTGCGCGGCATCTTCGACGTGGGATGGGAGGAATACAACGCCTCCATTGTCGCCGTCTCGCTCGACAATGCGCAGGAGATGTATCAACTCGGTGATCACGTCCACGCTTTGATCGTAATGCTCCGCGATCCCTTCCAGGCGAACGCCGCCAAACGGGAACTGACCAAAACGCTGGGCCCGGATTATGAAATCCTGACCTGGCTCGAATCCAACTCCACCCTCGCCGCCGTCATGGTCGAGAAAGACCTGATGCTCTACATCCTTTTCTTCATCATCATCGTCGCGGCGTTCGGCATCACCTGCACCACCATCACGTTCATCGTGATGAAGACGCGCGAGATTGGATTGCTGAAAGCCATCGGTGCCACCAGCCGCCAGGTCATGTGGGTGTTCATGGGGCAGAGCCTCATCGTCAGCGTCTGGGGCATCGCCAGCGGCGTGGGGATGGGCCTGCTGGCCGTGCATTATCGCAACGAGTTTCTCGAACTGATGCGGCGGCTGACGAGCTTTCAACTTTTTCCGGCGGACGTTTACGGCTTCGCGCAACTGCCGGCGAAGATTGTCCCCGGCGACATCGCCATCATCTGCGGCGGCTCGCTCTTGATCTGTCTCGCGGCGGCGGCCTTCCCCGCGCGCTACGCCAGCAAGCTCAATCCCGTGGAGGCGCTGCGTTATGAGTGAACCGCTCGTCGCCGCCAAGGCCGCCAGCAAAACCTACGCGATGGGCAAGCGCTCGCTGACCGTTTTGCGCGCCATGGATTTCAGCGTCGCCCGTGGAGAATTTGTCGCCCTGCGCGGCGCGTCCGGCGCCGGCAAGAGCACCCTGCTCCATCTGCTCGGCGGACTCGACGCGCCGGACACGGGCGAAATCTGGTTTGCCGGAAAAAATCTGTCCGGGCTTTCCGCCAACGACCTCGCGCGGTTGCGAAATTCCAAAATCGGTTTCGTCTTTCAAGCCTACCATCTGCTGCCCGAGCTCGATGCGCTGGAAAACGTCTGCCTGCCAGCACGCATCGCCCGCGTGCCGGCGACCCAAGCCGCCGCCCGCGCCCGCGACCTGCTGACCCGCGTCGGCTTGAAAGAGCGGATGGAACATCGCCCGCGTGAACTTTCCGGCGGCGAACGCCAGCGCGTCGCCATCGCCCGCGCGCTCATCAACCGGCCTGAATTGATTCTGGCCGACGAGCCCACCGGCAATCTCGACTCCCACACCGGCGGCGAAATCATTGACCTGCTCTGCTCGCTGGTCGCCGAGCGTCAGACCACGCTCGTCATTGCCACGCACGATGCTGCCGTCGCCGCCCGCGCGCCCAGGGTGGTGCAACTCGTGGACGGGGCCATCGCGTGAAACGCGAAGCAAGTTTTGTGTTTCCCGCATCATGAATTCAATGAGCCAAGAATACTGGGAAGCCCGCTATCGATCCAACGACATGCCCTGGGAGAAAGGCGAAGCATCGCCCGGCCTCGTGGATTTTCTCGCAGCGCATCCTGAACTGCCACGCACCACCGTCTGTGTTCCCGGTTGCGGGACCGGCCACGATGTTCGCGCGTGGGCGGCAACGAGTTTTCCCACCGTCGGCTTTGACCTCGCACCCAGCGGCATCCGTCTGGCCACCGAAAAAACTGCCGCCGCCGGACTGACCGCCCAGTTTCAACTCGCCGACTTTTTGCGCGACGAACCCCCGCAGCAATTCGACTGGCTTTTCGAGCACACGCTGTTCTGTGCGATCAACCCGGATGAACGCGAGGCTTATGTCCGCGCCCTGCTCCGCTGGCTGAAACCCGACGGGCAGTATCTCGCCGTCAACTATATGATCCCCGACAAGGACGGCCCGCCGTTCGGCACCACCCGCGAGGAACTCTGGCAACGCTTCTCGCCGCATTTCGATCTGGTGGAGGAATGGGTGCCGCGCTCGTATCCCAACCGCACCGGTCTGGAGCGGATGCTGTGGTGGCGGCGAAAAGTGCGTTGAATCCTGCGGCACACACGGCTACTTTCACTCATCATGCTGGAAAATCGGGATTACATGCGGCAACCACCGGAGGGCTATCGCTTCCGCTGGACGGCGACGGTCGTGCTGGTCATCGTCAACGCCGTCCTCTTCGTGGTGCAGAAGGGCGTGCTGAAACCGGCTTTCGTCAATACTTACTTCGCCCTGAGTCTGGATGGCCTGCGCCACTATTACCTCTGGCAGTTGCTGACGTTCCAATTTCTCCACGGCGGCCTGCTGCATCTGGTGTTCAACTGCTGGGCGCTCTACATGTTTGGCCGGGAAGTCGAGGCGATCCTCGGCCTGCGGCGCTATCTCACGATGTATTTCGTGAGCGGCGTGATCGGCGGCTTGTTTCAGGAACTCGTTGCCCTGATTTGGCCGCAATATTTCGGCTCGGCCGTCGTGGGCGCCTCGGCGGGCATTCTCGGGGTGGTCGCCGCGTTCGCCATGCTTTTTCCGGAACGGACTCTGACGCTCCTGGTCGCGTTCGTCATTCCGGTGAATCTGCGGGCCAAATATCTCCTGGCGCTCAGTCTGGTGATGGCCGGGCTCGGCATCGCCTTTCCGGAATCGGACTTTGCCGGGGGAGTCGCCCATGCGGCTCATCTGGGCGGCATTTTGACGGGCCTCGCCTTCGTCCGTTTCGACGCCGATTCGGCAGGGATTTCG
>JANPGB010000644.1:0-1833 GCA_031423695.1 Verrucomicrobiota bacterium
CGAGCACGCCGAGGTTGGCGACGAGGCTGGCCACCAGAAGCAATTTTCTGCGCGCGGGGTTTTCAATGACGCCCAGCCCTCGCCCGACGTAATAGTCCAGCGCCGAAGTGAAGAGAATCAGCCCGCCGCAGAGCACGTTCCAGCTAATGTAAAACAGGTAACTGGCGATGAGCAGAAAACGTTTCTCGGCGCGGAAGCTCGGCAGCAGCGCCTGGCCCAGCACCACGATGAGGAAAAAAAGGACGAACTCGATCGAAGTGAAAATCATTTGGTGATCCCGGCGGCGGCCAGTTTGGCGAGCAGGATTTTTGTGCCGATGGCCTGACCGGCGGCGTTCATGTGAACGAGGTCCCAGAAGTATTGGTTGGAATTGAGTTCCGGTGCCTGATCAAGGCGGACCCAGACGGCGGAGGGTGATTCTTTCTGCGCGTCGGCCAGCAGCGTGTCAAAACGATGGCGCACTTCCTCCGTCAGAAATTCGGCGTTATAGACCGGCGATTCGGGCATGACGAGGACGACGACTTTTCCCTGCGCTTCGGCCGCATGGATGAAGCGGAAGAGCGATGCCCGTTTGGTGCTGTGAAATTCAAACACCCCGCCGGCATGGGAGCGGATGTCCGCGATGGTGCGTTCCATGTGGGCGGGCGTCCAATCGGCAATCGTGCTGGTCTGGCTGTTGCCCTTGTCGGTGATCACCGCGCCTTCGGAGGACGGCTTCTGCGGCTCCGTGCGGGTGTGAAAAATGGCCCGAAGGATTTCCCGCAGCTTGACCATCACCGCCCCGTATTGTCCGGCGGTGGGAAAAATAACGCGGACATACTGCATGGGATACTGGGACAGCACTTTTTTGCTGTAGGCCCAGTCCGCGCGGACGGCCCATAGATTCCCGACCTCCTCGGTGAACGGCACGAGCTGGGCGCGGAAATTGGAGATGTGATGCTCGTTGATGTCGTACGCGGAAATACCGATGAAAGTGCAGGTCGCCGCAGGTTGCCGCCGGAACATCACTTCCATCTCGCGCACCGAGCCGCCCGGGACGGCGTAGCTAACCAGTTTTTGGCCGAGGGATTCGGCGACATCCTTCCAGGCAATGCCATAGAACGTGAGTGAAGAGCCCGCCGCGAAACCAAGGCGTTTTTCATCCGGATTACCGAACTCCAATCGTTCGCCCGCCTTGGAAAAGATCTTGAACTGCCGCGCAATCAGGTGGTTCAAGGCCGACGTGATGAGCAGCACGGCAACAATTATCACCACCAGTTGTTTGCGCCTAGACATGCGGGGGAGGTTTTTATCGCAGGGCCCGCGTCCGGGCAAGGGCAATCCCATGGCTCCGTTTCATCGCGGAAGGCTAGGGGCAAAACGCACCGGCTGTTTGAGCGCGGGATTCCGGGGCCGCGCGGCCATTGCGGGAACCTTCGCGGGCCGGGCCACCCCGCCATTGAGGCAGATGCCCAGGGCGACCAGCCCGGTGAACACGGCCAGATCCGTTTCAAATCCGCCGAACACAGCAAAGAACAGAATGATCCGAGCCAGAAAGAGCGCGAGCAGGAAGCTGTTCACGCTTTGGAGCCGGGTCGGGCCGTGGCGATGATTCAAATACAGGGTGCGGACGCCGGCGGCCAGGAACCAGAGCCAGCCGATCATGCCCCAGACCCCGAAGGGAATAAGCACCGACAGGGGGCCGTTGTGATAATCGCCCGACATCTCTTGCGCTTCCGTACCGCTTCCCATCTGCCGGCTTTGAAAATTGACCGTGGAGACAAATTCAGCGGTATTGGCCTCGCAGCCTTTGCCCAGCCAGAAATAAAGGGGAATCTCCGGCAGCACCTTTTT
>JANPGB010000645.1:0-4806 GCA_031423695.1 Verrucomicrobiota bacterium
TGCCTGCCGTGGAGCCGGGCTTCCAGCCCGGCGGAACGGGCGTGGACAAGTTGGTGCGCGTTGAAAATTTAAGCGCCATTCCGGGCGGCAAGATTCCGCCCTCTACGGCAGGCGGGATGCCTGCCGCCACCAACTTCGCGCTCCAGTTCAGCGGCGACAACCAGGCCGTCTGCAATGGTGTGGGGGACTTCACGCGCATTGACCCGTTTTCGTTCAGCCTTCGGTTCAAGCCAGTCGAGCAGCAGGACCGCGCCGTGGTGCTCCATCATTCGCGTGCGTGGTCGGACTCCGGCAGCCGTGGCTATGAACTCGTGTTGGATCACGGCAGGCCCTTCTTTGGATTGATTCATTTCTGGCCGGGCAACGCCATCGCCGTGCGCGCGAAAAATTCTTTGCCGACCAATGAGTGGTCGCAGCTCGTCGTGACTTACGATGGTTCCAGCCGCGCGGCGGGCCTTCAACTTTATCGCAACGGGGTTCCGCTCGAAACCGAAGTCGTGCGCGACCATCTGTACAAGGACATCGTGCATCGCAAGGAGTGGGGTGACGTGGAAGTGGGCAAAGTTCATCTCACGCTGGCGGGCCGTTTTCGCGACAGCGGTTTCAAGAACGGTTTGATTGACGATCTGCAAGTGTTCGATGTCGCGCTGACGGCGGCGGAGGTTTTGGGTAGGGCGGGCAGTCCTCTGCCCGCCGACGGCACGCACGGAGTGCCGCGCCCGACCAGCGCACAACAGTTTGATTATTTCCTCGTCCGTCAATCTGAGCCGTATCAGGCGGCGCAGGCCGAATTGCAAAAACTTCGCGCGCAGGAAAATGCGCTGCTCAACGACATCCCCGAAATCATGACGATGCAGGAGCTGCCGCAGCCGCGTCCGACCTTTCTGCTCAAGCGCGGCGCTTATGATTCTCCCGGCGAACCGGTCGGGCGCGACACGCCCGCGAGCATTTTGGCTTTTCCCACCAACGCACCGCGCAACCGCCTCGGCCTCGCGCAGTGGATGGTGGACCGCCAGAATCCGCTCACCGCGCGCGTCGTGGTGAACCGGGTCTGGAAACTGCACTTCGGTCGCGGCCTCGTGGCGACGCCGGACGATTTCGGCAGCCAGGGGAAATTGCCAACGCATCCCGAACTGCTCGAATGGCTCGCGGGCTGGTTCATGGACAACGGCTGGGACGTGAAAGCATTGCACCGGCTCATCGTGAATTCCGCCACGTACCGGCAGTCGTCGCAGGCCACGCGCGAACTCGTTGAACGCGATCCATTCAATCTGCTGCTGGCGCACGGGCCGAAGCAGCGCCTGCAAGCCGAGCAGATCCGCGACAGCGCGCTCGCGGCGAGCGGTCTGCTGAACCGCGCCATCGGCGGGCCGAGCGTGAAGCCGTATCAGCCGGCGGGACTTTGGGAAGCCGCCGGCACGGGCGCGAAATACACGCAGGACACGGGCGACAAACTGTATCGCCGCAGTCTCTACACGTTTGTGAAGCGCACCGCGCCGCCGCCGTCGCTGCTAACGTTCGACGCCACGTCGCGCGAAGTCTGCACCGCCAAACGCGAGACCACCACCACGCCGTTGCAGGCGCTCGTGCTGATGAACGATCCGCAATTCGTCGAGGCGGCGCGCGTGCTGGGCCAGCGGCTGCTTAAAAACTTTCCAGGAGACGAGAACGCGCAAATCCGCGAGGCCTTCCGCGACTTGACGGGACGGTTGCCGGATGAAAAAGAGACCGGCGTGCTGCGGCAGTTGTTCGCCGAGCAGAAAAGTTTTTACGCCAAGCAGCCCGGCGAAGCGGACAAGCTGCTCGCGACCGGCGAATCGAAACGGGATGAGACGCTGCCACGCACGGATTTCGCCGCGACGACGGTGCTCGTCAACACGATCATGAACTTTGATGAATTTGTGATGGAGAGATGAAAACGGCGCTCCAAATAATATGAACCAACAAATCTGCACCGGGCCGTTGCCCGCCGCCGGCTTGTCGCGCCGGATGTTTCTCAACCGTTTCGGCATGGGACTGGGCGGCCTTGCTCTGGCCAACTTGATGAAGCCCGCCAGTTTGTTTGCCTCGGCAGCCGCAGTTGGCGCGGACCATGGCATCCTGAACGGCCAATTTCATTTCCCACCAAAGGCCAAGCGCGTGATTTATTTGTTCATGGCGGGCGGGCCGTCGCAGATGGAGACGTTTGACTACAAACCGTTGCTCAATCAGCGCAACGGCGAGCAGCTTCCAGACTCCGTGCGACAGGGACAGCGGCTCACGGGCATGTCGGGCAATCAGTCGTCGCTGCCGCTGGCGGGTTCACTGTTTGGGTTCAAGCAATACGGCAAGGCTGGAACATGGGTTTCTGATTTGCTCCCCCACACGGCGCAAGTTGTGGACGATTTGTGCATTGTGCGCTCGATGTATACCGAGGCGATCAATCATGATCCGGCCATCACGTTTTTCCAGACCGGCTCGGAGATGTCAGGTCGGCCCAGCATCGGCTCGTGGATCCACTACGGCCTTGGGAGCGACAACGAAAACCTGCCGTCGTTCGTGGTGTTGATCACGCCGGGCAAGGTGGATCAGCCACTTTACGCGCGCTTGTGGGGCAGCGGTTTTTTGCCGTCGCAACATCAGGGTGTGCAGTTCCGCAGCGGCAAGGAGCCGGTGTTGTATCTCAACAATCTCGACGGCGTCACGGCGGAGAACCGGCGGCTGATGTTGGATCGTTTGAAGGAGCTGCACGCGCATTCGGCGGACCGGCTTGGCGAAACCGAGATGGACGCGCGCATCGGGCAATACGAAATGGCGTATCGGATGCAATCAAGCGTGCCGGGCGTGATGGATTTGTCCTCGGAAAAGCCGGAGACGTTTGAACTCTACGGGCCGGACTCCAAAAAGCCCGGCACGTTCGCGGCAAATTGCCTGCTCGCGCGCCGACTGGCGGAGAAGGGCGTGAAATTCATTCAGCTTTATCATCAAAGCTGGGATCAGCACGGAGATTTACCGAAGGGAATCACGACCCAATGCCGCGAAACGGATCAGGCCAGTGCGGCGCTCGTCACCGACCTGAAGCAACGCGGGCTGCTCGACGACACGCTGGTGGTCTGGGGCGGCGAGTTCGGGCGCACGGCGTATTCGCAGGGCAAACTCACGGCGGACAACTACGGGCGCGATCATCATCCCCGCTGCTTTTCCATCTGGATGGCCGGCGGCGGCGTGAAGCCGGGGATGGTGTATGGCGAGACGGACGATTTCAGCTACAACCTCGTGAAGGACGGCGTCCACGTCCATGATTTCCACGCGACGATGCTCAAGCTGCTCGGCGTGGACCACGAGCGGCTGAACTTTTTTTTCCAGGGCCGCCGCTTCCGGTTGACGGACGTTTCAGGGAAAGTGGTCGAGGCGATTTTGGCGTAAAGATTTCAACCCCAAAGAACACAAGGATCGCAGAGCGAAACCGCGGAATTGTTTCTGGGTGAATTGTCCGCGTTGCGCTCTCAGGGTTCTTTGCGGTGAATCATTCCCTCACGTTCACCAACTTCAGCGCGCCGACGCCGCCGGGATTCCAGTTGGTGAAGACCACATAGACTTCCTGGTCGCGTCCGCTGCCGGTGACATACCACGCGGCATCATGGATGTGCTGCGCGTCGGTGTAGCCCAGATCTTCCTTCGGCTTGAGGGTGGCGACGATGCTGCGCGTCTTGAGATTGATGATGTAGATTGGGCCGGGAGTTTTTTTCGGGCCATCCAGGCACGGCGCGAGCGCGTAATCACCCCAGAGGTCCACGTCGCAAACCGTGCTGCCGGCGGGCAGGCCGAGAATTTCACGGACGTGTTCGCGGACGGGGTCGAAGCGTTTGAGCTGCCCTTCGGGCCGCGCCGAGACCAGCAGTGAATGATCGTGCGGATCCAGGGTGATGCCGTGCGGCGTCTGCGAAAAACTTTTCCCGCCAAAAAACTTTCCGCGATATTTCAGCGGCGCAACGTCGGCGGAGGTGAACCACGCCTTGCCGTAGCCGTCGGTGATCCACAATTCGTTGCCGTTCGCGAACGCCACGTCGGTCGGGTTGAAGCCTTTGCCATTCGCGTACGGCTGGCCTTCGGGCGCGGGCAAAACCTCGGCGTGCTGAAAGCTCGTGTCAGTCAGATAAATTTTCCCGGCGACGTTGTCAGCGGCGGCGATGAGCGGGACGTTTTTTTTGCGCGGCCAGAGGTCCGCGCCATGCAGGTTGCCATTGGTGAACGCGCCGTCGCCCGCGACGATCCACGATGCTTGCAGCCGGTTGCTGAACCCAATCCAACCCACGCCCTGCAAGCCCCAGTAAACCATGTCCGCAGATTTATCCACGATGATCGTACCGTGCGCGCCGACGAGTTTCGGCAGCGCGGCGGGCGGCACGGGCGTGAGGTTGCGCGCGGCGGTGAATGTCCAAAAGCCCTGGCCGCTGACGGGCGTTCCCGGCGCGAGCTGGACGGCCTTGGGCGCGCGGACCGGCCCGCGCTTCTCGACCACGAACGGCAGCGGAACCGCATTGGTCACATCCGAATCGTGCGCCGCGCCGCCGGGGAGCTCATGGGTGAAGGCCGCCGGGGAAATGGCCAGCGCAATCAGGCCTGCGCATGACATTTTCCGAACGATGCGTGAGGAATATTTCATATTGTGATACCGAGTATTGCCGAACCGGTTCTGGAATAAAGCGCAATTTTTCAAGGATGGGCGGAAATCTTGTTCGCATCGCGTCTGGTGATGAATCTGGGGCAGCCGCCGGAGCAAGGACTGCTAACGATGCAGCACTTGCGCTTCCGTCGGAATTTCCT
>JANPGB010000646.1:0-4557 GCA_031423695.1 Verrucomicrobiota bacterium
GTTCACAAACCGGCCTTCGCGCTGGCGCTGGGCGACTTTCTCACGCCGCCGGTGGTGGATGAGATTGACCTGAACGGTTATCACAAGCACGTCGGCGACGCGATCCTCGTCAGGGCGCATGACGACATCGAGGTGACGGGGGTGAGGGTGAGCATCGTGGACAACGCGCAAGCGCCGGTGGAGAGCGGCACGGCGACGTTTGATCCCGCAGTGAACGCGTGGCGCTACGTGGCCACGGTGGATGCGTCAACCAAGCCGGGCGTGACGGTGACCGCGAATGCGCTGGATCATCCGGGCCATGCCGGGACGTTGAGCGTGGCGCAATGAAGGCGGGACATGGCGGAAGATGGAGGATAGAAGATGGCAGGCGCGGGCGCGGCTCAAGCCGCGCCCTTTTGTTTTAGGCTAAAATCCGCAGCTTGCGGAGCGAACGAAACGGTAGCGCAGGCTTTCCCGCCTGCGGGTGCGGGCGACTTTCCAGTCGCCCGTTTCTGGAAACACGGGACCGGAATGTTCCGTGAACCCGCCGGCTGGAATGTCGGCGTTACAGGACTTTCGCAATCGCTTCCGATTCCCGCTTCGGAATACGGGTGGAACCAGGGCGGGCGCGGTTGGATGACGGCAAAATGCGGGCGAAGTCAGATTCTTCAAAAAACCTGTTGCGTTGAAAGTTGGGGTTGCTATATTCCGCGCTCCGTTTGTCCGGCAAGCCGCCGGAGCAGGCGTACAACAAATATTTAGACAGCAATGCCGACAATCAATCAACTGGTTCGCAAGGGCCGCAGCCGGGTCAAATACAAGTCCAAGTCCCCCGCCTTGGAAAACTCGCCGTTTCGCCGCGGCGTCTGCCTGCAGGTCATGACCCGCACGCCCAAGAAGCCCAACTCCGCGATGCGCAAAGTCGCCAAGGTGCGGCTCACGAACGGCTTTGAGATCATTGCCTACATCCCCGATGAAGGCCACAACTTGCAGGAACACTCCATCGTGCTCGTGCGCGGCGGCAAGGTGAAGGATTTGCCCGGTGTGCGCTATCACATCGTGCGCGGCACGCTCGACGCCGCCGGCGTGGAGAAGCGCCGCGTGTCCCGTTCCAAGTATGGTGTGAAGCGTCCGAAGGCGGCCAAGCCCGCCGCGGCCAAGTAATTTCAACGACTTAACTTTTTAACGAACCATGTCCCGAAGAAGACAAGCCTCCCGCCGTCCGGTTTCGACCGACGCGAAATTCAACAGCACGCTGGTTGCGCGCCTGGTCAACACGGTCATGTGCTCCGGCAAGAAGAGCACGGCCCAGCGCATTGTTTACGGTGCGTTCGACCAGATCTCCGAAAAGAACCCGGCCACCACGCCGCTCGAAATTTTGCAGCGCGCCGTGGACAACGCCAAGCCCCGCCTCGAGATCAAGCCCCGCCGCGTTGGTGGTGCGACGTATCAGGTGCCCATCGAAGTGGCCAGCGACCGGCAGTTCGCGCTCGCCCTCCGTTGGTTGGTGGATTTTGCCGATGCGCGCAAGGGCATCCCGATGAAGGCGGCGCTCGCGGCCGAAATTCTGGAAGCCTATCAAGGCCAGGGCAACGCGATCCGCAAACGGGACGAAGTCCACAAGATGGCCCAGGCCAACAAAGCCTTCGCCCATTTCCGCTGGTAGAAAAACTTTGAACGCGCCCCGAAGCGAGTTGCGACGGGGCGTTTTTATTCTCTAAGACAGGAACATTTGACATGCAAGCCGCGACCGAAGCCAAACCCGTGAACTCGCCCAACCGTGAGTACACGCTCGAACGTACCCGCAACATCGGCATTGCCGCGCACATTGACGCCGGCAAGACCACGACCACCGAGCGGATTTTGTTTTACACCGGACTGATCCACAAGATCGGCGACGTGGATGACGGCAACACCGTGACGGACTGGATGGAGCAGGAAAAGGAACGCGGCATCACGATTACCTCTGCCGCCGTGACGTGCTTCTGGACCCAGAAATGCGCCAAGGCTGGCGAAGACAAGATCTTCAAGGCGTTCAACAACGTCCCGCATCGCGTCAACATCATTGACACGCCCGGACACGTGGATTTCACCGCTGAAGTCGAGCGCTCCATGCGCGTGCTGGACGGAGCGGTCGCGGTGTTCTGCGGCGTTGCCGGCGTGCAGCCGCAATCGGAAACCGTCTGGCGTCAGGCGACGAAATACAATGTTCCGCGCATCGCGTTCGTGAACAAGATGGACCGCATCGGCGCGAATTTTGAAAACGCCTTGAATGACATGCGCACGAAACTGCGCGCGTATGCCTTCCCGATTTTCCTGCCGCTCGGCCAGGGGCCGTGTGAGTTTGAAGGCAAGCCGGTCGAAGGTGGTTTTGAAGGCGTGATTGACATCGTCAACCAGAAGACCATTTATTGGGGACCGGGCGAGGCCAATGAGGGTCTCAACTACGAAATCCGGGACATTGCTCCGGCCGACCAGGAACGCGCCCAGGCTGCGCTCGCGGAGTTGATTGATGCCGTCTCCAACAAGGATTCGGAAATCGAAAACCTCGTGCTGGAGGAAAAACCCATCTCGGCACCGGTGCTCAAGGCGGCGATTCGCCGGCTCACCTGCAAGATTGAACTCGTGCCCGTGCTCTGCGGTTCGGCGTTCAAGAAAAAGGGCGTGCAAGTTTTGGTGGACGCGGTCATTGATTATCTGCCCAGCCCGCTGGACATTCCCCCCGCGACCGGTCACGAACTTGGCACGGACGTGGAAGTCAAGGTGCCGACGAATGACCACGAAAAATTCTGCTCGCTCGCTTTCAAACTCTGGACCGATCCTTTCGCGGGTAAACTGGTTTTCTTCCGCGTTTATTCCGGCCACCTGAAAAAAGGCGACACGATTTACAATCCGCGCACGCGCAAACGCGAACGTGTTTCCCGCCTCATGGTCATCCAAGGCAGCGAACGCAAGGACATCAACGAGGTTTATGCGGGCGACATCGCCGCGCTCGTCGGTCTGCGCAACATCACCACGGGTGACACGTTGTGCGATGAAGATTTTGACGTGACGCTCGAGCCGCCGACCTTCCCGGAGCCGGTCATCTCGATGGCCGTCGAACCGAAAACCAAGCAGGACCGCGACAAGTTGTCCGAAGGCTTGCAGCGGCTCGCTGAAGAAGACCCGACTTTCCGCTGTTTCACGAACGAGGAAACCAGCCAGCTCATCATCGCAGGCATGGGAGAGCTGCACTTGGAAATCATTATTGACCGGCTCAAGCGCGAATTCAAAGTCGAAGCCAACACGGGCGCGCCGCAGATTGCGTATCGCGAGACGATCACCAAAAAGGCCGAGGGCGAAGGCAAGTTCATCCGTCAATCCGGCGGCAAAGGCCAATACGGCCACGCCTGCATCACCGTCGCGCCGAATGAAAAAGGCAAGGGCGTGGAAGTGGTGGACGAAATCGTCGGCGGCACGATTCCCAAGGAATACATTCCGGCGGTTATCGCCGGCATCGAGGAAGCCATCAAGGGCGGCGTGTATGCCGGCTACCAGGTCATTGACATCAAAGTTGAGGTCGTGGACGGCTCGTTCCATGAAGTGGACTCGAACGAACTCGCGTTCCGCATGGCGGGCATTTTCGCTTTGAAAGACGCGTTCAAGAAGGCCGGCCCGATCCTGCTCGAACCGCTGATGAAAGTGGAATGCACCACGCCCGACGAATACCAGGGCGACCTGCTCGGCGACATCAACCGTCGGCGCGGCACGATTGTCAGCATCGAAGGGAAGAATGGCCAGACCGTCCTAAACGCGCAGGTGCCGCTGGCCGAAATGTTTGGCTACGCCACGGCGATCCGCTCGCTCTCGAAAGGCCGCGCTTCCTATTCCATGGAGCCGTTGACCTTCGCGCAGGTGCCCAACAGCGTGCTCACGACAATTTTGGATGCCGCTTCCAAGAAGCCGGCGGCCAGAACTTAACAACACCCATAAACCTAAAATCGTTCTTTTTATATGGCTGGACAAAAAATACGGATCCGACTCAAGGCCTACGACCATCGCGTCATAGACCAGTCCGCGCGCGAAATCGCGGACACTGTAAAACGCACCGGCGCCCGCGTGGCCGGACCGATCCCGCTTCCCACGCGGATCGAACGCTTCACCGTGCTGCGCTCGCCGCACTCGGACAAGAAGTCACAGGAAACCTTTGAACAACGCACCCACAAGCGGCTCATCGATATCATCGAGCCGACTGCCAAGACCGTGGACGAGCTCAAGAAGCTCAACCTGCCCGCGGGCGTGGACATCACCATCAAGATCTGACGCTTATGCCACTAGGACTTTTAGGAAAAAAATTGGGCCATACGCGCGTCTATGATGCGAATGGCGCGTTGATCCCCGTCACCGTTGTACTCGCTGGTCCGAACCGCGTGCTGCAGGTCAAAACGCAGGCCGGCAAAGACGGCTACAACTCCGTGCAGCTCAGGTTCGACGATCAAAAAGAACAGCGCGTCACCAAGCCGTTGCTCAACCACATCAAGAAACAAAACAACGTCGCTGTGAAGCGCATCCACAAATTCCGCAATTTCTCCAAAAACG